>CATJOY010000042.1 GCA_949741925.1 uncultured Desulfovibrionaceae bacterium | reverse complement strand
GGCCGTCGCTGGGGCTTTGGCCTGTTCCTGGATCAGGCCGTCATAAATATCATCGTTAATGAGTGCATAATGCTGCCCGGCAAAGCCTACAGGAGCCGCGCTTTTCCCTAAAAGCTCGGCCATTGTCGTTTGCGGAACGCCCACGATCCATTGTTGCAAGCTTCTGTAGAGGGCGCGATCTGCTTGGCCTGCGCTCAATCTCCTTAAAGCTGCTCGCGCATTGCTGTCATAGGGGATGATCAGCGGTAGATCATAATCTTCAATGAAGCAAAAATCCCGTTCTATGCTGCGGAAGGGGAAGAGCCCCTTTTCTGCGTTTTCCTGCACCCGTCGTAAGATACCCGGCATATCTAACCCGGTAGAGCCTACCGTGGAGTGCAGATCATCAAAATATTGGGTCACGGCCTCGGGGGAGAGGAGCGGCAGACCATCCCGCAGCACGGCCTCCGTGGCCCCTCTGCGGCGGTCCATCTCGCCGCGTAGCCGATCCGGGAGGCTGAAAACATAGGTATGCCCCATGCTCAGTTTCCCTTCACGGTTGCAGCGTCCGGCTGCCTGGGCAATGGAATCCACGCCGGCTAGTGCCCGGTAAACAACGGGAAAATCCAGATCTACCCCGGCTTCCACCAGAGATGTGGCAACAACCAGCAGGGGCTGATTGGCTGGGTCATGCAGCATGGCCCGGATGCCTGCCAACACGGCCTTGCGGTGCGCCGGGCACATCCAGGTGCTCAAATGGAATAGAGGATGCCCTTCGGGGAGACGAGCTCGGAGGAGTTCATACAGATCGCGGGCCTGGGATCGGGTATTGACGATGCATAAGGCTCGTTCGTGAGCAGCAAGGCGTTCTGCCAGCGCCGGCATATCCACGGGGCCGAGGGAGTGCACCTGCACCCGTTCAAGGGCTTTGAAAAGCGCCGGAGGGTCTGGTGCGATTTCCCGTACCCTCTCAAGCCCGTTGCGGTTCCAGGGCTTTATGCCCACTTCCGGCTGGGTGGCAGTGCACAGTACGATAGAAGCCCGGTACATGCCGCTTAGTTCTCGCAGGGCGGCAAGGCAGGGGCGGAAAAGTGGGGTGGGCAGTGTTTGGGCTTCATCAAGGATGATAACGCTCCCGGCAATATTGTGTAGCTTGCGGCAACGGGAGGCACGGGCCGCGAACAGCGATTCAAAGAACTGTACGGCCGTAGTGACGATGATCGGGGCATCCCAATTTTCAAAAGCCAGAGTACGGGTATCTTCCCGTTGGTCCGCGTCTTGAGGAAGAAGCGCCGTTTTTTCCTCGGCACTGGCATGGTGCTCAATAACGGCATGGGCCAGATCTGCGCCCAGAGCCTCGCGAAAGACCTCTGCGGTCTGTTCAATGATACTGGTGTAGGGAATGACATAAATGACGCGCCGCAGAGAGTGCCGGGCGGCATGATCCAGAGCGAAGGCTAGAGAAGAGAGGGTCTTGCCGCCGCCTGTAGGGACGGTGAGGGAGAAGATCCCTTGGTCTTGCAAGGCGGCCTTACGGCAGGCCGCCAGTACCTTTGCTCGTTGCTCATTGACTGTTCCCGGCTTCGCTGCGGCTGTTTTGCGGGCCATGAAGGCATTGAAAGCTTCATGGAGTATGCCAAGATCGGGATACCCGCTGCGTTGAGCCGCCTTTTCCGGAGTTATGGCGGATTCCGTATCCAAGAAGTCAGCATCTACGAGGCAGGAATAGAGCATTCGGATCCAAAAAAAGATGCTGAAAGCGACATCGGCCTTATGCGTTCCGGAGAACGACGGCAGGGGCGGAAGGCTTTGCGGTAAGGCAATTTCCTGTTGCCAGGCGGCATAGTCCGGGAGAGCGTCTTTCGTCTGCAAGCGTTCCCTCAAGCTGGGGCCGCCTTCTTTTTCAGAAACACCGTTGGCAAGGCCGGTGTGGTGACCGGAAATGATGTGCGCTAGGGGATTAGCAAAGACACCGTAAGAGCGGGATTCTAAAAATCTGGTTGCCTCGATTGCCCCGGCCAGGGAATGGTCAACCCGTTTCCCCCCGTGCAAACGCTTTTGGAACGCCTGAGAATACTTGCCGAGATCATGCAGCAGTCCGCATAAAAAGGCCCATTCCCCACAACCGAAGGCAGATGCGAACGCCGCTGCAGAGGATGCTGTAGCCGTGAGGTGCGCATGCAGGGATTGCCATTGCTCAGGAGACTGACCGGGAATACTGTGCGCGTAAAACAGCATAGAACTCTCCTTTGCCGTAGGCATTTGAGGAGGGGGAACCCCCATTTCGGAAAGCGAGTCAAAGTATAAGTAAAAACCAATTCTATAGAGTTATCTATAAAAATGCTACCATTGAAGGCAGCGCTTTGGCAAAAAATAGTTTTTTCATTTATCTTTTGAAGACTCAGGAAGGGCCCGGGAGACGACAAAGGAACTTGCCGGGATATAAGGATCGGCAACACGGCCTTTGCCGCGTCGGCGCCCTCTGGCGGCGGCGGTCCGGCAAAGAAAGAAAGCATTGAGCAGGCGCCAGGCCCATAGCCTGCCTGACGTCCTCTTTTTGACACTGTGGTCCCTGGGGCGGGATGCCCTCCCTTTCTGTTCATCGAAATGCTCTCATTTTACGGGGATGGCATACAATTTGCTAATATTGCCGTGAGATTCCCTCCCGGCGTCTGGGCTGTGCCGTTGACGCGCCATACAGTCGGGCGGAAACAGGCGTTCCAGCTTTATTCAAGGCGCGGAACACAGGATTGCTATGGATTAAGGAGTTATCATATGGTGATATCAAAGCCCCTGAATACCCGCTCCGATGGTATTGCAACGCAGGCTCCCAAGGCACAGCGGGCTTCGGCCCAGAATTCCGCCAATAATTTTTCGACTCTTCTGGCCGGGGCTTCGGGGGCTCAGGGGTTACCTCTGCCGGAAAACGGCGGCAGGGCTCCCATCGCGTTGAATCAGGCACAGATCGCCATGCTGCAGGCCGCCCAAAAGCAAGCCGGTCAGTCTCGAGCCGGGGGGCAGCAGCCCGCCGGGGCCAGTCTGGCCAAAGTTATGGAAAACAGCACAACGCCTCTTGGTCTTTTAAATTCGGCGCAAGAAGCCTTGCGCAAGACCACCGGCGACAATGTTTTGACAGGCCAGATTCTCGGATTGGTCGGATTGGAACGACCCACGGGCCTTGCTGCGGCTGAGACCAACATCCGGGTGCAGCAGCATCGCCTCAAGGCCGGGAGCAAAGAGAAACCCGGTGAGGCGCAGGCCAGGGCCCATGTCGCCAAAGCGAACACAGGGGCTTGGCTTGATACCGCCAAGGGGCGTGATGCCGATAGTCTGGGCACGCTATCCGCGCAATTTGAATCCGGGCGCGACGGCATTGAGGCCATCGGGTATGATCGTCACGGCGGCACTTCCTACGGCAAATACCAGATTTCCTCCCGCGCCGGCACTATGCGCAGCTTCATTGAGTTTCTGAAAGCCGAGGAACCGGAGTGGGCGAAGCGCCTTGAGGCGGCCGGTCCGGCCAACACAGGAGGACGCCGCGGCAGAATGCCTGAGGTCTGGAAAAAAATAGCTTCTGAATCGCCCGAGCGTTTTGAAGAACTCCAGGAAAAGTTCATCCACAAAAGCCATTTTGTTCCGGCCATGAAAGCCGTGGCCGCAAAAACCGGCCTGGCCTTTACTGAAATGCCGGCCGCGCTTCAGGAGGTTCTCTTCAGCACCGCCGTACAGCACGGCCCGGGCGGCGCTGCGCGTATTGTCAGCCGGGCCGTCAGCGCCGTGGGACAGGAGAAGCTGGACCCGGAAAAATCTACGCCTGAGGCGCTCCGGAAAACCGGAGAGAGTTTGATCCGGCGTATCTATGCCCTGCGTTCCGGGCAGTTCGGCTCCTCTGAGGCCTCCGTGCAAACAGCGGTGAAGAGCCGTCTTAATCAGGAAATGAGCCTGGCTATCAACATGTTGCGCACCGAAACCGTGGCAAACGCGTAGCCTTTTTCAGTAACGATCGTGTGGATGCGTCCGAACAACGCGGGGAGGGCTACGAGCGCCCATCCCCGCGTTGTCATTGATACTAAAGGCTGCACCGGGGGCAGGGAATGCCTGAGGCGGTTCCAGCCCTCCCCCAGGATACAGAAGTGATCTTCCTCTGCCCCCCTGTCGTTTTCCTGCGTCTTCGCCCTCGGCGATTCGCTGCCAGGGGCGGGATACCGTTCCGGCCGCCGGAGGCATCACAGCCGCGGCCTTACAGGCTATCTCCCTTCTTCCCCCCCTGTCTCTCGGGAAACAGCCGCCAGGGCAGAGACCACGGCGTAGGCCTTGATGCCCAGCTTTTCGCCGGTAAAGCCCAAGCGTTCTTCGGTGGTGGCCTTGAGGTTGACCTGCTCCGGGGGCAACCCTAAGAGAGCGGCGATATTGCGGCGGATGGCTTCCCGGTGGGGCGCTATTTTCGGGGTTTGGGCTACGATGGTCAGATCGGCGTGACAGAGGATAAGCCCTGCCCGCTCGACCCGCTGCATGACCTCGGCCAGCATGATGCCGCTGCTGATGCCCTCCAGGGTGGGGTCAGTATCCGGAAAAATGCCGCCGATGTCTCCCTGACCGAGACAGCCAAGAAGGGCGTCGGTCAGGGCGTGCAACAGGGTATCCCCGTCGGAGTGGGCCTGCACGGTGATTTCCGTGGGTATGGGGATACCGCCGAGTACCAAGGGTCGTGGCCCGTTATAGCGATGCACATCGTAGCCGAAGCCGGTGCGGGGGATAAAATCGGGGCGGGGGCGCGTGGCTTTCTCCCGTTCTCGCAGCAAGTTCAAGTCCTCCGGGGTGGTGATTTTCCGGTTGCTTTCCTGCCCCGGCACAACCAGCACGGTTTCCCCCAGCATTTCCAGAAGCATGGCATCATCCGTGGCATCCAGACCGCGCGTGGCGGCCTCGGCATGGGCTGCCTGCAACCGGGTAAGGCAAAAGCCCTGAGGGGTTTGTACCGCCCTGAGCCTGTCTCGAGCGGGCGTTTCCAGAACCCGGCCGGTCTCATCCACCCGCTTGACGGTATCAGTCACGGGAATGCCGGGGATGACTGCAGAAGCCCCGCCTTCCAGGGCATCCAGCACTGTGTTGACCAGGCATTCGTTTACAAACGGGCGGGCGGCATCGTGAACCAACACGGTATCACAGGCGGCAGGCAGGGCCGCCAGCCCCCGGCCGACGGATTCGCGGCGGCTTTCGCCCCCGGCGACGCACTGCCAGGGGAGCCCCGGGGCTTCTGCAGCCATCAGGGGGCTCAAAAGGGTTTGGGCTTCTTCCAAAAAGGGTTCGGGGAAGACGAAAACCAGCCCGCGCATTCTGGCCGTGCGGGTAAAGGGCAAGGCCGCGTGCCAGAAGAGCGGGCGGCCCATAAAGGCGAGAAATTGTTTTGGCCGGGTGGAGCCGGGCAAGGCAATGCGCAATCCTTTGCCGCCGGCGGCGATGATGGTCCAGCAGTGCATGTCAGGTATCCGAAAAAACGTTGTGCTGCTCCGCGCCGGATAAAAGTCAAGGATGAGCCGTGCACCTCTGTGGACGGCGGCGCAGCCAAGTAAAGGGAGCCGGACTGTAAGCCGGGTTCTGTCTCTTCCCGTGGGGGAAGGAGGCCATCATTACTCTAGGACGGCGGTTACCCGCCGCCTCAAGCAACCTACCCGGGAGCAGGGTCGGGCCGACCCGTGCGCTCCCCTATTTGGTTTTGCTCCGGACGGGGTTTTCCTAGCTTTGCGCGTCGCCACGCAACCTGGTGGGCTCTTACCCCACCGTTTCACCCTTACCGGCCAAAGGCCGGCGGTTTGCTTTCTGTGGCACTTTCCAGGGATCGCTCCCTCTGGGCGTTACCCAGCATCCTGCCCTGCGGAGCCCGGACTTTCCTCCCCGGTTACCCGCGGCGATGGCCCATCCGACTCCCGCCCGGAATATAACGGGTATTGGCGGAAAAAGCGACTGCTTTTTCCCCGGCCGTTGTGGCGAGCGGTCGGTTTTTTATGGAGAAAAGGCATTCTTGTCCCTATGGGGAACCGGGCGGCCCGGGATGAGCAGGCTGTTTCTCGAACGTTTCTCACTCTTCGCGGAGATCGCGGGTCATCAGGTCTCGGGCCATGCGCTGGGGATCGGCCTGCTGATAGAGGATTTTGTACATGGCCCTCGTAACGGGCAGTTCCAGGCCGTGGCGCTCTGCCAGGCGGCACAGGGCTTCGCACGTGGCAACTCCCTCGGCCACCATGTGCATGCCCGAGGTGATGGCGGCAAGGGATTCCCCGGCAGCAAGGCGTAAGCCCACCTGGCGGTTGCGCGAAAGGCCGCCGGTGCAGGTGAGCACCAGGTCGCCCATGCCTGAGAGTCCCATAAAGGTCAGGGGCCGTGCCCCCAGAGCAAGGCCTAGGCGGGTCATTTCGGCCAGACCGCGGGTGATCAGGGCGGCCCGGCCGTTATCGCCGAAGCCCAGGCCGTCGCATAAACCGGCCGTCAGAGCAATGACGTTTTTCACGGCTCCGCCGAGTTCCACGCCGGGAACATCTGTGCTGGAATAGACGCGGAAAAACTCGGAGGAAAAGGCGGAGCGCAGGGCTTCGCTGTGCTCCTGTTCTCGGGCGGCCAAGACCACGGCTGTGGGCTTGCCTTCAACAACCTCGCGGGCAAAGGAAGGGCCGGAAAGCACAGCATAACGCGCCGCCTGGCGGGGCCATTCGGCGGCCGTTACCTCGCTCATACGGCAGAGATTGGCTGTCTCAATGCCCTTGCTGGCGCAGATCGGAGCGGCCTCCACAGGAACAAACGGGGCCAGGGTGCGAAGCGCTTCGCGCATATGCTGGCAGGGAACAGCTAAAATGCAGATTTCGGCTCCGTCTAGGGCAGGCCCCGGGCTGGTACTGGCCTGCAAGGCGGGATTCAAGGCCAGGCCGGGCAGATACCTGCTGTTTCTGTGTTCGGCATTGATTTCCTCCGCCATATCCCGGCTTCTGAGCAGGAGCCTGACATTGTTGCCGCTTCCGGCCAGAAGATGGCCGAGAGCGGTACCCCAACTGCCGCCGCCTATGATTGTAATACGCATGAAAAGAAGATGCCGAAAAATTGCCCTTGCGTAAAGAAAAAGCATCACGGGCTCGTGGCGGACCGCGCAATGTGCCGTCTGAGGCGGCCCGTGGCGATTGCCGAGGGCCTATGCAAAAATCCGGCGCGTGAGCAACGCACGCGCCGGATTTGTTGCTGCGTGTCAGCGTGCAGGGCTCCAGCTTGAAGGTATGCCGGTTCCCGGTGGCTACGAGCGGCCTTACCTCTTCCAGCGTTTATGGCTTTTTTCAATCTTACGGCGGACTGTGGCCCAGGTGCCGCCTGTAAGAAAGGAACGCGGCGCGGCATCAAGCATTTTTATGAAGGCCGAAGCGGGCACGGCAAAGCTGAGTTCATCCGGCTCCATATACGGACGGCAGGAGGGGTCGGCTCCGCCAACAACGGCGCGATCCTCTCCCTGCCGGGCATAATGGAGCGGCCAGCTCACAATATTGGCGCAACCGGAACCAAAGGGAAAGACCACGGCCTGATGATCATCCAAAGCAAAAAAGGCGAGCTGGCACAAACCGCTCAGAAGTTCGCCCCGAGCAAAGAAAATGATAGCCAGAGGCTTTTCCTCAGTGGAAAACAGCTCCAACGGCTTGATAACACAGTAATCGGCGGAAGCGGGTTGCGAATCAAGCGCCTCGAAAAAGCGCCACATGGATTTCGGGTCCGGCATATAACGTTCGCCTTCACGGCCGGGAACCCCTGTGGTGACGAAACGGGCAACGGCATCGGAAGGTTCCGTAAATCCCGCATATATCGCTCCACCTCTGCATCCCGGCTGGTGACGGGATATCCAGCCCGGCACACGACGCACGCGGGCCAAGCGGACATATTTCATCAGACAGTCGTGCGCCTTTGTGCCGTCAGGGCCATGCCCTGTAGGTTGCTCTTCGCTGAAGAACAGACCCAGCGGTTTTTCTTCGCAGCCGAGTGCGTCCAGCATCCAGTCGAGTTTTTTTCTGTCAACCATGCTGACCTCCTGAGGGCGCGCGGGGTTCTTTCTTTTCATTGTATCCCGTCATGGCCGGCACGTTGCGCCGTCACGTCCGGATGGCCCGGGCTACTTGACAAAGTCGCAGGCCGCGCACAGGGGAATGCCGCTGCGGCCTTTTTCGGCCATGGCGTTGCATACGGCGGCTCTGGCTTTTCCGCGCCAGGCTTCCGCTATCGTCTGGCTGGAGAGATCGCCGAGGGTCATCTTGCCCAGGCCGTCGTTACAGCAAAGACTGATTTTGCCATCCGGCCGGATAACCAACTGGTTGAAAGGATAGCGGCATTTAGCCGTAGTCACGGTGGCGGGGATATCCCGATTGGGGGATTGCCCGGCCCGGCTGCTTAAGACCATGCCGGGGTTGCGGAGTTGGATGTACAGACGCTTTCCGGCCAGGAAACGCCGCCCTTCAGGAGTGCGGCAGTAATCGTATATCTCCTGTACGCCGGGATGCAGGGTAGGCGTTGCATTGTAGTTGTTCACGGTGATGCGGTCGAAGCTGGGCATGAGTTTGCGAAACAATTCCAGAGTCAGCAGCGTGCCGTTGGTAAAAAGCTTCAGTTCTGTCAGGGGCAGGCTTTTTCGGGCATAGGCCGCCAGTTCGGGCAGGCGGGGATCCAGCAACGGCTCATTATTGGAGTAAAGGGCCAGGCCGCCGCGAAAATTCATGGCCGCCAACTGGCTGATGATGCGCTCATACAGCGCCTGACCCATGCGGGCATATGGCCTTTGCGGTTGCTGGCGGTTTACCGGGCAGAAAGCGCATTCCCCGTTACAGCGGTTGAGGGTCTCCAACTCAACGCTTTGGAACCAGGGCAACTGCGGCTTGGCGTGCATGCGCTGTACATAGCGTTCAATGTTCTGCTCGCGTCTTCTGCCGTTAAGCTGGTAGTCGAGCCAAGCCTGGAGCCGGGGAAAATGCCGACCTAACAAGCCCCCTTCGTGCCGCCAGCGGGCGGCGGAAAGGAACAGGCCGGGCTTGCGTCTGGATCGTATTATTGGTTTTGGCATTACGGTTCCTTTTGGCGTGCGCCGGAGAGTACATTTTTTTTCGTACCGCGAATCGCCGAACTTGTCGATTCGTTCGGGGAGGCGCTGCACTAGGCGGAGCAGAGCGGTGCCGGATGCGCCCGCCCGCAAAACCGGGCTGCTCAGGGGCGTTTTCTCCGTTGCCTGTCGATGGCAGGTTTGCCGCCTCTCCCGTAAGAACAGTTTGCCCGTAAAAAAGACAGGGCAGGCAGCCGCGCAATGCTGATCACCACTGCGCGGCTCTGTACACAATCTCCCCCCCGAGGATGGTCATCAGGGCGCGTGTATCCTTGAGTTCCGCCGCGGGGCAGGTCATGATATCTTTATCCAGCACGGTGAAATCCGCCAGCTTGCCCCGCTCCAGGGAACCCTTACGGTGTTCCGTAAATTCGGCGTAGGCTGCCCAAATGGTATACGATTGCAATGCTTCTTTACGGCTGAGCTTCTGATCGGGATACCAGCCGCCGGGCGGAGCGCCGGAGCAATCCTGCCGGGTTACGGCGGCGTGGAAACCGAGAAAGGGATTGAGCACTTCCATGGGCGCGTCTGAACCATTGGCAAAGATGCCGCCCTGGTCGAGCCAGCGCCGCCAAGCATAGGCTTCGGCTATTGTTTCGGACGACAGGCGGCGTTCGGCCATCTGCCTATCAGATGTTGCGTGGATAGTTTGCATGGTCGGGATGATGCCGAGACGCCTGGCCCTTTGTCTATCCTCGGGCTCGACGATTTGGAAGTGTTCGATTCTGTAGCGATGGTCCGGCAAGGGATACTCGGCCAGCACCCGTTCAATGGCGTTAAGGGCCTGGCGCACGGCGGCATTTCCGATGCCGTGCAGGCAGGCCTGGAAACCGTTCAGACGGGCGCGCTTTACAAAGGCGCTGAGTTCTTCATCCGTATACCGGCTGTTGCCCCGGTGCCCCGGCCTGTCCGCGTAGGCAGCAAGGAGCCAGGCACTGCGCGAGCCAAGAGAACCGTCGCAGACCGCCTTGAAGGCCCGGAGCGAGAGCCGTTCGTCATAGAGCCCGGAAACCGGTTTGCCGCCGGCTTCAAGGTAGAGAACATCTTGCCCGGAGTAACCGGCCAGCATGCCGTGGACTCGTATTTTGAGCAAGCCGTCACGATAGGCCCGCGACAGCGTTTGAAAGTTTTCCACACTCTGGCCCGCATCGGCAATGGAGGTGATGCCGTAACGAAAGAGTTCCTGCTGGGCCTTGCGGTAGGCTTCCAGAGTTTCCGCCTCGCTGAGCGGGGGGATGGCCTCACGGACCATGAACATGGGGGTATCGATGAGGATGCCCTGGGGATCGCCGTCCGCTCCCCGGAGAATTTCGCCCCCCTGTGGGTCCGGCGTATTCCTGTTGATTCCCGCGGCCTGCAGGGCCAGGGAATTCCCCCACAGGGAATGGTGGTCCACTCGGGTTAGGGCTACCGGGTTATCCGGGGCCACGGCATCCAGATCTTCTTTGGTCGGCCAGGTGTTTTCCAACCAGCTTTCATGGTTCCAGCCGCGGCCGATGATCCACTTTCCCGGCCCCAGGCGTTGGGCCTCCTGTGCTACCAGGTGGAGTATTTCAGCTTTGGGCTTGTAAAAAATATCCATTTCCGAAAGATACTGGCCTTCGGAAAGAAAGTGCATGTGCCCTTCAACCAGGCCGGGAACAACGGTTTTGCCTTCAAGGTTAACCCGTTCGGCATGGGGGGAAACTACTCTCTCCGCCGCCTTGCGGTCGTTCCCTACATAGAGGATTTCCCCGTTCCGGCAGGCCAGAACGGAGCCTTTGGAAAACGCGGCGTCCACCGTATAGATAACGCCGTTGAAAAAAATGCGTTCAGCAGTATGGCGGTCCGGCGCTGTTCCTGGAATTTTTTGTCTCTTCATGTTGTCACCACGGTTTGTCGCCTCATAGCGGATTGTCCATCCGGTCTGCATATACGGATTTTCTCCGATATTGGGAATCGGCAACGTGGTGTTTTCCGGAAAGGGGGGGGCGAAGGCGGTGTGCCGTGGTCTGGCGAAGCGCCTGCACCTGCGGATTGCGGCTACCCTGCCCGCAAACAAGGCTGGGAGAAAGACCTGATACCAGTCTTTCTCCCGCTAGGAACAGGGGCGGAGGAGGAGGTTAAAGCATCCGCACCACTGCTCTGGCTGTGCCAATCTGCAGGGTATCCCCAGGCTTCAGAACTGCCGAGCCTTTCAGCCTGGTTCCATTTATCAAAATTGTACCGGAGGAATCCAGCCGACGTACCCGGCACTCTCCCTCGGCAACATGGAATTCCACATGATGCCCGGCCAGGCTGGTATCCCTCAGAACAATGTCGTTGTTCGATGCTGTTCCGGCTACCATCGTGCCCAACTTGAGAGGAAAATGGATTCCCAGATCAGGGAATACCAACTCGAAACCGGAAGCCTGCGCAGGTTCCTTCATGGTCGAAGAGGAGTTCCCCGCAGTCGATTTTGTCCGGCAGGTTCTTTTTTTGTGATAGCGCAGCAAGTACAGGCAGATCAAGACCAGTGCCGCCAAAAGTGCCCAGGGCGCCCAGGCGCTTTCTGAGAGCAGGGAATCTGGATTGGCGATGGCAACGGCCGTTTCCGTGGCGTTTACAGACTCAGGAATAACATCTGAGCGTGAGGCTTCAAGATCGGAAGATGCATTGAGAGCCGCTTCCGTATTGCCGGAAAGCGCAGCCGGAACAGACTTAAGAGCGCCGGAAACTGTTGCGGGCAGGTCAAAGAACAGGTTGGCGGTTTCCCCGGTTCGTTTGTGGGTTAGCCGTGCCCGCACGGACTCCGCTGGCTTTTGCGGAGCAAGAGGAGGCATGTCAAAAATCAGCAGAAGTTGGGAAGGAATGGAACCGTTCTCTCCGACAACTTTCAGAATTTCGGCCGGAGAGATTGCAGTGCCTTCCGGCAAGAGAAACAACGAATAGTTCTCAACATCCGCGT
>CATJOY010000041.1 GCA_949741925.1 uncultured Desulfovibrionaceae bacterium | reverse complement strand
TTTCTTTGGCTTGGTACAGCGCGCTATCCGTTTCAGCTAATAACTTTTTTATCGGCTGCGGAAAAACAAATTGATACGCGCCAATGCTACAACTTATTTTTTTATCCGGAAGAACACCGGAAAGGGCATCAAGAAATTTTTGTAAACAATATTCTAGTTCTTTTTGCGGCATTTCTTTTTCGATAAGAGCGGCAAATTCGTCGCCGCCAAGCCGACCTACCTTTCCGGCTTCGCCAACACTCTTTTGCAGATTTGTTGCAATCTCTTGTAATACTTTGTCCCCAACCGCATGGCCAAATGTATCGTTAATTGACTTAAAATAATCAGCATCTACAAAGAGGAACCAGCCTGTCTTTTGCTGCCCGGGTATATGTGATTTTTGTACTTTATCACAATAATCAAGAAACATTTTCCTGCCCATTATACCGGTTAATCCGTCAATTTTCCCTTTATATTCCTTATGGGCCATATATTTATAAAGTAAAATCAGCAGAATTACCAAAATAATATTTAATGACAGCAATGCAAAAAGAAATTGTATCTGCAAACCAAGCATATCCGCTGAAATAGTATCAGATATGATTATCCCATGGTGTTCAAGCATATATGCTTGTCTTTGCGAAAAATATAAGGTAGCAAAAATAGCGAGGGAGAATATAAAAATTTTAAAGATAAAAATATATAACGCTATATTTTTAGATGAGTAAGGGCTATTTGCTGATTGATCAATGCCATACTTAATACGTTGTATTGGTTTACTTAAATAAATTGCCAATGACAACTCAACAACCAATATGCACGTAATTGATATTGCAATATCAGCAACACCAAATTTAAAAGCTGAAGTATAGCTGTATCCATACGTTGGAAATAAAATTCCCAAGGAGGTGTAAACAAGTAAGGAGTGAGTTTTGGGAGCAATCGCAGCGACAAATCCACTCCATACATAATAATATTTTCTTTTTAAGACTATAAAAAAGGCAATTCCTATTAAAAAGCCAAAAAGCGCCCGAGCGCCGATGCTGAGCAAAATACTGCTGATCGGGGAACCGCTTAAAAAAGGGGAAAATACGGCATCAGCGGGCAGAACATAAGAGGCTGACGCTTTATACATGCTGGCTGCGCCAAAAATACCGCCGATGATCAGGGCTTGCATAGGCCCTAAAAGACAGCCGGCTATCAAAATCGGAATATATGCTATTGTAATGGATATGGGCGGTATATGAATATAGCCCAAGGAGGTAAAAGACATGAAAAGTTCAATGGAGGCTAATATGCCTAAAAAGTAGTGGTCAAAGCAGGCACTATCCCGCGGCATTTTTACTTCTTCCATCAGAACCTCTTGTGCTGGCTGTCAAACGGGGTATATTTTACTGGGTATCCAGCGAATATTCAACCCGGGCGCCCGTGTTCAGCCGGCACCTCTCTATGGCGTAGTGAAAAGTTGAGTGCAAGTTCCTGGGTTTGGCTTTCCAGGTTGGTTCCTTAGTTGGCTCTCTACGCTCCGGACTCATGCTTGTCTGTTTCCTATGGTGGCCCTTGGATAGTCCTTGCAGGGGGCCAAACACCTGCGTTGGCCTTGAAGACAGCCGGAGTGGGTGATCACGCCGGCCGGGTAGGGACGACGTTAATCCAGGGCAAGGGCCCTGCCGAAAAGCACTGTACGCTTCCCCTCTTGATCCCACATAACGGTAATCTGCCCGTGCTCCGCGGTGCTTTTCAAGGGAATGGCTTCTTTGGCCAAGGCCTCGCGCACTGCCTGGGAGGGGAAGCGCCAGGTGTTGCCGTAAGCGCAGGAGGCCAGGGCCAGATCGGGGCGGACCCGGCGGTAGAGTTCCGGTTCAAGGCTGCTTTTCGCGCCGTGGTGGGGCAGAACCAACACCTCGGCGGAGAGATCAGCGCCTGCTTCAAGGAGGCGGAGCACTCCGGGCCTTTCCAGATCGCCGCAGAGCAGGGCGAGTCCGCGGCCATTCCGGACAAGGCGCAGAACCAGACTGGCGTTATTGGATGAAATGAAGGCTTCCCCGTTTTTTCGCGGTCCGGCTCCTTCCGGCCGTGTTTTTCCCGAAGGGATCGGGGAGAGCACCTCAAGATGCAAGTTCGGGGCGAGGGCGATTCTATCCCCGGCCTGGAAACTCCGTTGGGGGATGCCGCGCTGTTCCAGAATGGCGTCACGTTTCCGAGTCAGACCGGTTTCCTTGGTAGTAAAGGAAGCGCTGCCAAAGGCTCCGATTCGGAAGGTTTCCAGGGGGTAGAGCAGGCCGCCCAAGTGGTCTGTATCCGGATGGGAGTTGAATACCCAGGTGAGGTCCGGCGGGCGGTTTTGGGTCAGGATGGGGGCGATCACGAGTTTGCCTACATCAAAGCTGCCCGTGGCGAAACCGCCGCCATCTACTAAGAGCCTGCCGCCGCCGCGCCATTCGATGAGCGCGGCCTGACCGTGCCCCACGTCTAACAGCCTGAGCCGCACCGTGTCCCGGGAGAGCTCGAGGAATCGGGCAACTTCCGGAAGTGAGAGTAAGGCCAATCCGAGGCAGGCCAGAGCAAGGAATTTGCGCGAACGCGGGCGCATGATCAGGCCTGGCAGAAGTGCGAGCAATAGCCAGTACCCTGCGGAGGCGCTCCAGGCGGGGCGCATGGCTGCCGGTGCGGGGAGGAGGGAGGCTGCGTCAAGGAAGGAGAGCCCCGCGAGCATGGTTTCACACGGTAGGGAAGCCAGCATGAAAGTCAGTTTAGCCGCGGTTTCCAGGCAGGCGGCCGGAAACAGCAGAGAAAGCGCGCTCAGGCTGAACCCCAGGAAACATAAAGGCATGACCGCGAGCCCCAGGACCGGCAGCCAAAGGAGGTTCAGTGGGAAAGCCAGAGCCGTTACGCCGAAGGCGTTCAGAATCAGGGGCAGCAGGGTGAGTTGTGTTGCCAAGGAAATAACCAGAAAGGGCAGGAAGTAGCGCAATGCTGCCCGGCCGCCCCGGCGGCAGAGACCGCCATCCTCTGTCGCCTGGAAGCGCTGGAGCAGCGGAGGCAAAAGCGGAGCGATCAGGGCTATGCCCGCGACGGCCAGAACCGAGAGCTGCAAACGCAGGTCGTAAAGGGATAGGGGGTGGAGCAGCAGCATGAGGCCCAGCGCCCAGAGCAGGCCATCCAGCAATACTTTGGGATTTCCCCGCCAGAGCAGCCAGGCCCAGAATGCCAGCATCAGGGCGGCCCGGAGCAGTGAAGGCGGCGCGCCGCCGAGCCAGAGGTAGAGACCGGCGCAGGGCAGCGCTATGATGAGCCCTAGTTTTTGCCGGGGGATAGAGAGTAACAGTGCGGGAAAAAACAGGCCTATGAGAGAGGCCGCGCCATAGCCCAGGGCGGCGGCAAAGGCCAGGTGCATGCCCGAAAGGGCCAGGCTGTGCGCCAGCGTGCTTTTAGCGATCAGATCAAGATTTTTCCTGTGGATCAGGGAGCGGTCGCCAAACAGCAGGGCCGGGATGAGAGCAGCTCCCTGCGGTGGGATTTGCTCCATTTCTCGCCCCATTTCCTGCTCTGTCGTTTGTGAGGGCTCTGGAGCCGCCCGCATTATCTCAGGAACGGCGGGGGCGGCCGTATCCAACCCGGCCAGACGCATGACGCGACGGCGCAGGGTTTCCCGCAGGTTCCAGCTCGGGGAGATCCGACCGGACAGCCGGACCGGAGGGGCGTGTCGGGAACGCCCGTCGCCCTTGATCCAGGCCCGGAACATGATGCCCTGATCCCGCCAGTAGGCTTCGGAATCCCACGTGCCGGGGTTGGCAAAGGAGCGCACTTTCCGCAGCTTGAGCACGGCCTGGAGGGTCATCCCCGGTCCGATGAGGAGTTCCGGCGGCGGCGACTGCCAGGTCAGCACAAGATTTCCGGGGAGGGCCTCGGCCTTCGGCGCGGGGCCTGCCTCCTTTGGCTCGGCCGGACCGGGAAAACCGGGCGCGGGCCGAACGTTTTCCAGAATGACCCGTAGCCGAGCACCCGGCAGAGGGCTTACTTCCTTGATTGCAGCCTTTACTGCAATACCCCGGTAAAACGGGCTTTGGGCCTCGTTTGAAGGCGACAGAGCCTGCCGGGCCCAGCCGGGAAGTTCCGGCCGGAGGTCCGGTTCGCTCCACCGGGCCAGGCCGTAGCCCAGGCTGAGCGAGAGGCAGAGCAGCAACAGGGCCGCCGGTTCGCGGGAGCGTTTTCCATCCAGGAGCGCCAGCAGCAGGAATCCTGTCAGCGCAGGCAGGGGATGGCGCAGGGATAGGATGCCCAGCACTGCGGCCAGCAGGCAGAGCTGACGGAAGAGCAAAGGGGGCCAATGGGCTCGTGGCCTATCCATACGAGCTGTCTCGCCTGCGGCGGAGTGTGCTCCGCCTTCGCCGCATACCCCGGCTATGCCTTGCGGATGGGGTATAGTGATCTAAAAGCGCGGTGTATCCGGAACTCGCCACTCACCATTCCTTGAAAATGATAAAGGTGGCCGCAACCATCATGGCAAAGCCCGCAATATAGTTCCATTTAAGGGGTTCCCCCAGATACAGCACGGCAAAAACCAGGAAGACACTCAGGGAGATGATCTCCTGGATAGTTTTCAGTTCGGCGGCGTTGAAGTAACCGTACCCGATCCTGTTGGCCGGCACCTGGAGACAATATTCAAAAAAGGCAATGCCCCAGCTAATCAGAATAACGATGAAAAGAGAGGTTGAGCGGTATTTGAGATGACCATACCAGGCAAAGGTCATGAACAGGTTAGAGCACAACAGCAGGCCGATGGTCATGAGGGAGGGGGGTAGAGGGCTAGACATGGGAGCATCCGGGTTACAGGGTAAAAACGCCCTATGCCCCGCCCCGGCACGAAGGTCAAGCCCCTGCCGCTCTTGATGCCCCCCCGTGGGGAGTGCTGTTCCGTGTCCTGCCGGGGCATCATGCCCTTGTCGGGTGGAACAGGCCCCCCCCAGAATTTTTTTCTTGGTGCTTGCTTCGCATCCGTGGGGTCTTTGACCCGCAAGGATATTCTCAAAATTGGGAAAGAATGCGCTGCCCCTGCCGAGAGAACGGTTGTTTTCCCCGTGGGGGTGAACAATTTTCTCAATAATGAGAAAGATTTCGCAGGCCTGCGAAATCCCCCTAGAGCAGGCTGTATTCGGAGAGCTTGCGGTACAAGGTGGCGCTGCTGATGCCCAGGCGTTTGGCCAGCGCTTTTTTGGCCGCCGCTGTATTCGCTTCAGCGACCAATTGGCTGAGGAGCAGCTTTTCGTGTTCTTCCATCATGCTTTTCAGTGTCTGCCGGGCGGGCTGTCGGCGGGCTTTGAGCAGAAAATGATCAGGCAAGTCAAGAACGCGGATGGTTCGGCCATCCACGATATTGGCCAGATACTCAATAAGATTGCGTAGCTCGCGCACATTGCCCGGCCAGTCGTAGGAGAGAAAGGCCTCAAGGGCTGCCTCATCCAGGCCGACAATGTTCTTTTTGAGCACCTGGTTGTAGCGCGTGATAAAATGTTCGATAAACAGGGGTATATCCTCAGGGCGTTCCCGCAGAGGCGGAAGCGCAATGGGGATAACGTTGAGGCGGTAGTAAAGATCGTTGCGGAAGGAGCCTGCCTCAACTTGTTGCCTGAGGTCTTTATTGGTGGCGCAAATGATGCGCACATTGACGGGCACGGCTTTTTTTCCGCCCAGGCGCTGCACTGTTCGTTCCTGGAGCACCCGCAGCAGCTTTGTTTGCACCTGAAGGGGCATTTCGCCGATTTCATCCAGGAACAAGGTACTGCCCTCGGCAAGCTCGAACCTGCCCGGTTGCCCGCCTTTTTTAGCGCCGGTGAACGCGCCCTCCTCATAGCCGAACAACTCGCTTTCCACAAGGCTTTCAGGGATAGCGCCGCAGTTGATGGAGGTCATCAACCTGCTGCCGCGGGGGCTCAGGTTGTGGATATACCTGGCCATCACTTCTTTGCCCGTGCCGCTTTCTCCACTGAGCAGAACGGTGGAATCCGAAGCGCTGATTTTTTCCGCCAGGGCCAGAGTTTCACGAATGGCCCGGCTGCTGCCGAGAAAAGGCGTTTCTTCCAGATGCTTTTTTTCCAGGCTGAGGACCGCGCCCATCTGCTGTTCCAATGCTTGCGTGCGCCGGAGGGTCTGGAGTTTGCTTTCGATGAGCATACACATGTATTTCAGGAATTCATGGAGCTTATCTTGATCCCGCAGCAGTCGCCGTCGCTGGGATTCCTTGAAGGCGATGATGCCCACTACCCCGACTACCTGGCTATCCAGAAAGACCGGATAGGCCATATCCGCCAGCTCTTCGCAGGCATCCTGATGCTCGCAGCCGATGCAGTGCCCTTCTTTTTTGACATCCTTGATAAAACCGGGCCTGCCGGATTGAAGAACCCCGCCGAAAAAGGCTGTATGGTTGATTTTTTTACCGATTTGACCGGCATAGTTGGCCGTGCCGCCCACCCGGACCAAATCGCTGTCCACTACGGTTACCGCCGCATCCAGAATAGAGGAAACAGCCAGGGCATAAGCCTGGATGAACGGCTGGATCTGCATGAGGCTGGAGGGTGGTGTCATGGCGCATTCCGGTAGCTTTCCCGCAGAATATACGCAGCGCCGCTATCCTGTCCAGCCTTCCCCCGGGGCGCGCGCGTCTTCTCCATTCTTTGCTGTTCCATGTGGCATACTCTTTGCTAAAGTAACCGGATCAAGCAAGGCGAATTTTCAGAACGGGGGAAGCCTGCCTCATACCGTTGCAAAGGAAGGACTATGGACGCTGCCACCTATCAGAACTACAGAGAAGTGCTGGAAAACGAATTGGTCCCCGCTTTGGGCTGTACCGAACCCATTGCTGTAGCCTATGCCGGTGCTGTGGCCGTTAAGGCCTTGGGATGTTTTCCGGAGCGCATGGCCGTCGCTGCCAGCGGCAATATCATCAAAAACGTCAAGGGCGTTATCGTGCCCAACTCCGGAGGACAAAAGGGCCTGGAGGCCGCGGCCGTGCTCGGCGCTGTGGGCGGGAATCCGGAGAGGGAACTGGAAGTTGTGGCGGAGGTTACGCCTGAACAAATCGCCAGGACGCGCGAACTGGTCCGGGCCGGGTTCTGTACTGTAGATATGCTTCCCGGCATAGCCAGCCTGCACATTATTGTCACAGTTGAGGCCGGAAGTGAAAGCGCCGTGGTGGAGATCGCCGGGGGCCATACTTGTATTGTCGGTGTGCGGAAAAACGGCAGCTATATCCAGGGCGGGCCCCACAGCTCCGGCAAGGATGCGGATGCCCCCGCGAACGGTATGAGCCTTGAGGAAATCTTTGAATTTGCTGAAACCTGCGCCCTTGAGGATGTCAAGGCCGTGCTGGACCGCCAGATTGCCTGCAACAGCCGTATTGCTGATGAGGGGCTGGCCCGGGATTACGGCGCGCGCATTGGGAAGACCCTGCTGCGCCACTTTGGTTCGGATGTGCGCACGCGGGCTCGCGCCCGGGCTGCCGCCGGCTCTGACGCCCGGATGAACGGCTGTGAATTGCCTGTGGTGATCAATTCCGGCAGCGGCAACCAGGGCATAACCGTATCGTTGCCGGTCCTTGAGTACGCCAAGGAATGGAATGTTTCGGAAGAACGGCTTTACCGGGCTCTGGTGATCAGCAACCTGACTGCCATTCATCTGAAATCAGGCATCGGCAAGCTCTCGGCCTTTTGCGGAGCGGTGAGCGCCGCTGCCGGCAGCAGCGCGGCCATCACGTATTTGGATGGCGGCAGTCGCGGGCAGATGGCGGATGCGGTGGTCAACACCCTGGCCAATGTCGCCGGCATGGTCTGCGACGGTGCTAAGGCTTCCTGCGCCGCTAAGATCGCCTCAGCTGTGGACGCTGCCATACTCGGCTCTACTATGGCTATGGAGGGCGCGGTTTTCTGCGGCGGTGACGGTATTGTCATGGCCACGCCCGAGGAAACTATCAGCAGCGTCGCGCGTATGGCCCGCCAGGGCATGCGGCGGACTGACGAGGAAATTCTGCGGATCATGATCGGACAGTGACCGCTCCGAAGGGGCTGTGGCTGGTAATCGCTTATCGAAAAGCACCCTATTTGCAGCCGGGAAATTCTTGTCCTCCAACGGGCAGGGAGTTTCCCGGCATTTTGTTGCTCGCTGTGGTTGTTCCAGCCTGGACCGCTTGCCTAAAGGAATAAAACCGGATAGCTAGACTCTATGAATAAAAACACTCGCCTGTATCTGGTAGCCCTGCTGCTGTTCCTCGGTGGTGCGGGTTATCTTGTCTATAGCGGCTTTGCCGCCGGGCGGACCTATTTTTTGGAGGTCTCCCAAGCGCTGGCCAAAGCTCCGGAGGAACTGCGCAGGGTACGCCTGTTCGGTACCGTGCGGGCCGAAGGCATCATCCGTTCTGAAGGAGTCTCCGGAGTGGATTTTCTCCTCCAGGATGCAGCGGACCCGGCCGCCGTGGTCAGTGTCGTCTATAAGGGGACGGTACCCGATGCCTTCAAACCCGGCGCTGAGGTTATTGTTGAGGGCGATGTCCTCCCCGGCCGCCGCTTTGAGGCCCACAGCCTGACCACCAGTTGCCCTTCAAAATATAAGAAAGAAAACAGGACGTGAGCGCCGTTGCCTATACCTTGCTCGTCTTAGCCTTTGGCTTCGCCTTTTGGGGCGCGGCCGTGGCGCTTTTTGGAGCCGGCGGCTCCTTTGCTGCCGGAACTGCCGGAGCAGCTCGGGCCCGGCGAGCCCACACCCTGGTTTTTGGCTTCCTGACCGGGGCTTCGGCTATTTTGACGGCCGCTTTTATTCGCAATGATTTCTCCCTCGTCTATGTGGCCGGGCATTCCGAGCTTGCTTTGCCCTTCTTTTACCGGTTGACCGGATTCTGGGCCGGGCAGGAGGGTTCGCTTTTGTTCTGGGCTTGGTCGGTCAGCCTGGGGGGCCTGCTGTTTGGCAGATCACGCGTGCGCCGGAGGCTCTCCCCGGCTACGGATCAGTGGTTCTGGAGCTTTTTTTTACTGATTTTGGCCTTTTTCCTGCTGCTTCTGGGCGCTTGGAGCAATCCGTTTTTAGCCTATGCCGAGCCCCCGGCGGACGGTGCGGGCATGAACCCCATGTTGCAGCACCCCGGGATGATCTTTCACCCGCCTCTTTTGTTTTTGGGCTACGGCGGGTTTACGGTGCCCGCCTGTCTGGGGCTGGCCCAAATGGTGGCTGGGGAAGGGCAGGGGGCGATACGCTCCATGCGCCGCACTTCGGAGGGAACCGGCGAAGTACACTGGGCTGCGGCCTCAAGGCCGTTTATTCTGGCGGCCTGGCTGTTCCTGAGCGCCGGCATCATTCTGGGGGGCTGGTGGTCGTATATGGAATTCGGTTGGGGCGGTTATTGGGCCTGGGACCCGGTGGAAAACGCTTCGCTGGTTCCCTGGTTGGTCGCTACCGCGTATCTGCACACAGCGGTCATTGAAAATAGCCGGAGCAAGCTTGGGCGGGTCAATGTGTTGCTGATGGCCCTGACCATGATCAGCGCGCTCTTTGCTACCTATATCGTGCGCGGCAACGTGGTTAAATCTATCCACGCCTTTGGTGATAGCGCTGCTGGAGTGCCGCTGCTTTTGTTCGTGCTCTTTTTGACTGCCGTTTCCCTATGGATCACAATCCGGGGGACCAGGCGCGGGGAAGCCCTGGCCGGTCCGTTCAGCCGGGAAGGTCTGCTGCTTCTGGTGGCCTGGGTTATGCTGACCTTGGCCGTGGTGGTGCTGACTGCCACCTTATGGCCGGTCGTCAGCCGCTTGTGGTCTGATGCGCCGCAGGGGTTCAAACCGGAGTTCTACAACACGAGTTGCTTGCCGTTTTTCGTGCTGTTGGCAGCCATGCTGGTTTTCTGTCCCTGGCTGTCCTGGAAGGGCGGCATCAAGGATACGGGTATGATGCCGGTGTTGCTCCTGCTGCTTCTGGGCACGGGCTTTGCCCTCTTCCTCCTGGATATTGACCGGCCTGTAGCGCTGGCCGGGGCGGCAACGGCCATCAGTATTCCGGCTTCGCTGGTTCTGCTCTTCGGCCGTAATCCTTCGCTTCGGAAGCTCCCCCGGGCCGTTGCGGCGCACGGTGTGCACCTGGGCTTTGCTCTGATGGTCTTGGGGGTAAGCTTTTCCGGGCCATACAAGGTTGAGGAAACGTTGCGGTTAAAGTCCGGCCAGGCCTACCGTCTGGGGGAGTACGTCATTACCCTGCGTGGGGTGACCGGCGGCAACTCTTTGGAGCACGGTGTGGGGAGCCTGCGGCGAGAAGCGGACGGCCGAGCGGTAATGGAACCCTCGTATATCTGGGAAGAGGCCGAGTTGGCAGTGACCCGGAACGGCCGGGATGCCGGAACCCTGCGCCCACAAATCCGGATATACGCTGCCATGCCGGGGCGGCCCTTTACTGAGGCCCATACGGTATTTAGTCTGGGCACGCAGCTCTATGCTTCGTTGATGGGGTTGGACCGGGAGCGCGTGGAGGTACGGGTCAGCCTCAACCCGCTGGTCAATTGGATCTGGATTGGCGGCTTTGCTCTCTGCCTGTTCCCCTTCCTGGGCATACGGGGCCGGAGCCGGGAACCCGACGACAATGCTGCGTCTTGAAGGCGTTACCAAGCGCTACGGCGAGAGGCTGATCCTGCGGGACATCGATTTTCACGCGGCGGCAGCAAGCTTGACCTACCTGGCCGGAGCCAATGGCGCGGGCAAAAGCACCCTGCTGCGCATCATGGGCGGCTTTACCAGGCCGGACCAGGGCAGGGTGATCCGGAATCTACCCCCAGGCGGCATTGGGTATCTTGGCTACGAAACCATGCTCTATCCCGAATTAACTGCCTTGGAAAACCTGGCCTTCTGGGGCAAGACCACGGGCCGGCGCCTCCCCAAAAATGCACTGCCGACCATGCTGGAACGGATGGAACTCGCTCCCTTTGCCCATGATGCCGTCGGAACTTTTTCTCGGGGCATGAGCCAACGCCTTTCCCTGGGGAGACTTCTCTTGGGGCGGCCGCGTCTTCTTTTGCTGGATGAACCCGAGACCGGGCTGGACGCGGCTTCACGAGCCCTGTTGCTCCGAGAAGTGCTCCATCTGCGGCAGGAAGGAGCCGCCCTTGTTTGGGTGACCCACTCTCCGGAAACCTGGTCTCTAGCCGGGGAGATTGCAGGGGCTGTTTGTGTTTTGCTGAAAGGCAAACGTCTTTCTTTTACGGAGCGGCCGGGTGAGTGCGGATGGTTGCGGACGGTCTGCGGGGAGCAGGCCGGAGGCGGGCGATGATCCGCTTCAGTCTGGTGCTGGCCGCTAAGGATCTGTGGCTGTTGCTGCGGGGGGGAGCCGCTTTTGCTCAAGCCCTGCTTTTGGGGTTGCTATTGATCTTTTTGTTCAGTCTGGCTGCTTCCGGGGAAGAAGCTGTCGGCGGTTCAGGCGCGGCAGTCATCTTCTGGCTGGCCTCGGCCTTTTGCCAGACCCTGATCTTTACCGCCCTGTATGCCGTGGAAGAGGGCCAAGGCCAGCGCCTGGGGCTCCTGCTTGCACCAGTCCCGGTCCAGGCGCTCTGGCTGGGCAAGGCTCTAGCGGGTTTGGCTGTTCTGGCGCTGCTGCAACTGGTTTTTCTTATCGCCCTGGCTGTGTTTCTCGGCCGTTCTCCCGAGGCCTTCCCGATTCAAGGCGGCGCTATGCTTGCGCTGGCCGATATCGGTATTGCCGCCTCCGGTTCGCTTTTGGGAGCCCTGGCGCGCGGCCGGGGAGCCCGGGAATCCCTGTGCAGCATCTTGCTTTTTCCCTTGCTGATCCCGCTGCTCTTGGGAGCTGTCAGGGTCAGTTCCATGGTGCTGGCGGAGGCTCCAAACCCGGCGCTTACGGCCGCCCTAGGTGGGGAAATCCGTTCCTGGATGGAGCTTGCCGCGGCCTTTGACGCTATTTTTCTGGCTGCTGCCCTGGTGCTTTTTCCCTTTGTTTACGGTGAGGAGGGCTGATGCTGAAGAACCGGAATATCCCGTATCCCGCCCAAAGAGCCTATGCGGCTCCAAGGCCCGTTGGGGCCTCCAGGGAGCCCGGAGCATGACGTACTCTCCGCCCTCTCCCGCCTCGAAGGGGGGTTGCCGCGCGGCCAGCCCGGCCCGTTCCTCTTTTCTTGGTTCCCGAGCCGCCGGGGTGAGCATGGCCCTCGCCCTAACCGGAGGGGTGGGCATGGCCTGCTGCCAGTGGCTGATCTATGCTTACGCTCCCCTGGAGATCGAAATGGGGTTGGTGCAGAAGATTTTCTACAGCCATTTGCCGTTGGCCTGGATCGGTATGCTCAGCTTTTTGGCGGTTTTCCTGGGGTCAGTCGCCTGGCTTTGGAGTCGTAAGCCGTTCTGGGATGAGCTGGCCAACAGCGCAGCGGAAATCGGGGTGCTGTTCACGGGGTTGGCTCTAATCACCGGAGCTGTTTGGGCTAAAAAGGCGTGGGGCGTTTGGTGGGCCTGGGAACCACGCCTGACCACAGCGTTAGTTATGTGGTTTATGTACGCGGGGTATCTGATTCTGCGCGGTTTGGGGCTCCCGGAAAACCGCCGGGCCGTGGCTCAGGCCGTGCTGGGCATTGCGGCTTTTCTGGATGTGCCGCTGGTTTTTCTGGCTACCCGATTGCAACGTGCCCGGCACCCGGTGGGCATCATGAGTTCCGGCGATGGTCTTGAGCCTGAAATGCGCCTGACAATATATGCCTGTTTGCTCTGTGCTGCCCTGTTCTGGCTGGCGCTGCTCATGCTGCGCTGCCGTTTGGGCCTTGGAGAGCGGCGCGCAATGGCCCTGGCGCGACGTCGCGAGGAGGCTTGAAAGCCGGCAGGAGGATGGTTGTATTTTGTTATTCCCGGTGCCTCGGGTGGTCGGGGGCACCGGACTTCACCAGGGGAAATGCTCCTCTCTCCCCCGGGCTGCCCGAGGGGAGGTCACCGGCCTTCTCGCAAAAGGGATGAGGGCCGGGATGACCCGAGAATTTTTTGAAGCACGGAGAGAAGGGAATGCCTCTTATGAGGCGGCACCTGATACCAGAGGCTTTTTCTCCTGCATTTCTGCTGCCAAGCCGGCTTTTTTTCGGTAGCAACAGCCGAAAAATTGAGCCCGGAATCCGTCCGGTATGTCTTCCTCTTCTTTTTTACCAAGAGAAACCACTCCGTTTTTCGCGGAGAAGAAGAGAGGTTGAGAAGCAGCCCTTATAAAGCATTCCAATACGTTTTACCTTGGATTGCCCTACTGCCAGCCGAACCCCGAAAGCTGCTGCTGGATCAGATCTTCTCCTGTTTTGACATCGCTGGCTCCGCCATATGCCCGGGGTTCTGTGCCCTTGACAAAGGGGAGCACATAGGAATCGGCGCTGTTTTTTCCGGCCAACAGACCGGTTTTGCCGTCCACCCTGGCAGTGGTGATGCCGGTTTCGGGCGGGCTGAAATCTTCAGGCGGGTACAGCTCATCCACTTGGCGGCGGTAATAGATGAACGCGGGTAGAGCGGTCCGGCCGCCGGTCTCTAAGCGCCCCAGAGAACGCACCTGGTCATAGCCGGTGTACACGCTGGTAACGAGGTAGGGGGAAATACCGATGAACCAGGTATCCTTTTCCTCATTGCTGGTGCCGGTCTTGCCGCCGACGGGGCGTCCCAGCACTTTAGCCCGGCTGGCCGTGCCCGCATTGACCACCTCTTTGAGTAGCGTGGCCATGATATACGCATTCTGTTCACTGATGGCCTGCACTTCGACCGGATCATTGCGGACCAGGGTTTGCCCCCAGGTATCGGTAACCGAGAGGATAAACCGGGGAGTGATGCGTTTGCCCTTGTTGGCAAAGGCCGTGTAGACTTGGGCCATGGTCAGCGGGGAAACATCGTAGGCCCCGAGACTGACGGCCAGATCATTGGGAATCCTGTCGTCTATGCCGAGATCGCGGGCGCGCCGGGTGATGGTTTCCATGCCGATACGCTGGGCCACCTGAACAGTGCAGAGGTTGCGGGATTTAGCCAGGGCCGTGCGGAGAATCATCGATCCTAAGAACTTGCTGTCGTAGTTGGAAGGCCGCCACATTTTTCCGGAGCCGTCCATGGTGACGTATGGGGAATCCTGTAAGGGGCTGGCAGCGGTGTAGCCGTTATCCAGGGCAGCGGAATAGACCACGGGCTTGAAACTGGAACCGGGCTGGCGGCGGGCTTGGGTGGCCCGGTTGAACTGGTTTTCGTAGGAAAAGTCATATCCGCCGACCAGCGCCAGGACATCGCCTCCGGGAACGGCCAGCGAAACCAAGGCCCCCTCCACATCCGGCTTTTGTTCCAGGGAAAGCTGGATGGGGGTTTGCCGGGTGACGGTCGCGGGATCATAGGCGGGAACGCCGTTTTTATCCTTGGCGTCGGGCTCCTTGGCCGGAGAGCCGACGGGGTTGGCTGTGCCCTTGGCGCCTATCGCCGAGACCCAGACAACATTGCCGGGAGAAAGGACTTTGGTCGCATCCTTGATGACGATGCCGTCGGGTGCCCGCCGGGGGTTGGGCTCCCGGCACCAGGCCATGGTTTTGACACTGATGATACCGGTATACTCTCCCAGGCGCACAGTGGCCTCCGAAGGGGTGACCTCGGTGACCAGGGCCTTAACCCACCCGGCGTTTTCCAGCGCTTCGGGCGTGAACGGGTGCGAGGCCAGCCAGGCGTCAAAGTCTTCCGGGCTCAGCCGTTCCAAAGGGCCGCGCCAGCCTTGTCGTTTGGTGGTTTCAAGAAGACTCCGGCGCAGGGCGGTTTCCCCTGCCAACTGGTGGATCGGATCCATAGCGGTGTACACATGGAGCCCGGCGGTGTATACGGCATCCTCGCCGTAAAGTTCGATGGGAATGTTGTGGGCCCGGACGTTTTCTTCGCTGAACATCTCCAGGAGCTGGCGGCGCACTTCTTCGCGATACCAATTGCCAAGATTTTCAAAGGGCTCGGGCATGCTTTGATAGAGCAGGGGCTGGGCATAGGCTGCGTCGCGCTCTTCTTGAGTGATCCAGCCGTGGCGTTGCATTTGGCCGAGTACGTAGCTTTGGCGACCCTTTGTGGCTTCCGGATCCCGATAGGGGTTGTTGGTCGTGGGCGCTTTAGGGAGCGAGGCCAGCACGGCGGATTCAGCCAAGGTCAGCTCTTGGACGTGTTTGCCGAAATAGGCTCGGGCCGCGGCTTCAACCCCGTGCGCCCCGCTGCCGAGATAGATTTCGTTGAGATAGATGGTCAGTATCTCATCCTTGGAGAGGTACCTTTCCAGGCGGTAGGCCAGAATGGCTTCTTTAAGTTTGCGGATATAGGTACGTTCGTCCGTCAGCAACAGACGTTTGATGATTTGCTGGGTGATGGTGCTGGCGCCCTGCGTTTTGCGCCCGGCCTGGAGATTGCGGATAAAGGCCCGGGTAATCGCCATGGGATCGATGCCCGCGTGCTCGTAAAAATTGGCGTCTTCCGCGGCAATAAAGGCATAGCGCAGGTGATCGGGCATCTGTTCAATGGGCACCTGAAAGCGCTTTTCTTTGTAAAAATAGCCCATGATACTGCCATCCCGGGCATAGACCGTGGTCACCAGCGGCAGCCGGTAGTCTGCCAGCTTGGTGAAGCTGGGCAGGTCGCGTGAGGCCCACCAGATCATGGCTGCGGCCGCGGAGGCGCCGATGGCGGAAAGTCCTGTCAGCACAAGGAGACTATAGAGTATGATGCGTTTCATGGTCGTTTGGGGGTAATGGTTTCAAGGCGAATGCTTCCGGGAACAGAAGGCCTTCAGGCCTCTTCGGGAGTCAGGCCCCAATCGCGGCACAGGGCGGCGTAAAGATTGCGGACCTCTTCTCGGGTCATTGCCAAAAGTTCCAGGCTGTTCTTGAGGGACCGAGCTTCCCGGGCAACCAGACAGTCTCCGGGGAGAAACATATCGAGCCTTTCCCTCCGTATCCACATTGGGAATAGTTGACAATACCACGGCCTGGCCGAGCCGGGCAAGCGGCATCCTTCTTCCGAAAGAAAGAGGCAGGCGCCGTCCGGCGCAGTGGGCAGCCGGAGATGTTCCCCCGGAATGGGGAACAAGGTATTGATCCGGCTTTTTCGATCCGGAAAGAGGGAACGCATGGCCTGGAGGAACTCTTCGCTGGTTTTTTCAACGGCGGCGGCAGGCAGGCCCATGGCCCGAGCATGGGGCGAAAGGCGGTCTTTTTCCGGGGCGGATAAAGGGAAACAGAGGTGGGCGCAGGTTGGGTCCATCCGGCAGCAGGTAGGGTTCACTGCCGCGCAGCGAAGGCAGACAAAAGCATCCATCAGTAGATGCCTCCGCTAATCCGAGGCCAGTAGCCATTGAAATCCCGCAGGGTCATGATGCCGAAACTGCGGCCCGGCCTGCCTCGGTGCTTGGCATGAAAGGCTTCCGGCGTTCCTTGTTCGGCGAACATCTCCTCAAGAGAGGCGTCAATTTTTTTGAAGGGAACCCGGCGGACATACACCGCATCCCAGCCTTGTTTTTCCTGGGGGCCGGGCCAGAGGTCATACTGGCTGAGGCGGCGTCCGAAATCGGCACAATAAACTACCGGACGGCCGGGAATATAGAAGGCCAGGGCGGCGGTGACATCATAGGCATCGGAAAAAAAGAACACCTTTTCCGGGTCGGGCATGGCAAGGCGGATTTCTTCCAACCTGCGGCCGAGATCCGACCAGCCTTTAAGGCGGTGCGTCGGGTTGTATTGCGGCGGAAGGAACCGGGAGAGCGGTTCTTGGGCATGTATGGCCAGGTAGATAACCAGGCTCAGGATGAACCATAGCGGGACCAGGCGCTGGGAGAGCCGAGGGCCGACCGTGCCCGGCTCAGGTCGGGGCGAGCCCTCCGTGTTTCCGCCGTGGGCGGAATCAGCGGTCGTTTCGGAGGTCGCGGTGGTTTGCTCAAAAGAAGGAGCTGCAAACGGATGGGGGGAGCTTTCGGGGGGATGCTTCGGATTGTGGCCGGCATCCGGGCTGCGCGCCGGGGAGGGGGCGAGCAGGTCTTCCAGTGCCAGAGCCGCCAGAATAAAGCCTGCCGCGTAGCTCATGGCGGACCAGTTGGGATAGATTCTGGTGTGGAAGCTCCAGAGCAGGAAGAAGCCCCACAGCGGCCAGAAAGCTGCGCAGAGTAAGCTATCCCGGCGCAGAGCCTCGGCGTTGCGGAGGCCGCCGGCATCGCAAAACCAGCCAAGGCCCCAGAGGCGCTTCAGGGACCGCCAGCCGCCGAGCAGCATGAAAACGAACCACCAAGGGAGCAGGAGACCTATTTGCGAACCGATATATTCCGGGAAGCGGTCAAAGCGGATCAGCGGCGGGTTTTCCAAGGCCGCAGGCGCGATGCCGGCCAACCTGCCCACATGGCGAAAGCTGGCCCAATCGTTGTTCCCATTCCAGATGAGTATGGGCGCAAGGCCTACGGCCATGCCGATTATCAGGGCCGGAAGGAGCCGTTGCAGGTGGCCGCGCGGCAACAGCCCTTGCCGGTGCAGCAACAGGGCATGGATAAAGGCAACGCCCGCCATGGCCAACATAATGTATTTGGCCAACAGGCCCACAGCCATGGCCAGAGCCAGGATCAGCGGCGGCCAGGGCGATTCGGGCCGTTCTATCATGGCGTGCAGGCTAAACATGGCCGCCAGCCAGCAGACCATTAACGGGTTGTCAGTAGTCATCAGCACCCCTGAGGCCAAAAACAGCGGGGTGGTGTTGACGATGAAAAGGGCAAGCAGCGCCGCGAAGGGGCGTCGCATCAGCCCGGCTACGCCCCAGTAAAGCAGTAACTGGGCCAGGAGGCTCCCCAGAACCGCGCCGCAACGGACGCCGAATTCGGTATCACCGAAAATGCCGGTAAAAAACGAAATGATCCAGGCGATCAGCGGACCTTTGGAATAATACGCCAATTGCAGATGGCGGGACCAATCCCAGTATTGGGCCTCATCCTGGACCAAATCCAGCTGACCGGAGCCGATAAACCAAAACCGGATCAGCGTTGTCATGGCGATTAACAACAGGGCCGCCTGGTGCGGGTACCGCCTGGGGAGGGAAAGAAGGCTGCGCAAGAAAACTCCAAATAAAAAATATATGCCGCGCAAGGCGGCTTTAGGAACTTCTTATGTAGCTCCGCTAAGGCGTTCTGTAAAGTAGTGGTCGTGCTCCGGCAGGAGTACCCCGCCTCTGTTGGGTTTTCTCGGATGCCCCCACGGGCGGCCCGGGGCACAACATACCGGCGTATCCCTGGCCGGAGAACCATTCCCCTGTCCGGAGCCGGGGTAGCCCTCGCCAGTTTCACCCTGCCCCGCTGCCACAATGTGAGGGGCGCGGGGCATCTGGGTGGGGAGGACCGGGGCGGGATGCCCGCGCCGGCGGCTTCGGGCAATGCCGAAGCTACTGCAAATAATTGAGCGCGGCCTGGCAGAGTACCTTCATGGCTACTTCCAGGGCTTTTTCATCAAAGCGAATCTTGGGATTGTGGGCAATCAAATGGGTGCGCGGGTCATCGTTGGTGGAGCCGATACGGAAGAAAATGCCCGGAGCATGCTCCATGTAGAGAGAGAAATCTTCGCCGCCCATGACTGGACTGGGAATAGACCGCACATTTTCTTCACCGATGGCCTGGATGGCGGCAGCGCGTACCAGGGAGACCATAGCCTCATCGTTGATGACCGGCGGCGTGCCCAGCTCGTAGTTGAGCAGACCTTTGCCCTCAAAGGCTTGGGCCACGTTGGTTACGATGCGTTCCATTTGTGTTTGGATATTTTTTCGGACCTCCTTGGAAACACAGCGCACTGTGCCGGTCATGGTCACTTCGGGGGCAATAATGTTGCGCACCGTGCCGCCGTTGATGGTGCCGATGGTCACCACGGCTGGCTCCAGGGCATCCGTCTGGCGGGCCACGATGCCTTGGAGGGCCGTGACCACTTGGGAGGCGATGAATACTGCGTCAATGGAGCGGTGGGGCTGCGCGGCGTGACCGGCGCGGCCCTGGATGGTTATGTCGATCATGTCCGAAGAAGCCATCATCGGGCCGCTGCGGAGGGCCACGGAACCTGCCGGGGCAAAAGGCCAGGCATGGGCGGCTATGATCGCATCTACCTTGGGATTTTCCATGCAGCCGTTAGCGATCATGTGTTTGGCGCCCTCCAGGGTTTCCTCCCCGGGTTGGAACAAGAACTTGATGGTGCCGTTGAACTGATCGGCCATGGAGGCAAGAATTTTGGCACACCCCACCAGCCAGGCGCCGTGCATATCGTGGCCGCAGGCGTGGCAGGCATTAGGGATTTTGGAGGCGAAATCCAGCTCGCTCTCTTCCTGAATAGGCAGGGCGTCGAAATCAGCGCGCAGGGCAAGCGTTTTGCCGGGCCCTTTGCCCTTGAGCAGAGCGATGCAGCCGGGGTTGAGGTCTTTGATTTCCAGGCCAGGAATTTGACGCAGTTCTTCGATGATCCGTTTGGTCCCCTTGAACGTCTGCATGCCGATTTCCGGATTTTCGTGCAGGTAGCGGCGCAGCGCAACAACGGAATCAAGAACTTCTGCTGTTTTTTGGGCGATATCCATAGCTGTCTCCAAGGTTGTGGTGACGGATGCCCGGAATTTTTTTGCCGGGCGCATTCCGAAGAACAATGGTCTTGAACGCGGTGAGGCCGCCTCACCGCGGGCGTCGGCCGGAAGCCGAACGATAGCCCTCGGAGTATAGGGGAAAATCGGGCTAATGAACAGCAATAAGACCGGCGCATCCGGCTGACGGCAAATAGTGAGCATCCCGCCGACGGGCAGCGATACGGCATGCAGTCCTGAGGATCTTTGGGAGTATCAGGCAATTTTTTAAGAGAATCATGTCTTGTCTCCAGGCCCGCGCGCGTCGATAGTTGCCGCCAAAGCAAGAGACAACGGCAACCTCCCGCAGCGGGGAGGCGCACTGTAAAAATGACGGAGGTTTTTCGATGCGCGTTTGTTTCAAAAGCGCGGCAGCCATGTTCTTGTTCTGTTTGTTCATGGCGACCGGTACGGCCCGGGGTGCGGAAGCCGCTTCTCCTGAAGACGGCTTTATTCTCCTGCCCGGCGGCAGCTTTTTTATGGGAAGCCCGGCAACGGAGCGCCAGCGCGGCAATGATGAAACCCGGCATCAGGTAACTATCAGCCCTTTGTATGTGGATTCCTGCGAGGTTGCCCAGGCTGACTATGAAGCCATAATGGGAGAAAATCCCAGCGCAAACAAGGGGGCCCGCCTGCCCGTGGAGAACGTGACCTGGCTTGACGCCGTGCGTTACTGCAATGCTCTCAGCAACCATCGAGGCCTGGAACCGGTCTATGACATCGATGGGGAGGCCGTGCGCTGGAACCGCAGGGCTAACGGATACCGTCTGCTGACCGAAGCGGAATGGGAGTACGCCGCCCGTGCGGGAAGCGACACCGTTTTTAACGTGGGGAACCAGGTGCACAGCGATAGCGTCAATTTTGAAGCCACCTACCCGTACTTGATCGAAGAAAACTATATGACCCGGCGTGATCCCACTGTGAGGCCCAGCCACAACCGGGGTGAAACCATGCCGGTGGATGCCTTGCCTGCCAATGCCTTTGGCCTGCACCATACCCATGGCAACGTTTCCGAATGGGTGTTTGATTACTACGGCCCCTACGCCCCGGACCAGACGAGCGACCCCGCAGGTCCGGTTTCAGGCACTCTGCGTGTCAACCGAGGAGGCGGGTATAACGATTTTGGCAAGCATCTGCGCAGCGCTTACCGCTCCGCCACCAATCCCGCCGACGCAGATCCGAATTTGGGGTTTCGCATCTGCCGTAACGCCGCTCCTCGTGACGAGGCGGTAGAGACCGCGGCTCCTTGGCGTCCCTCCCTGCCGGAGCAGCCCCGGGTGTTGGTGGCCTTCTATTCCTATTCGGGCAATACCCGTCGCGCCGCCGACATCATAAGCGAGCGTTTGCGCGCCGATCGCTTCGAGATCACCATGCGGAATCCTTACCGAGGCAGCATCTACGAGGTCTCCCAGGCGGATCTGAACCAGGGCGTCCGTCCTCCGCTGACGGCGCGAGTGGATACCATGGCCGAGTATGACGTTATTTTGTTGGGTTATCCTACTTGGTGGGCCACCATGCCCATGCCGGTTCTTTCCTTTTTGGAAATGCACGACTTCCGGGGCAAGATCATCCTTCCTTTCAGCAGCCACGGCGGCACTGTGTGGGGCGACAGCGTTTCAGACCTCGCTAAAAGCGTCCCCGGAGCGTACATCGGGGTGGGGTTTGAATTCCACTATGCAGGCGGGCGCGGTCTTGCGGAGGGTATAGAGGAGTGGTTGCGCGCGAGCGGGCTGGTGCGATGAATCCCCGCCGCACTGTAAAAATTGCTGTGGATGTGGCCCTCTACGGGCTTATGCTCGCCCTTATGGGGTATCCGTTCACCCTGGGGTTGCTGCTGCACGGGGTCTGCGGCGCGGCGTTTCTGGTCCTTTTGCTCGGTCACCATGCCCTGAACCGGGGCTGGTACCGCGCTTTGGGCCGAGGCCGCTGGAATGCCAGGCGCGTGTTGCTTACGGCCACGGATGCCGGGCTTATGCTGGGCAGCGCAGCGCTCATTGCCAGTTCGCTGGCTATGGCGGGCGAGGTGTTTTCCTTTGTGCCCTTTCCCATGACCTGGTGGGGGCGCGGTGTGCACACCGCGGCTACGGCTTGGTGTTTCGTGTTGGCATCCTTTCACTTGGGCTTGCACGGTCAGCGGGTGTGGAGCCGGATGCAGCGGGTTTTGGGGCGTGTTTGGCCTGCGGTCGTGGTGGTCCTGCTGGCCTTTGGCGGCGTTGCTTTTGTGGAAAGCAGGCTGTGGAGCGACATGGTGTTGCTGGGGTGGCCGAAAATTTTTCCGGAGACCCCGGCGTTTTTCCTGGCGCGTTTTGTAAGCGTTACCCTGGCCTTCTGCCTGTTGGCTCGTGTCCTGTTGGATTATCTGGAACGGGCTCAGCGGCGATAAAATACGGTTGGCGGCATCTTCTATTGGCTCGGTTGTCGTCTTCTGTTCACTATGAGTAGAAAGAAAAGCGTCAGCCGCCTGCCAAAGATCGGGCGCGTTGATTTCGGTGTGGAAACTTTTAAGAATGCCGATGATAATCGAGAATTCTTTACGCTGGCGGAGAACTAAGGGCATGAGCTGGTCTTTTTCATTGCGCGTTGGAACTGCGCGGATGCCGTCCGGCAGCGTGATCGGCAATAACAAGGAGTGCCGATGGTCCGCATAGGGAAGGCAAAATGCAGTTGGTTTTTTGTTTTTACGATAGGGGCTGCGCTGATGGTGGGATATGCTTTTTCTTCCCCAAAGTTTGGCCGGCATCCGCACGGGGCGGACCTGGCCCGCCTGGAGCAATCGCCACAGTATGGCGGTGGTGAATTCCGTAATTTGATTGCAACACCGCAGTTCGCTGAGGGGCACAGCTTTTTTTCTGTGTTGCTCGGCAATAATGCGAGCCGTGACGGGCGCTCCGCCCCGCAATGCGCTGTGCCCGCGGTCAAAACCGATCTCAAGGCCCTGCCCCCTGAGGAAGATGTTGTGGTCTGGCTTGGGCATTCCTCCTATTTTATGCTTCTCGGGGGCAAGCGCATCCTTGTTGACCCGGTCTTCAGCGACTATGCCGCGCCGTTTTCCCTGTTCAACCGTGCCTTTGCCGGAACGAACGTCTACGCCCCCGAGGATATGCCGGATATAGACTATCTGCTCATTACCCATGACCATTGGGACCACCTTGATTATCCCACCCTGAGGGCTCTTTTGCCCCGCATCGGAGAGGTTGTTTGTGGCCTTGGGGTGGGATCGCATCTTCGATATTGGGGCTTCCCGGCCACGATCATTCACGAGGGGGATTGGTACGATGAGCTAAGGCTCCGCGATGGGCTGCGCGTCCATGTGCTTCCTGCCCGCCACTTTTCAGGGCGTCTCCTCGCCCGCAACAAAACCCTGTGGGTCGGGTTTGCCTTGATAACACCGGAGCGTAAGATTTTCATCAGCGGCGATACGGGCTATGGGCCACATTTTGCCGAAGCCGGGAAACGTTGGGGCGGCTTTGACCTTGCCCTTCTTGAAGATGGCCAGTATGACCCGCGCTGGCCGTATATTCATATGGCGCCTGAGGAGAGCGCCCAGGCCGCCGCGGATCTAAAGGCTGCAGCCGTCATGCCCGGGCACAACGGGAAGTTTGCTATGGCCGGCCATGCCTGGGATGATCCGTATATCCGCTTTGTCCGGGCCGCCGGGGATACGGCCTTCCGGGTGCTGTTTCCTCGGATAGGGGAACCGGTATTTCCGGGGAATCCTTCCCAAAGCTTTCCCCACTGGTGGGAGAAAATAGCGGAGTAGCAACGAGGCCTCAGGCGCGCCGGCCTGAGGCTTTCCGGGAGACTGGTTTTTGGGGGGACACAGCATATCGCATATCTGTTCTGCAAGAATTTGCTTGCAAATCCTTGCCACGGATGGTTACAGGCGGGTTTTGAGCGCCGGAAGTTCTTGAGCAACGGCTCGGGTTTTGTGCGATAGGGCAGCGGCTTCCGGCCGGGCTGGTCTGAAGGTTTTCGGCATTCCGGCTTCAGACTACGGAAAATACTATAACCCTGCCGAAGAACGGAGGATTGTGCTGATGCGTATTGTGGATATCCGCGAAAAAACCGTCTCCATTGCTTCACCTATCGCCAACGCCTACATCGACTTTTCCAAAATGACCTGTTCGACCGTGGCTGTGGTTACGGATGTAGTGCGCGATGGCAAGCCCGTGGTCGGGTACGGTTTTAACTCCAATGGCCGCTACGGTCAGGGTTCACTGATGCGCGAGCGTTTTTTCCCTCGCCTGCGGGAGGCCGATCCCAAAATGCTCATTGATGAAGAGCATGATAACCTGGATCCCTTTGCCATCTGGGCAACTTTGATGCGCAACGAGAAACCCGGCGGCCACGGTGAGCGTTCCGTGGCCGTGGGCACCATTGACATGGCCGTTTGGGACGCCGTGGCCAAGATCGAAGGCAAGCCCTTGTACCGACTCCTGGCGGACCGCTACGCAGGCGGCCAGGCCGACGACAGGGTTTTTGTCTATGCCGCCGGCGGTTACTACTATCCCGGCAAGGATCATTCCAAGCTCCAGGCTGAAATGCAAAGCTACCTGGATAGGGGCTACAGCGTGGTCAAGATGAAGATCGGCGCGGCCTCCCTTGAAGAGGATATCGCGCGCATCGAAGCCGTGCTCAAAGTCGTGGGCGACGGCAGCCGTCTGGCTGTGGACGCCAACGGCCGCTTTGACCTGAAAACAGCTCTGGCCTATGCGGAAGCCCTCCGTCCTTATAATCTTTTCTGGTATGAAGAGGCCGGGGATCCTCTTGATTATGAAATCCAGGCGAAACTCGGCGAGGTGTATGAGCACCCCATGGCCACGGGTGAAAACCTTTTTTCCCACCAGGATGCTCGCAACCTGCTGCGTTACGGCGGCATGCGTCGGGATCGGGATTATCTCCAGTTCGACTGCGCCCTTTCTTACGGTTTAGTTGAATACCTGCGCACCCTTAAGGTGATGGAGGAACTCGGCTGGTCCTCTCGCCGTATCGTACCCCACGGCGGTCATCAGATGTCGTTAAACATCGCCGCGGGCCTTCATCTTGGCGGGAACGAATCCTATCCCGATGTTTTTCAACCCTTTGGCGGTTTTGCTGACAGCATCGCCGTGGAGAACGGCTATGTGGGGTTGCCGGATATTCCCGGCGTCGGCTTTGAGGATAAGGCGGCTCTCTACACCCTGCTCAGGGAGATTTGAGGCTTTTTGTAAAGGACCCGCTTCTTGGGCCTCCGGCACGCGTGCCCGGAAAGGGGGAATTTTTGCGCACGGAGCCGAAGATGCAGGAAGTCTGCCGGTCTGGATGCAAAAGGCTGACTTTCTCTATGCGGGAGCGCTAGCTTGCTCCCGGGTGCAGGAGGCGCCGTTGTTGGTAAGAGGTCGGGGGGCTTGCGCCCCCCGTTTCCTTATGATCCGCTTTTAGACGGAAGCGCTTTTACTGGAGCCGGCACGCCGGGTTGTCTTTTTCGCGGCCGCTGCCTTTTGGGGTGCGGATTTCTTGCCGGAAAAGGCCAGCTTGAGGACATCCTCGAGGGTATCGGCCGGGTGGACATTGATTTTTTCTAAAAGATCCGCCGGGATATCCTCGAGATCTTTCGTATTTTGGCGAGGAATGGTCACATCGGTAAAGCCGCGGGTCACCCCGGCCAGGATTTTTTCTTTGATGCCGCCCACGGGCAAGACTCTGCCGCGCAGGGTGATTTCCCCGGTCATGCACAGGGTTGGGGATACGGATTTGCCGGTCAGAGCGGAGATCAGGGCCGTGGCCATGGTTACGCCCGCCGAGGGGCCATCCTTAGGGGTAGCTCCGGCGGGAACATGGATGTGCAGATCCAGCTTTTCCGCAAAGTCGGTCTTGATGCCGAGATCTTCCGCGTGGCTGCGGGCGTAGCTGACGGCCGCCTGAGCGGATTCTTTCATAACATCGCCGAGTTGGCCGGTGAGGGTCAACCTGCCCTTGCCCTTCATGGTGGAGACCTCAACGCTCAGCACTTCGCCGCCGACAGGAGTCCAGGCAAGGCCCATGGCGACCCCGGGCAGGAGTTCCTTTTCGCGTTCCTCGCGGGTAAAGCGGGGCGCTCCCAAGAATTTAGCAACCATATCCTCGGTGACCTGGTAGGGGCCTTTGGTTCCTTCGGCTTTCTGGCGGGCCAGTTTGCGGCAGATTGAGCCCACTTCGCGTTCCACATTGCGAAGCCCGGCTTCGCGGGTATAGCCCTCGATGATAGAAGTTATTACCGCGTCATCCATGCGCACGTCCTTGGCGGCAAGACCGTTTTCCTTGGCCTGTCGGGGCAGGATGTAGCGCTTGGAAATGGCCAGTTTTTCTTGCATCGTGTAGCCGGGAATCCTGATAACTTCCATGCGGTCTCTGAGAGGCGCGGGGATGGTTTCCAGGCTGTTGGCGGTGCAGATGAACATGACCTTGGAAAGATCAAAGGGCACGTTCAGGTAGTGATCGCTGAAGGAGAAGTTCTGTTCAGGATCAAGCACCTCCAGCAGAGCGGAGGAGGGATCTCCCCTGAAATCTGCGCCGATTTTATCCACTTCGTCGAGCATGATTACCGGATTTCTGGTGCCGACTTGCTTCAGTATCTGGATGATGCGGCCGGGCAGCGCCCCGACGTAGGTACGACGGTGCCCGCGGATTTCCGCCTCATCGCGCATGCCGCCAAGGGACATGCGCTGGAATTTTCTCCCTAGGGCCCTGGCAATGGAGCGGCCGAGAGAGGTTTTGCCAACGCCCGGAGGGCCCACAAAGCAGAGAATGGGGCCTTTAGATTTGGGGTTGAGTTTTTTGACGGACAAAAATTCCAGGATGCGCTCCTTGACTTTTTCCAGACCGTAATGGTCTTCTTCAAGAATTTCCTTGGCCTTCTTGATGTTCAGGCGGTCTTTGGAGAGTTTTTCCCAGGGCAGCTCCGCCAGCCATTCAAGATACGTGCGAGCTACGGCGGCTTCGGAGGATTCCCCGTGCATGGCCGCCAGGCGTTTTAACTGCTTATCCGCTTCCCGGCGCACTTCCGGGGGAAGCTTGGCATTATCCAGGGCGTCGGCCAACTCGCTGAGGTCGTTATCATCGTTGTCGCTCTCGCCGAGTTCCTTGCGGATGGCCTTAAGTTGTTCGCGCAGGTAGTAATCCCGTTGGGCGCGGTCCATGCCCTCGCGGGCGCTTTCCTGAATTTTGGCCTGCATGCTGGTTAGTTCCACTTCTTTATTCAGGTGGCGATTGACCAGGCGCAGCCGTTCGACAGGGTCGACGCACTCCAATACTTCTTGGGCGTCCGAAGTCTTAAGCCGCAGGTTGGAGGCGATAAGATCGGCCAGCTTACCGGGGTGATCAAGGCTGTTCAGCACCCCCAGGATCTCGGGGGAGGAGACGCCGCGAATGGAGAGGATCTTTTCGCATTGTTCTCTCGCGGCGCGCATCATGGCTTCTACTTCCAGGCGAATGGGCGCGTCATCTTTTTCAGGCAGCGTTTCGATTTCAGCCTCAAGGTATGGCTTGCCCTCGATGAAATGGCGCACCTTGGCCCGGCTGACGCCTTGTACCAGGAGCTTTAAGCGGTTGTCGGGCATTTTGAGCATGCGCATGATCATAACCACGGTGCCGGTGTGGTAGAGATCTTCCTGTGTGGGCTCGTCGATTTGCTCGTTTTTTTGGGTCAGAACCAGGAGGTAGCGGCTGCCGTTGAGCGCGGCATCCACGGCCTGCACGGAAGCTTCCCGGCCGACGTGGAGAGGCAATATCATATAGTTGAAGAGCACCACGTCACGCACGGGCAGAACCGGCAGCGTCGCCGGAAAATCCGGAGCCTCCTCCTTGGGGCGCTCTTCCCCGAGAGGAGACTGGGCCTCGGCGTTTTCATGCTCGGCGTTGAGATCGGCGGGGAGCTCTATAATATATTGATCGGACATGGTACGTTCCTTTGTATAACGATCTAGGGGCCTTTGTTGACTTCCGGCAGGAGGCCATCCTGCTCCAGGCTATAGCACGCGCTATCGGTAACGATGACGTGATCCAGCAAACGGATCCCTAATGCGCTCGCGGCGGCCATAATGTTCCGGGTCAGGGTAAGATCCATGCCGGATGGGCTGGGGTTGCCGCCGGGGTGGTTATGGACCAAAATGATTCCCGAAGCCTTGTACTTGAGCGCTTGTTCCATGACGGTTCGCGGGTCCATAGTGACTCTGTCTATGCCGCCTCGGGAGAGTTGTTCCCAGCCCAGGAGGTAGTTCTGGGTATCCAGAAGGGCGATCCAGAATTCCTCATGGCTCAATCCTGCGAAACGTCGCCGGGCGGCGAAGGCCACCGCGTCGGGCGTAGCCAGCTGCATTCTTGAACGCAACGGACTTTCCAGGTACCGGGCTATCAACTCACGCAAAAGACGCCAGTAAGAGGCAAGGGAGGGACCGAACCCGGGAACCGCTAACAACTCCGGTTCCTTTGCCTCCAAAACACCCCGCAAGGTTTGGAAACGGAAGAGAAGTTCCTTGGCCAGAGGCTTTGTGTCCCGCCGCAGAATCACCGTTCCCAGGAGAAGCTCCAGGATCTCATAATCCTGGACCGCTGCGGGGTTTCCCGTGAATCTGTCACGCAGTCGTTTCCTGTGTCCTGTCGTGTGCTTCAGCATAAATAAGCAGTACTCCCGGGGTGGCAAGGGGATTTATTATCTCACCCTGCTCTCGTTAGCCGTAAGTCGTTTCTTGGGATGGAGGCCATGCTATCCCTTATGCCCTCAGCTTTTGCGGCAAGCCTCGCCTCCCTGGCGAAGGGAACAAAGCCTATTTCTTTTGCGCTCAGACGTTGCTTCCATAGGAGGGAAAGGGGCTCGTTGTAGTAAGAAAAGCCCCTAGGGGGCCGTTCCCTTGGGGCTGCGTCGCCTTGTGAGTCCTGGCGGCCTCAGCCGGAAAAACCGAGTGGAGTATGCCTTTGCGCCTTCGCCCATTTTTTCCATCTTCCTTGCCGGAAGCAAAAATTCGGCTTTTCATAGACGAAATACGTTGAGAAATAGCCCTTAGCGGGGTTTTCGGGCGTTGAATACGGAAAAAAGCCCGGCGATCAGGCCTTCCATAGCCTGATCCACAGTACGTTCTCCGCTTTTGACGGCTTTTTCCGCTTCCAGGGCAAGATGCCAGAGCCTCGATACCCCGGCATAGCCGAGGCTCTGAGCCAGGCGGAATTTGCTTTCTTGAACCTGAGGAGGCAACCAGACCTTTTCTCCGGCCAGGAGCTGCCATAGGGTTCTTGCCTCACGCAGCAGCACGGCGAGGAACATGAAGAGCATACTATCCGAACCGGCTTTGCCCAAAGCGTCGTGCCAGACTGCGGTAACGGAGCCGCCTTGCTGCATGCGTCGGAGCAGGCTGAAAACATCCGGTTCGGGCTCAAAAGCTAAAAGATCTGCATGTTCGGGCAGAATACGGTTATCATTCCCGACGGCCAGAAACAGTTTTTCCATTTCCATGGTGATGGCGGCGGCATCCTGAGGCAGGCGTTTAGTGAGAGCTTCCAGGGCGCCGGGTGAAAAGACGAGACCGAGCCGGGAAGCTTCGGCTTGGAGGAAACGGGGGAGCGAGCGCTGGTCCAGCCCCGGCGAGGTCCAGATCCAGTTGTGCTTTTCCGCAAACTTCCAGCAGGCCAGTTTCAGGATGTGGGCGGGCACTTTGGGCTTGCCTTTTTCAAAGGCCACAGAAAGCTCGAGAAAAACCCAAGTATCGCTGGCAACCGCGCCAAGTGCCCGAGAAAGCCGCTTCCAGGCTTCAACGGGCAGGTTGTGGGCTCTATGGATGATCAGGGCCTTGGGCGAATGGATAAGCCCCTGGAGAGTAAGGGTTTCCCAAAAACTTTGCGGCAGATCTTCGTCACCCCAGAAGGCAAGCTGTTCCCGACTCTGGTTCGTGCCATCGGGAGGGCAAGCAGCTAGAGCACTCTCGATATGAGCGCGGATCAGGCGGCTGTCGGGACAGACGCAGAAAGTGAACCCGGGGGTGGCTGCCACAGGCATATCCTTAACGCATGCGTTCGGCGGCACGGAACTGCTCCGTGTTCTCTCACCGGCTCAAAAAACCTGGCGCATCCTATCCGCCAGAAGCCGGGCGATCTCCCGAAGCAGGTTGGTGGCGGCCTTTCGTTCCTCCAGTGTTTCGTAAGTATCTGAGTACTGGATCGGGCCGGAACGCCACACTACGTCATTGGAGTTCCCCCGGTACACGGTGGCCTCGATAATCATATCTGCCAGGAAAAGCAGAGAAACATCCTGATCATCATAGACCCAGGTACGGTAGGTATAGGAAACTACCTTAATATCCAGCTCAAAGTCAGCCCGGCCGGAATCTACCCAGATCGCCAACCGTCGGGCCGCAATTTCATCGCGGATGGCCGAACGGAGTTCATAGGGCAGCCAGGTATCAAGAGTAGGGTTTTCCACACTCTTGATCTTTAGCGTTTTTAGGGCGCCGTCGGCATCGGAAAAAATGCTGGCGGATCGTGTGCCCAGGCCATAGCCGCAGCCGGAAAAAACCGGCAGCAGCAGGAGCCAGAGAAGAACGCCGCAGGGCAGCAAAGACCGCGAACGGTCAGGATGCCACAACATTGACGAGTTTCCCCGGAATGACCACAACCTTGCGGATGGTCAGCCCTTCAAGATGTTTGCTGACATTGGGTTCAGCCAGCGCGGCTTTTTCAACGGCTTCCTTCTCCTCATCCGCGGCCACGCTGATTTTACCGCGCAGTTTGCCGTTGATCTGGACTACCACAGTCAACGTCTCCCGGGCCAGAGCATCCTCTCGGTATTCAGGCCATGCTTGGCTGCCCAGTTCGTTTTCCTGCCCCATACGTTCCCAGATTTCTTCACAAAGGTGCGGGGTTACCGGGAAGAGCAGAGCCAGGGTTGTGGCCAGGGAAGAGCCCAGCACCTTGCGGCCTTTTTCGTCGGCCAGGAGCTCATCTTTGGCGAGATAGATGCCGTTGACCAGTTCCATAACCGCTGCAATGGCCGTGTTGAACTGGAACTTCTGAGCAATATCCGCTCCGGCCTTCTTGATAGTGGCGTGCTCCTTGAGCCGCAACTCTCGGGCCGCAGGAATCGCGGCATCTTCGGCCGTGGAAGAGGCCGGGAGAACTGCCGGGATCTTGCCTTCCAATTCTTCCGCCAACCGCCAGATGCGGCCGATGAAACGGGAAGAGCCTTCAATGCCGGAATCGGTCCAATCAAAATCCCGTTCAGGCGGGGCCGCAAACAGGCAGAAAAGGCGGACTGTATCCGCGCCGTAGCGGGCGATCATCTCGCTGGGGTCCACCGTGTTGCCCTTGGATTTGCTCATTTTGGCCCCATCCATCAGGACCATGCCTTGGGTCAGCAGGTTGGCGAAGGGTTCATCCAGCGAGGGGAAACCGCAGTCGCGCAGGGCTTTGACAAAAAAGCGCGAGTAAAGCAGGTGCAAAATGGCGTGCTCGACGCCGCCGATATATTGATCTACGGGCAGCCATTGGCGGACGGCTTCGGCGCTGAAGGGTTCGGCGGTATTGACGGCATCTGCAAAGCGCAAAAAATACCAGGAGGATTCCACAAAGGTATCCATGGTATCCGTCTCGCGCCGGGCCGGAGCGCCGCATTGGGGGCAGACGCACTCATAAAAAGAGGGGGAATCCGGCAAGGGGGAACGGCCGTCGCTATGGGTTTTGATATCCAGCGGCAGGACCACCGGCAGGTTTTCTTCTTTTTCGGGCACCAGGCCGCATTTTTCGCAGTAAATCACCGGAATAGGAGCGCCCCAGTAGCGCTGGCGGGAGATATTCCAATCCCTGAGGCGCCAATTCACGGTGCGCTTGCCGTAGCCGTTTTTCTCCAGCCATGCGGCAATTTTGAGCTTGCCGTCTTCATTGGGCGTGCCGTCAAACTCCCCGGATTGGACCATAAGGCCGGGGCCGGTGTAGGCCGATGCCGGTTTGGCCGGAACAACCGATTCGCCTTCGGGCAGGATGACCACGCGGATGGGGAGGCTATATTTGAGAGCAAAGTCAAAATCCCGCTCGTCGTGAGCCGGAACGGCCATGACCGCGCCGGTGCCGTAATCCGCCAGCACAAAGTTGGCTACCCAAATGGGCATGCGCTCTCCGGTAAAGGGATTGAGGCAGTATGCGCCGGTAAAGACCCCCTCCTTTTCCATGGCGTCGGAGCCGCGGAGGTGTTTTTCCAGCGAGCGGGTCTTTTCCACAAAGGCGCGCACTGCAGCTTCTTCGGGCTTGCCGGCAATGAGTTTTTCAACCAAAGGGTGTTCGGCCGCCAAGCTCATGAACGTGGCGCCGTACACCGTATCCGGACGTGTGCTAAATACCGTGATGCGCTCGTTGGAACCTTCCAGCGGAAATTGGATTTCCGCCCCCACGGATTTGCCGATCCAGTTACGCTGCATGCTCAGCACCCGTTCGGGCCAGCCTTGCCGCAGCTTTTCCAGATCTGCCAACAGTTCGTCGGCATAGTCGGTAATCCGAGCGAACCACTGGGTCAGTTCCTTTTGTTCAACTTCGCTGTCGCAGCGCCAGCATTTTCCTTCGATGACCTGTTCATTGGCCAGCACGGTGTTGCATTTGGGGCACCAGTTCTGGGCGGCTTTTTTTCGGTACATCAACCCTTTTTCCAGAAAACGCAGGAAAAAGAGCTGTTCCCATTTGTAATAGGAAGGATCGCAGGTAGCCAGTTCCCGCTCCCAATCGTAGGAGTAGCCGAGCCGTTGGAGCTGCTCGCGCATAGCGGCGATGTTGGCGTAGGTCCACTCGGCCGGGTGGGTGTTATGCTGAATAGCCGCGTTTTCCGCAGGCAAACCGAAGGCATCCCACCCCATGGGGTGCAGCACGTTGAAGCCCTGCATACGCTTGAAGCGGGCCACCACATCCCCGATGGAATAGTTGCGGACATGCCCCATATGGATCTTGCCGGAAGGATAGGGGAACATTTCCAGACAGTAATACTTGGGCATATCCTTGCGGAATTTCGTGTGGAAACTATGGTTTTGGGCCCATTTTTTTTGCCATTTGGCTTCAATAACCTGCGGATCGTATTTCATGGCCGGGAGTATCCTTGTTACAAAAATCGGAGAGCAGATGATGAGCGAAGAACTTTACCTTTTCCCTCACCGGACGGCAAGAGCCAAGAGGCGGGAAAATGGAGCATGATACAGGGGAAGCGAAGTGGGGGAGGCAGATACAACCGCTATCTGGAGGTTCATGAAATCCTTGCGGACGACCGAGAAAAAGCAATTTTTCGTCAGAGAGAAGGCGAGGGCGCAGCATTTGGAGGGTAGTAGAGCGTTGTCACGGTACCTGTTTCATTCCCACCAAGGGGCCGGAAAATCATTCCCCCAGCGGTAGGGGCAGAGCCTCGACCGCCAGGGGATGTACTGCACCGAGGCGTTAGATAGTTGTTTAGTACGTTTGGAAGATCCGGGCGATTTCTCGAAGATCCTTGGTTTTTGTCAGGGCCAGCATCAGCAGGATACGGGCTTTTTGAGGACTCAGGTTATCGCCGGGAAGGAGGTTTTTGTCATCATACTTGGGAAAATCGGTAACGACGGCGGAGCCCACGCGGGAGGAGCGGATTACGGCGATGCCGTTTTTGGCGGCATCGGCCAGAACCATTTCAAAGGGATCAAAGAGGCTGCCGTTGCCGGTACCGGCAGAAACAATGCCCGCGGGCTTGCCGGCGATAATGCCGTTCAGGGCGTCCAAGCTGGGATCAACATAGTTGTAAACAATCTCGACCTTGGGCAGCGTGGTCAGTTTGCTGATGTCGAATTCCGTTTCAACGGTATGCTTGCGGGCGGGAAGACGGTAAAATACGGGTTTATAGTTGACAACATAGCCGAGAAAGCCAAGATCATGGGAACGGAAGGTTTCTACCTGGGTTGTGCTGGTTTTGGCTACATCCCGCGCGCCGTTAATTTCGCCGTTGAGAATGAGCAGCACGCCTTTTCCCTTGGCTTCCGGGCTGCCCGCCACGGCCACAGCCTGGAGAAGATTCAACGGACCATCGGCGCTGAGGGCTGATGCCGGGCGCATAGCCCCCACCAGAACCACAGGTTTGTCGCTTTTGACCACCAAGTTCAGGAAGTAGGCGGTCTCTTCCATGGTATCGGTGCCGTGAGTGATGACGATGCCGTCTATATCCCCGGCCAGCAGTTCATTGATGCGCTTGGCCATCTTCAACCATATTTCGGTGGTCATGTTATTGCTGCTGATACTGGCTACTTGTTCGGCGCTGATCTGGGCATGCTCGCTCAGGGCCGGTACCGCAGCTATCAGTTGTTCCGGGGTAAGCACCCCGGCTTTATACCCGGTGAGTTGGGTGCCGGAAGCGGCCTGACCGGCTATGGTGCCGCCTGTGGCAAGTATGGCCACCTTGGGCAGAGCAACCGCCATGGCGGGCATGGTAAACACGGTGAGGCACAATACGACGGCGATACGGAGAAACGTTTTTCTCATCATGACCTCCTTGGGTATTCTTATACTCCGGCGGGAGAATCCTCCGAAACGACAATCGGCTGATCCTCTGCCCCGGATTGGTGGCAAAGCCCGTATTCTATTCTCTGCGCTGTCATGGGCGGCTTTTTTTCGGACGCGGTTGGACGGCGAAAGGAATACCATCCTGAATCCCATGGGGGTTGACGATATAATTTCCTGTATGCTCTGGCAAGCCCCCTTCGCATGAAGCTGAAATTTCGCGAGCCGGCGGCGCGAAGGGTACGCTGCTGCGCGGCAGACGAAGCCCCGGGATCAGCGGTTTCTCAGGAGCGCCCGCTCCCGGCCTTTAGGAGAGAGAAAGTTGAGGTAGAGGTGCATATAGGCTTCGGCCGTATCCTGGTCGGAGCAGGATTCAAGGGCTTGCGCGCCCGCCTTGGTCAGCCGTTCGCGCAGGGAAGCGTTTCGGGCCACGTCGGCCATGTGCAGGGCCAGGGTTTCCGGATCATCCATAGGGTAGATCAAACAGTTTTCGCCATCCCGGACCATCTCACAGTGGCTCAGCAGGTTGGAGGCGATGACCGGCAGGCCCGTTGCCCAACCTTCCCGCAGCGGATCCCCGGTATCCTCCCCATTGACGGCGTCCGCCACAGCCGGAGCAATCATGGCATCGCAATCCGGCAGGATCAGGTTGTTATCTTGAGTCCCCAGAAAAGCCAATCTGCCCTTGACCCCCAGAGTCAGGGCCAGGTCAAGCAGGGGCTGGAGCAATTCTCCCTGCCCCGTAAAACGGACCTCCCAATCCGGCATATCCGGGAAGCGGTATAAAAAAGGTAGGGCATGGATAAGGATATCATGGCCGTTTTGCGGGGTCAGTTCTCCGCCTGCCGCGAAGATGAACCGGCCGTCGCCGCGGAGCCGGTGTTTGGTGCAGCCGGCTGAATCAATGCCCGAAGGAATAATGCGGATGCGCGCGCCTTCAACGCCCCCGGCGGCGAGCAGAGCGCCCATGGAGGAAGAAAGGGCCGCCACGGCCCTGGCCCCGCGGAGATACGCGCCCTTGCGTCCTCCAGGCACAGGAAGAGCCTCGCGCTTGGTATGGATATGGACGACACCGGGATTGTGGGAGGAAATGTCCGCTATCATTGCGGCGGATTGCGCATCCTGACTGTGGGCTATGCAGGGAGCGGCCTCCTTGAGGAGTTTCTTCAAGGCCGCTTTGGCCCGAAACCGGAAAAATCTCCCCGGGCGCAACGGCAGAATGGGCAGCCCTTCCGAACCGGCGGCACGGAGCAGGGGAGAGCCGCCAAGGCCAGCCAGCAGCGGCGAAAAGGTTGGTGATGCGGCTAGAGCCCTAGCCAGAGCCAGGGTTTGCCGCTGGCCGCCCAAGAACACGGAACTCAGATCGGCAAGCACCACAGGGATGATGGAAAAGTGTGACGCCGTATCCATGGGGATAGTGCTCCCCCGGTTCAACTGAGCCCGGGAATCGGGATGCCGCTGGCCGCAATATCGTTATCGATACGTTCGAGCAGAAGCTTGGAGACGGGGCCGGGCTTGCCGTCACCGATTTTCTGCCCGTTATAGCTGACAATAGCCACGCACTCCGGCCCGGTGCCCAGGAGGAGTACTTCCTTGGCGTTCAAGATATCTTCTTCACGAATAGGCCGCGTTTCCGCCGCGAGTTCATCGCGCACAAGCTCCAGACCACGCAGCAACGTGGTCCCGGCCAGGGCGTTGTTGAGCTCGGGGATGACGATGACGCCTCGGGAATCCACAATGCAGAGATTGGCAACGGAACTTTCGGTGAGGTTGTTTTCGTCGTCAAAGCAGAAGGGGACATCGGCACCCTTTTCATGGGCTTCCATGATCATGAGAACATTGGGCAGATAGTTGGCGTTTTTGATGCGGGCGAGATAGCCTTGCTTGGCCGGAACGCTGCTGCGAAAGCCCGTTTGTCCTTGAGCGTACCAGGCCGGGGTTTTCTCTGTAAAGCGGTACGCGGCAATGTATAGGCTGGAGACCGGACATTCGGAAGGATCTATGCCGAAGCCGCCGGGGCCTCGTCCGACCAGCACCCGCATCATGCCCACCGGCTCCTTGCCTGCGGCGGCGGTTTCGATAATGATCTGGCGCAGTTCTTCCCAACTGCAGGGAGGTTCGAGAGAAAGCCCGGCGGCCGAGCGTTTCAAGCGGGCGAGGTGCTCATCTAACAGGTAGAGGCGGCCGCCGGTGTATTTGATGGTCTCAAAGACGCCGTCGCCGCGGTGGGTCAGATGGTCATCCAAGGGGGCGAGCATCAGTTTCGGATCCCTACAGATCATGCCAAGACGGTGTTCGTAAAAGGCCAACACGCTGTCCCCACCGGGTCTGGGGACATCCAGCATGCGCGAGAGATATTCATCGCTGGTGGCTATGGGAATCATCCCTGTACTCCTGCCTTGCGGCGCTCAAAATAAGTGGTTCAATCTTCAGCGGCCTTCTGCCGAAAGATTCCGTGCTCCAGATATAAAAGCCATGCATCCCTTCATGAAGGGAACAGGTACGCTATGCGCTGAATTCCCTGATTGTCAATCTACTTTTTCCCTGAAGCAGGGGCTATTAAAAAATGCACCAGCATCTACCGGTACAGTGGCCGAGATTCCGAAACTACGGATACAGCACCTGCCGCCGAAGTTCGATGCCGGAGACATGGGATGGCGTTCCCAGGCAATGGCATGGAAACGAACCCCTTTCCCGGATCCCACTCCCCTCCCCCAAGATTCGGCGGGATCGCGGAAACCGAGGGGGGGGACGGGGGAACAGGCCGCCGGGGCTCTGCCCCGGCGGATATATCATAGAAACGCGTCGGGATTCTTGATGTTCAAAAGATTTTTCTTCAGCAGCTCTTCCGCGATCTGGATAGCATTCAAGGCGGCTCCCTTACGGATGTTATCCGCCACAATCCAGAGGTTGAGGCCGTTGGCTATGGTTTCATCCTCACGGATGCGGCCCACGAAGACTTCATCTTCCCCGGCCGCGTCGATGGGCATGGGGTAGATTTTTTCCTTGGGGTTATCCAGCACCTTGACGCCCGGCGCCCTGGAGAGAAGCACTCTGGCTTCCTTGGCCGTAAGCTTTTTTTCCGTTTCAATGTTCACGGCTTCAGAGTGAGAGTAAAACACCGGCACGCGCACGGTGGTGGCCGTCACCTTGATGCCCGGATCGCCCATGATCTTTACCGTTTCGTGCACCATCTTCATTTCTTCACGGGTGTAGTCGTTCTCCAGAAAGTTGTCGATGTGCGGCAGACAGTTGAAGGCGATCTGGTAGGGATAGACGTTGATCTCCGGCTCTTGCATATTGAAGAGGGCGCGAACCTGTTTTTCCAATTCATCCACGGCTTTGTGCCCGGTGCCGGATACAGCCTGGTACGTGGAAACCACCACCCGTTTGATGGCGGCTGCATCATGAAGGGGCTTCAGGGCAACGACCATCTGAATGGTGGAGCAGTTGGGGTTGGCAATGATGCCCTGATGTTTTTCCAAATCGCCAGCGTTGACCTCGGGAACCACCAGAGGGCAGCGATCATCCATGCGCCAGGCGCTGGAGTTATCCACCACAACACAGCCCGATTTGACGGCATGGGGAGAGAATTTCTGCGAAGTGCCGCCGCCGGCGGAAAAGAGAGCCAGGTCAACGCCTTCAAAGGAATCTTCTTTCAGCTCTTTTACCGGCACATCGTGGCCCTGGAAGGGCACGGTAGTTCCGGCCGAACGCGCCGAGGCCAAGGGAATCAGTTCCTTTAAAGGAAAATTGCGTTGTTCCAGTATTTTCAGCATCTCCCGGCCAACAGCCCCTGTTGCGCCGGCCACCGCTACCGTTAATCCTTGAGAAGAACGCTCGCTCATAAGTGCTCCTTGGTGCTTCCGGGCAGTCGCCCATGCATAGATCAAAACCCAGCCAACGGTGCGGTATCACCACGGGCGCAATCCGCCCCTCCCGCCGTCCTCTCTTATAAAGATCCCATGTACACGGCGAGAACGGATATCCATAGCATCAAACTATGCGGCTGTCGATATGCGAAGAGGTGGGGAAATCAGGTGGAATATGCTGCTAAGCGCCGAAAAAGGGGAAACAGCTCCGCAGGTATTTGGCCTTAGTCGGCACACAAGGGCCCTGTGGTGGTGGCGGTCTGAGATCAAAGGGGGCGAACCTACGCTGTTTCCCTGCACTCCCACGCCATAAGGCGGCATGCGAGTGCAGGGGCGGATTGGTCGCCCGGCCGGGTTAACGGGCAAAGGCGGCTTTGGTCGAGGCCAGAGCCGTATCAAACTCGGCCTGGAGGCTTTCAAACAGTTCGCGTACCGACATGATACAGTCAATCTTGAAGGCATTGGCGCCGCTAAAAGCAAAGCCACGCTCAAGGTTGCCCTTCATGGCATTAAGCAGGGCCGAAGCAATGCAATAAGGGGATTTTTGCGGATCGCAGGTGGTGATGCAACGGAAGATGCAGCGGAAGTTCCTTTTACCTTCCTCCAGCGCATCCAGGAAGCGGTTGCGGATGGCTCGGCCAGGGAGCCCCACCGGACTCTTGATGATGGTGATATCTTCGGGCTTGGCGTTGATGTAGCTTTCCTTGAAGCGAATATCCGCATCGCATTCATGGGTAGCCACAAAGCGGGTGCCCATTTGGACGCCTGCCGCGCCGAGATCAAGGCAGCGCTTGATATCTTCCCCGGAATAGATGCCGCCCGCGGCAATGATGGGAATAGCCCGGCCCTGCAAATCCTCATAGGTTTTCACCGCGTTTACGGTTTCGGGAACAACGGTTTCCAGGTCGTGCCCCGGGTTGGTGATATCTTCGGGCTTGAACCCGAGATGCCCGCCGGCCTTGGGGCCTTCCACCACAAAGGCATCCGGCACCATGCCGAAACGCGATAACCATTTTTTGCAAATGAGCGTTGCCGCCCTGGCCGAGGAGACGATAGGCACTAGTTTGGTGGTGTAATCTGTTTTGTTCTTTTCCCGGGTTTCCAGCAAGTGTTTGGGCAGGTCCATGGGCAGACCCGCTCCGGCAAAGATGATGTTGGCCCGCTCTTCAACGGCCGTACGCACCAGGTTGGCAAAATCGGTGAGCACGACCATGATGTTGACGCCGAGAATGCCGTCGGTCAGTTCCTTGGCCTTGCGGATTTCGGAGCGCAGAGCGCGCATATTGGCTTCGGTGGGGTTATGGGCCACGTCAGGCTCTCTCATGCCTATCATGGCTCCGGCGATAACGCCGATGCCGCCTTGGTTGGCGACGGCCGAGGCCAGGCGGTGCAGGGAAATTCCAACCCCCATGCCGCCCTGGACAATGGGGGCTGCGGCGGTAAGCTCGCCCAGCTTGAGAGATGGAAGGGACATAGATCCTCCAAAGGATAGGGCCGTTATTCTTGACGGCAAAGGTCGCAAGGGGGACGGCCGGGACATTGTGAGAGCAGCACTCTCACATAACGGAAAATATCTTACATGAAGTTTTGCAGGAACACCAGTCACAATGACGGTCCGGGCGAGGGAAAAAGGCTGGGGCAAATTCCATGTGGCTGATAAGCCCGGTGAGCAGCAGGGGGATGCGCTCCATGGCCGCAGCACGATCTTGGGGGCAGGTTTCGGCGTCGAAGAGGAAGTGTTCCTGCCCCTGATCGGCCAAGGCGACAAAGGCGGCGTCTCCGGCCGGGGGAATCAGGGAGGAGGCGGCCTGCCGCTGTAAGAAGAGGTAACAGGGCAATTGCACGCTGCCGCATGCCTTGGCCAGGGTCTCCAGGAACACGCGGAATTCTTCCGGAGCGGCTTGGGTCGGGTCAAAGGCCGTAATGAACTCCCAGAGTGCTTCATCCTGCCAGAAGGAGGCGGCGGGTTTAGCAAGGGCGCCGGTTTTATAATCCAGGATGCAGACAGTTTCACCGCGTTGATCCAGCCGATCGAGGATGCCGTGCAGTACCCGTTTGCCCCGGCTCGTATCGAGGGGGGCGCTGAAGGGATGCTCCAGCAGCAGCGGTATGGATTCTTGTTCGGCTTGGCGCTCCAGCATGGCCCCGAGACGCAACGGGCCGGATTCCTCCAGCATGATTCGCGAATCGGTCGGCAGAGAGAACGCCAATTCCGAAGTTTCCAGATGGCGCTGTAACAGCAGGCCAAGAGCGGCTTTCTCCTCCTTGCCCGCTTCGACGGGGCGGCCGAGCCTGGTGGAAAAATATTCCAGCAGAACGCCATGCAGAAAGGCCCCTACTTCTCTGGGATCGTCTCCTTCTTGCGCGCTTTCCACCTCATGCAGCCCGGCAAGACGTTCATGGAAAAAACGGGCCGGGCAGGTCATGTAGGCATCCAGCAGGGAGGGGGAGATGGGGCTTCGGAGCAGGCTGGCCATGCGGGCGCGCACGGCGGGCGTGGCCGGAATGATCCGGCGTTCCGGAAAGAGCGGCGGCAGGGTGCAGGCAATAGCTTCCAGCGGGCCGCTGTTGCCGGGGCGCGGCCCATCCGGTTCGCCGAGGCTGTCTGGCTTTTCTTCTTTCTCCACCCGGGAGCGGAAGAGTTCTCTGCGGCGCGGTTGCAGCAGGCATCCTTCCTGCTGCTCTACCTGCCAGAGAAGTTCTTCAATAAAGCGGCTGCGGAGCTTTTTGCCATCGGCAAGTCCTTGAGGCTCAATGCCTTCCTGCCAGTAAAGGAAAATACTGTCGGCTCCGGCCAGGAGCCGGAAAAAGTTGTAGGCGGCCACCCGTTCCCGGCTGCCCGCGTTGGGGAGGCCGGTGGCGGGCCGCAGAGAATCCGGCAACAGGGGGTCATGGGACGAGCTGCCGGGGAGGGCGTCTTCAGTGGCATCTAAAATGAACACCCGTTCAAAACTAAGCAGCCTGGTTTCCAGCATGCCGAGAACCTGGAGGCCGACGAGAGGGTCGGCCTCAAAGGGGGCCCGTTCGGCTTCTAAAAGACGCCGCAGCACGCTGAAGAGCGTTTCCCGGTCCAGGCCTTCTTCTCCCAACATGCTGTGAGCCAGTTGGGGAATAATGGATTGCATCAGCCGGTAGAGGCATTCGGCGTCTATAGGAAAGCGCTTCCAGAGCCCGCCGCCGTGCTCCAAAAGCAGGCTGACCAGGGCTTCCAGGGCTTTTGCCGTTTCTTGGGGCGTTGCTGTTTTTTCCCAGGCCGTTACGGCGACCCGGAGCACCCTGGTAAACAGGTTCAGGCTTGGTTCTTCCGGAGATCGTTCGCCCGAGTGCAGGCCGCTTGTGGCCGCAGATGCCGCCCGGCACGAAGCGCAGAGTTCTTCCGCCGCCTGCCTGAGATCCACATAACGGCGGCCGCGCCGCAGGGCTTGTTCAAAGGTTTGCAGGACTTCCCGCAAGGTTCTTTTTTCCTTGTTCCTGCCGGGCTCCGGAGTTTCAAGCCGTTGCTCCGCTCCGGAGCCGGCGGGGGAAGCTGATCCTGCCTCAGGCCCATCGGGTATGGCTGCAGGTTCAGGCTCGAGCATTTTCAAATAGGGATGCCGGAAGAGATCAACAGCTTCCTTCCAGTGATAAAGCCCGGCGGCATTGCGGGTTTCCTGCAGGCGCAGGATGGATTCAAGCAGCCGGAAGAGGGAGGAGCGGGCCAAGGGATAGCCCATAGAAATGTTGATATCCGCCGCGGGCAGGTGATGGAGCACGGGCAGCAGCAGCCCGGCGTCAGGCAGGATGACGGCGGTGGAAGCCGGTGAGCCGGCAGGTCCGCTCAGGCGTTGCATGTCTTCGGCCAGAGCGTCCAACTGGGAATGCAGATCGAATCCGGCAACGCAGTGCAACGCCGGCCCGGCGGGCCGGTTTGTGCCTGCGGGGGCGCCTGGTTTTTCTGCTTGCCTCCGGCCACTCTGTTGGTTCGGAGCATGGCCGTATGGTCTGCCTGATGCGCCCATCCGTTTTACTTCGCCGGCGCGGCCTGAGCCGAGGGGTTCCAATTCCCCGGAGAGCGGATCGAAGAGGACAAGGCGCGTTCCCCAGCGTTGGGCCCATTGGGAGAAGGCCGAGCAGCTCCAGTGCGGTTTTTTCCCCTTCTCGACCAGATGCGGGTCAGCATGCAGGCAGACATGGGCGCCCTGTTGCCAAAGCCTTTTGAAGACCCGCTCCTCGCAGCCGTTCAGGCTGTGGAAGCCGGACAGAAAGACCGCTTCGCCGTCCTGCGCTGCCCGGAAGGGTTCCGGGTTCCCGGCGGCCAGCAAGGCGTCATAGCCGGGCGTGCTCCAGGCGTGTTCCTCCAGGGCGGCGCTATAGCGGCTGTGGATGGAAGCCAGCCGAGAGAGCAGGGCTGCCGCAAACGGCGCAACCTCGCCCTCGGTGTGGGCGTAATCGGCAGGGGATACCGCCTGACTGAAAAATTCCTCCATCAGGCCGGCCAGGCGGACGCCCCAGGGGAAAAAGCGGGTCGGCTCATCCAGGGGCAGGCCCGACGCGAACTCCGGATCTTCTTTTTTGATTGCCCGGACGCAGCGCAGCAGCAGGGCGACTTGGTCCAGTAGACCGATATGCGGCGCCGGCATGCCGTTACGGGCGCGCAGTTCCCGGAACAGCAAACTGACCGGGAGCATTCGGGGGAGCAGGCAGGGTTTGGACACGCGCGGGTCGGCCGCGATAAGATCTTGCAGGTAGCGGGCAGGCCGGGCATGGGGAAAAATGAAGACGGCCCGGCCGATATCCCCCGCTGTGACCGTGAGCGCATAGTCGAGAAGGGCCGGAAGAAAGGGTTTTTGCCACGGCATCAGCACAAAAGGATTCATGCGTTCTCCCTTACCGGCGCGGAGTGCGATTCACCGGGGGATACTGCGGCCGAAACAGACGTAGGGCACGGTTCGGGAACGGCTATTTCCCGCAGGGTTCGGCCGTCCAAATAGACCAGCACGCCTCGGGCCGGACGCCCCGAAGCCTGAGAGACTAGGCGCAGGTAACGCCGCACCTGCGCGACATGGGCTTCACGAGGTTGGCCTGTTTTGTACTCCACGGTCAAGAAGCCCTTTGCGCCCTGATCCACCAGCAGGTCGATTCGGTGCAACCGCCCGTGTTCATCCATGACGGATTGCTCGGCGCGGCCGTTGCGGAGCCAATCAAGGACCCCCGGACAAGAAATGAACCAGGCTAGCATGGAGCGGATAGTTTCGGCGGCCGCTTGGGGATCGGGCAGGGGGAGCGGAAAATCCCGCAGAGCCTGGTATACCGCTCGGTCCACGGCCTCGAGGGCGGTTTCCGGGGAAGCGGGCTTCAGCAGTTCCAGCGCGGCATGGGCCAGCAGACCCCGGCGGCGCTCGTTAAAAGCGATCTCTCCGACCGGGTTGCGATAGATTTTCAGGCGGGGCAGCCAGCCCATGGGAATGAACGTATCCTCTTCGGAGGCCCTGCCGGTCCCCTCCCCGGGCGAGGCTTTGCCGATTGCGGCAGGTTCGCTTTCTTCCCTATCCTCCGGGGTTTCGAGGGCGCCCTTGTCGGGGGTTTGCGTTATAGCTGCTGCAGTGGCGGGAGTGCCGGCGTGCGGGCAATGGGGTTCCGGCGCGGCGGGGGCGTCTGAGGCCTTGCTGCCTGCTGTAGCGGCCTTTGCGGGCGTAGCCGAGGGAGCCGCGCCAAAGGCGATGCGTTCGTTGTCGCATGCCATATCCTTGAGAAGCACCCGGAGCGCCCGGGCCAGACCCGGGTCCTGTAAGGCCTTGGGCGTAGCCGTTAGAAAGGCGTGGAGTTCCTCTACCGGCCGGGTCCAGGTGACGTAGAGCAAGTTGATCTGCTCCAGAGCGGTTCGGAGTTCTTCCAAGTAGTAGGTATCTCCCAGGCCGCGGCCGCGCCGGGCCAGCAGGCCGATTCCATCCACCTCGGTCAGGGTCAGGGCTGTGCCGGGCTGCCTGAACTGGTGGTGGAACGGCACGATGACCACCGGAAACTCCAGCCCCTTAGCTTTATGCATGGTCAGGATGCGCACGGCGTTCATGCCTTCGGGCATGGGCACTTGTTCTTTTTTACCGCCGGCTTCCCAAAATTCCAGGAACGCCGAAAGTGAGGAGAACCCCTTACGTTCGGCGGCATCGGCCACTTCCAGCAGGCGCTTGAGAAAGGGCGCCTGGCCGGGCAGACGTTCTTCCGGGGCAAAGCGGCGCATGATTTCGCGCACGGTATCATAGGCGCTCATCAATCCGGCTTGATCATGAAAGGGGGCGATCCAGCGTTGCCAGGCCTCGGGAAAATCTCGGCGGAACAGGAGGTACAGAGGGCGGTTCTTTTTTCGGTTTTTCTCCCCGGCCGTTCGGGCCAGCCAGTCGATCAGTTCTTCTTCGCTGATGCCGGCCGCGGGAAGAAAAAGTTCAGGTCCGGAAATAAAGGCCCAGAAGGCCCCATCGTGCGGCGGGTAGTCTAAAAAGGCCAGGAAAGAGACCAGACGCTGTATTAGGGGATGGGCGTCGAGCAGAAAGCTATGGTCGGTGACCACCGGGATATGTTCCGCCGCCAGCCAGGCGGCCGCCATGGCGGCTTCAGCATTGCGGCGCACCAGAACGGCTATATCGCCGGGCCGGCGGCGGGGGAGGATCTCCTCGCGCAGTAGGCCGAGCAGCGCCTCTTTGAGCTGTTCATGAAGGGCCGGGCCGGTTTCGGCTTCCACCCGACGCAGGCTGACCAGACCGGGTCTTTTTTGGGGCAAGGGCCGTTTTTCAGGGAGATTTTGGGCGGACCCGGCAAAGTCTGCGGCCAGGCGACGAGCCCCGGCCGCCAGAATATGCTCCGGCGTCTCTTTGGGCAGCATGGCCTCCAGAACCGCGGCGGCTCGGGCCTCTTCAGCCAGGGGCGCGAAAACCCGGTTGTTGTGGGCGATGATCTCCGGCGCGCTGCGCCAGTTGTAATGCAGCGTGTGGCTGGAAGGGCCCTCCTCAAGCATGACGGTCAGGCGCTGCTCGCGGGGAATTTCGTCAAAAAGCGCGGCATCGCCGCCACGCCAGCCATAAATAGCCTGCTTAACATCGCCGACATAGGTCAGGCTGCCGCCTTTAGCGAGGCATTCGACGGCCAGAGGGGCAATGGAGGCCCACTGCTCGCGGCTGGTATCCTGGAATTCGTCGATGAGCAGGTGCAGCAAGCGGTTACCCAGGCGGCAAAAGGCGTCGCTGACGCCGTGCTCGCCGCTGAGCGCTTGCCGAGCCAGGCCCGGAATCAGCATTGCAGGCACCTGGCCTTCCTCCCGTTGCATGCGCTCCAATTTTTCGGCCAGGGGAGCGGCCAACCTGACCAGAGGGGAGAGTTCTAGGCCCGAACGCAGCAGCGGCGTCAAGCTGAGAAAGCGGGCGTAGGCGTGGCAGAGATCCTTGTAGGCCTTTTCCAGAATGTCTGTCGTCTTACCCTGAGAGGCCTTGTTAAGGCATGCGTCCAGGCTGGCCTTGGCGGCAAAGGAGGAGGCTCTGACGGGCACGGGCCAGGTCGGCATGCTGATGCAGCCTTCGACCCACTTGCGAAAATTGGCGTGGCAGGCCAGGCGTTCGCGTTCCACCAGAGCGGCCATTTCCGTAGCCCGGCGGACCAGATCCGCGTGCAGATCCCGGAGCCGGGCGGCAATGCGGTCCAGATTTTCTTGTGTTCCGGCCCGGTAGAATGCCTCGCTTCTGCCCTCGATCCGACACTGCAAGGCTAGGGCGACGCATTCCCGTACTTGGTCACGCAGGGTTTTTCCGGCCAGAAAGCCCTTATGCCTGCCGTGATGGAGCAGCCCCCGGCAGACAACACGGAGCATGGAACGTACCTCATGCGCAGCGGAACCCGGCTCCGTAGACCGGACCGATGTAGCCAGATCCATAAGTTCGTCATAGAGGGCCGGGAAGTACTCTTCATCGGAGAAGACCGGGGAAAAATCCGGAGGCAGGCCCAGGGTCAGGGCGCTACTGCGGGCAAGCAGGGTGAGCAGGCTATCGATAGTTCGGATATTGAGGGCGTCATAGCGGCGGAGGATGCTCGCAATCCAACGCCCGGCTTCTTCTTTACCCAACGGCAGCTCTTTCTCCAGGCCCAGGGCGGCCAACTTGAGGTCGCGCAGGACCCGGGCTTTCATTTCGGAGGCGGCCTTGTTGGTGAATGTGGCCGCCAAAATACCGCCCAGGCCATATTGCTGTTCATACTCCAGGGAAAGGGCGCAGACCGGACTTGCCGCATCCGGGTTGGCCCCGGACAACAGACCGAGAAAGTGCCTCGTCAAGGTGTAGGTCTTGCCCGACCCTGCCGAGGCCTTGATCTGACTGAGTCCTTTATGTGTTTTCACAGGATAGGGGGGCACGACGAAAAGTGCCGCCGGGAACTCAGCGCCCGGCCGTCAGCTTACGGCAATCCCTGAGTTCTTCCATCACATCGAGGATATTGAGGGTCTGGTTGACCCGCCAGTAAAACTCTTCGGCTTCAAAGGGTTTGGTCAGAAAGTCATTGGCTCCGTATTTGAGGAACTGAGCGGTCAGCGGGCCTGAGCCTGAGGAAGAGAGGCCGATGACGGCCATGCGGTTGACCTTGTGTTTGGCGCGGATTTCCCGGACCAGCTCAATACCGTCCATGCGGGGCATTTGGAAATCGGTGATGACCAGCTGAATTTCCGGATCGTTGGCCAAAATATCCAGGGCGGCCAAGCCGTCGGGGGCATCGCACGAACGGATGCATTGCACTTCGAGCATCCGGCGGACCACGGCTCGCTGAGTAGCGGAATCATCCACCACCAGGGCCTTGACCTTGCTGTTGGCATGCAGCCGTTCGATGCTGGTAATCAAAGGATCCATCTCATCTATGCTGCCCTTGAGGAAATAGTCGGCCACGCGTTTTTCCAGAAACTGGCGGCGAAGATCCTCGTTGAAGGAAGCCGTGAGAACCACTGAAGGTTTGTTGTACTTGCGGCAGAGATCCACCACCTCGCCATGAGGAGCATCCGGCAGATTGAGATCCACCACGGCGGCGAAGATTGATTCCGCACTCGCGGCAAAAGCCTCGTCGGTTTCGGCCAGGCTGGAGGCAGTGATGATGGTAAAAGGCGTCAGCACTTCAAATTGCTTGCGAATGATTTTGGCCTGGACAAAACTATCTTCCACGATAAGCAGGGTATTGGCGTCGGAACTCACTATAACCTCCGGAACGGGAGTTGGTTGCAGTGTTTGCTTAGGGTATTGTATACCATTGATTTCTGCGTAACGGCGGCTCAAGCCGTTTACGAAAGTTTCGCTGGTTTTGTTCCGGTTTATCAAGACCGGGCAGGGCATCAGCAAAGAATAATGGCAACAATGGAATGCGTTCGTGCATGGAGCGCGTAAAAATGCTTTTTTCCTTTTTGGCTGGCCGGGCAACGCCTCGGTCATCTGAACATACGATTCTTCTTTGTATCGGGTTTCGGAGAAAAGGCAAGGCCCGTGTCGCCGTGCGGCTATGAGGAATGATCCGGCGGGGCATGCCGAAGGCAGGAGGTGGCGCTGAGTCGGAGTTCTTTGGAGCAGAGCGTTGGAAAGCGCTGTTGTTGCGTTCCGGCAGCGGTTCTGGCGATGTGAACCGGAACGCCCCCCTGCCAGCCCGGCCACACGCCGGGGCGACAGGGGGGAAGGGCAGAATTTTTTCCGGAGCAGCTTTTAGCCGAGCACCTTCCAAATCATCCTGGAAACCAGTTCCACGCCGCGGGAGAGGACGGTCTCTTCAAAATCGAAGCGGTCGTTGTGGTGAGGGGCCTTAAGGGGCGAGCCGAGAAGAGCGTAGGTTCCCTTGCCGCCGGCCTTTTGCACGGCTTCCAGCATGTAGGTGAAGTCATCTGAGCCGGCCAGAGTCTCATCAAGCACAATGGTATCGTAGCAGCCCATTTCCCGGCCGGTTTCGGCAAGCATTGCCGCAACTTCCGGATCACTCGGCGCACTGGCGGCCGCGCCCATTTTGGTGACGGCATAGGTGCAGCCCCACATTTCCGCCGCGCCTTTGATAATGCGGAGGGCTTCACTTTCCATGAATTCATTGATCTCCGTCGTTTCTCCGCGGGTTTCCATAACCAACCTGGCATTGGGCGGGACAACGTTGCGCCCTTGGCCTGCAATGAGCTTGCCCACGGTGATGCGGGTATCGCCTCCGCCATGGCGGGCAATGCCATGCAGGTTGGTGGCTGCGGCGCAGGCCGCCATTAAGGCGTTTTTGCCTTCGTGGGGGTGGGAGCCTGCATGGGCTGATTTACCGGTGAAATCCACATCCATTTTGGTTGTGGCCAGGAAGCCGGAGATGCCGCAGACCAGGGAACTCAGGGTTTTAGCACTGACCCCGATATGGATGCCCAGGACAACATCAACCCCCTTGGTCACCCCTTTGGTTACCATGGGGTAGGCTCCGCGCACTCCTTCTTCAGCGGGCTGAAACATCAGGCGCACGGTGCCATTGAGATCATCTTTGAATTTGGCGATCACTTCGGCCACGCCCAGTCCGATGGCTGTGTGTCCGTCGTGAGCGCAGGCGTGCATGACTACCGGGTTTTCCGAAACAAAGCCTGCGGCTGTGGGCAGATGCTCCGCTGCTGTGGATTCCGAACAGTCGTTGGCATCCATGTCAAAACGAATGGCGATGGTCGGCCCTTGGCCGCTGCCGCAGACCATATCAGCCCAGAACGCGGTAAAGCCGCCGTGCATCATCTTGATAAGTTCTTCATCGCCGCCCTGGCTGACAGCCCGCAGCTCGTGCCGGGCCAGTTCTTCGGCCGGGGGCAGGCCCATACGGTCTTCAGCGACTACGGCATCCCGGCCCATAACTACAGTAAAACCGAGCTGCATCAGTTTTCTGGCCGCGAGGGAAGCCGTGCGGAATTCAGTCCAGCCGCTCTCCGGGTACTTGTGGAAATCTCTTCGCCAGGCAATGAGCTGGGGGGTAAGTGTTTCGACAAACTCATGAATTTTCTGACCTGCCGCCATGGGAACCTCCTCAGGGTTGCGGGTATAGGAAAATGGTTGCCTATACAAAAGCTTTGTGAGGCCGGTGAGCCGGGTGCCTTGGTTTTCCGTGCAATGTCGGTATATCCTGGCTGAGGAACATGCGCGGACGCTGTTCCGCTTTGTTTGCTGTTGCCGGAGCTTCGGGAAAAAGGGGGCGATGAGGGAATGCTTCGGGCAAGAGGACGGGGGTTAGGCATTCCATTACATTTGGGTCCCTTTCCACCAGCGGGTGTGGTCTCTTTTTCTGGCGGCGGCGGCCAATGCGCGCGCTTCAGGCGTACGTAACCGTTTTTCCACGGCATCCAGCCAGAGCGCGGCCTGAGGGTTACCCAAGGCTTCTTCCTCCCGGAGGTTGAAGATCAGGTCGAGCTGGTCCGCGTCATGGGCCAACCTCGATTCCGGGCTTTCCACCGCATCCAGTTCGTTTTGAAGCGGCAGGATTACGCCTTCAAGCCCGGTGCCGGCAAGGGCATCCTGCAATGCCTGGGGTACATTGAGCGAGGCGTAAACCTTATTGACATAGTTGAGATCCCCTGTGCGGGCCTCGTGGAAATCGTGGATCAGGCACAGCGCGACCAGCCGGTTGCGGGAGGGTTCGGCGAGTTCCGCCAGTTCTGCCAGCACCAGGCCGATGAGGGCACAACGAAAGGAGTGTTCGGCTACGTTTTCCCGGCCTGAGCCGAGAAACTGGTAGCCGCTGCGTGGGGTACGGCGGAGCATGCCCGCTTCAAAGATGAAGTCGCATAGACGATTCAGGCGAGCGTTTTTTTCGGCCAGGCTATCGGGAGAGGCGGTACACATGGTTAGAAAGTACTGCGAAACGGCAGGAAAGGAAAGCCTTCAGACCGCAGCCTTTTCAAACTCCCCGAAATAGCGGCGGGCCTCGGGAGAAACTTCGCAATACCAGCGGAAGGCGGCCAGAATGCAGAGCAGTAGGAAACTATCTGCCCGCAGAAAAGCCGTCTTGTTGAGATCAAAGGATATTCCCCAAAAGAGGAGAAGCCCGTAAGAGATCCCTTCGACAACAAGGATACAGATAATCCAGGCGGTTAACCAGGCATTGATGCGGATTGGGAATTTACCCAGAACCGAGTAACAGAGTAGGGGAAAAAAAAGCAGGGGCAGTATGAGCGGTTCATAAAAGGCGAAGAGGGGAAGGCTTGGGGCAGCCACATCAGAGGCAACAAGACCAAGGGTTTTGGCTACGACGCCGTAGGTGATGGTTCCGGTGAACAGGCCGGTTGCCAGGATACCGCTAAGATAGGCTGGAAGCAGCAGGCAGAAGATCCGGAAACAAAAGATTTCGGCGGGAATTTTCGGAGCCGGGCACAAAAGGCCTTTATCGCGGAGGACCGAAGGGGGGAGGGCGGCGCCTCGGGCCCCTTTCAAGAAATAGATGAACCAGGCCAGGGAAGCCGCCGCGTACAGAGCCAGGAATCCGGCGAAGAAATCAGTGCGCTTCCCGAGCAAAAAGATTTGTACGAGGCTGTACAGGCTGAGGGTTGCGCCGGCAAAGGCCGCGGCTGCGGCTTTGGCAAAGGCTATGCTCGTGGCCTTGGCGAAATCCATGGCGGCCCACAGCCCCAGACAGAAAAGCAAAGCATCCGGAAGCAGAAACGGGCTCATGTTCCAGAAAAGGAGGCCCTCCATATCCCCCGGGTGCAGAGTAATGAGGATATTTTTGACCAGGCCGGAGCCGGTAACCAGAAAGAAGACCAGAAAAAACAGCAAGGACGGCAGGGGGAGCAAGCAGTTTTCCGGTCTTGGCGAGGCCGCTGCTGTCTTTCGGAGCCACGGGCTGCCTTTGCCGGATTCCTCCTTCTTCTTTTCTGTGGAAATCGTGCTTGGTTGTTCAGGGAAAGCCGGACCGGAGGCGGAATTCAGGGCGGGCATGGGCGGCCATACCGGCAGGAAGGCGCGGGCGAGAAACTGCATTTTGTGGCCGGGAGCGCTTCCGGCAACAGCCTGTAGTTCCTCTGAGCGGGCCAGATGCCAGAGAAAGGCGCCTATGACAAAGAGCATGGGCAGAGGCGGGAAAGGACGCGCGTTCCACAGGACAACAAGAAAACGAATATTGTAGTCATGCGCGCTGAACCAGAGAGGGCTATTGAAGAGTTGTTCCAGAAAGATCAGGGAGGCGAGCCAGATCAGACTTCGGGCGATAAGTGATTCACGGCTGATTCTGGCACCGGTCGTAGCTTGGAGAACCCAAGCGGCCGTGGCTGCGGTAATGAGAGAGGCCAAAATTGAAAGGAAAAACACTGTGCCGCCCACAAGAGCCAGGCTCAAGACGCAGGCGCTGCTCCCTGCCACGTTGAGGAGGCAGAAGGTCTGGTATACGCCGAGCCCGCCGGGAATCGGCTCAGGGGGGAGGGGAGGCAAAGGAGGGGAAGCGGGGGGAAAGGCCTGCCGGACCAAACGTGAACGCAGGAAATAGCGCCGCCAGGCCCAGGCGGAACAGAAGATGAGGCTTGTGGAGGGCAGGGCGGCAAGCAGGGTCAGGCTCCCTATGGAATTGAGAGGTTGGTAGAATGCTGCCCAGAGAAATAACAGCGCTCCCAAGAGCGCAAACGCCATAGAGAGATTGGTCAGAAAAATGCATCGGGCAGGGGCTTTCGGGGCGCGAGCGTGTACCGCCACAACGGCCCGGAATATCGGGATGGCCATAGCGATGCAGACAATGCTTAACACGAGCAGCAGCATGGGAGAATCCCAACGGGTACAATACTCGTAGAGAAAAAAGGCGACCAGAACAGCAAGGGCCGAGAGCGTCAGATAGAGCTGGATCAGAAAAAGTTTGGTAAACCCCGGCAGAGCGCGGGGGACGCGGCACGGCAGGCTGTTTCCGGTCTTACTGTTTTCGGTTCCGGTTACAGACAAAAGGGCTTCAGGCTGTTCGTGCTCAGAGTGTTCCTCGCCATCCGGCGAGTATGGTTTGGAAGGAGCCATGCCGTCTCCTGGTTCTTTTTTGAGCGGGCCTGAAGAGAGGGCCCTGCTGTAAACGACAAACGCCGTCCGAGCCTTGTGGAACGGACGGCGCAGGAACACGCGAGAATCGAGCTGACCGCCCTTACCGAGGCTCCAGAATGGAGGTATCGGGAATTTCCAATTTTGTCTTTTTGCCTAAGGCAAGCATAAAGGCGCTGTAAAGCTTGCTTTTTTTGTTGTTCAGCATATCCACCGTCACGCGACCTTCCATTGCCGCCCACTCATCGTCGGAGAGGGGCAGAATCTCGGCGGTAGCCGCCAGAACAACGCCGCTTGCAACCGCATAGGGCCTATCCAGCCACACGCCGGGGGCTGAATCGAACAAGGCGGCGACAAGGGCTCCGGATGGCCCGAACCCTTCAATATTTTCGTTGCGGGTGAAAGCGGCGCTGACCATAACCTTATCGTTGTAGGCGGCGGGCAGGCCATCTTTGAATTCCTTGACGGCTTCGTTGGCGGCGGCTTCGGCCAGTTTGCCCGCTTCGGTGGTTTTATAATCTTGCAAAATGCTTTCGCGTATTTCCTCAAAGGGCATTGGGCCTGCCGGAACTTGGGTTTGAATGGCGGCTGCCAGAAAACCTTTGTCGGTTTCCAGGAGGGTGTGGATAACGCTGCCCTCAGGGCCGGAAAACGTATCGGCCGGAACATCTTTAGTCAGCCCCATGGCCGCAGGGATGCCCTCGCGCGGCCCCAGAGGAAGCACTCTGAGATGCAAGCCGTAATGGGAGGCAAGTTCATCCAAGGTTTTGCCAAGGGCGAGGGAATCTTCCACCTCTTCCTGGATATCCCGGAACTTATAGGAAGCTTGTTCTTCGGCCAGGTTCCGGCGCAGAATGCCCTTGATTTCCGCTTCGGGCAGGCTCCAATCCGGATCGGAAGCAATCAACTGCACGGCGGCAAACCCCTGGGGCAGGCGCACCGGATCGCTGATCTCATTCTTCTTGAGCTGCAGCACGGCCTGGATCAGTTCCGGGCCGAGTTGCGAACGGTTCAACCAGCCCATGTAGCCGCCCTGGATTTGGTCGTTGCGCTTTTGTTCTTCCAACAGCACGGTCTCCAACACCTCGCCGCCGCGCACTTTTGCAACCATGCTTTGGAGCTGCTCGCGGGCTGTCTTCTCGGCGGCCTCATCGCTTTTTTCGGGCAACGGCACAATCAAACTACGCAGTTCAAAGCGTTGGGGGCCTTCGGCATACAGGGCGTCAACTTTTTCTTCAGGCACATTTTCCAGCGGGGCCAGAGAGGCCGGGCTCAGTTCGAGGTACCGCAGAGACGTTCTATCCGGGTTGCTGTACCGCTGGATATTGGCTTGATAAAACTGTTTCAGCGTTTCTTCATCAGGATTGACCTGATCCATATAATCCGCGGTGGCAAAAAGCACATAGGAGGCAGTGCGGCGCTGCATTTGAAAATTCATGATCCGCCGAGCTTCACCGGGAACGAGCCCCGTGGCTGCGGTAATGTAGCCCTGGATTTTCTGTTCCCGCATCTCCCGGGCAAGGTCCGCTTCAAAGGCGGCAGCGCTTTTGCCCACGGAGGCCAGCATGTGTTCGTAGGCCTCCTTACTGAACACGCCGTTCTTTTGCAGGTAGGGTAAAGAGAGGATCATAGCGCGCAGTTCGGCGGGAGAAAATACGATGTTCAGGCGATCCGCCTCCTGACGCAACATTTCTTGGGAAATCATCTGGTGCATGACTTGGGCGCGGAGCCCCATTTTTTCCAGAGATTCAATATCCACGCCGGGGAACTGGGCGCGGAATTGATCCACCTCGGCCTGATAGGCTTTGCGGTAATCTTCCATGCTCAGCGATTTACCGTTGACCACGGCCGCCGCTCCTCGGCTGGGCTGGTTAACGCTACCCATGCCCCAGAAGACAAAGACAATAATAATGATGCCGAAGATGATCTTCACGCCCCACGATTGGGCGCGGTTGCGGATGGAATCAAGCATGTGATCTCCCTGGCTGCGTAATATAAGGAAGGAAATTTAGAGGAACAGCCGCGCTAAGTCAATGCGCGGGGGCCGGAATTTTAGATCGGGCCGACTGGGGGAGCGTTACTCGATTGCCATGCCTTGGAGACGGTACTCATTGAGCTTGTTGCGCAGCGTACGCACGGAGATGCCCAGAAGATCCGCTGCCTGCGTCCGGTTGCCGCCGGTGTGTTCCAGACCCTTGATAATCATCAGGCGCTCCATCTCGTGGAGGGGAATAAGCGCTCCGGGGAAGGCGCTCTCCGGGAGTTCGGGGGCGGGGCCTCCGGAAGCATCGGGCTCAAGGTTTTCCTCTCGGCTGCAGGTCTCGTCAGAGGGCGGGGCCTCTTCCTCGAAGATGGGCCAGGTATCGCCATCCAACAGGAAATGGGCCGGGGTGACCGGCTGACCGCCTGAAAGCAGTACGGCCCGTTCCATGAGGTTTTGTAATTCACGGACGTTGCCCGGCCAATCATACTGCATCAGCCAATCCATGGCCTGGCGGCTCAGGGTCACCGGGGGCAGGTGGTATTCACGGACATAGAGATCAATGAAAAATTGCGCCAAGATGAGGATATCCTCGCCGCGTTCCTTAAGGGAGGGCAAGCGCAACGGAATGACGTTCAGCCGGAAAAAAAGATCCTGACGGAATTTCCCCTCCTTGACCCATTCCTCCAGGTTACGGTTGGTGGTAGCCAACACGCGCACATCCACTTTAATGGTTTCCGTGCCGCCTACCCGGTCTACTTCGCTTTCCTGGAGCACCCGTAAAAGTTTTGCCTGGAGCGCTAACTCCATTTCGGAGATTTCATCCAGCAGGATGGTGCCGCCTGTGGCCAGTTCAAACTTGCCCGGTTTGCGGGCGATGGCCCCGGTAAAGGCCCCTTTTTCGTGACCGAAAAGTTCGCTTTCCAGGAGATGCTCCGGGAGGGCTGCGCAGTTGACGGCGATGAACGGACCGCCGGATCTATCGCTCTGAGCGTGCAGATAGCGGGCGAACATTTCTTTGCCTGTGCCGGATTCCCCGGAAATCAGCACTGTGGCTTTGGATTTAGCCACTTGGCGGGCCAAGGCCAGCACCCTGGCAATAGTTGGATTGTTGCCTACAATGCGCGGACCGGGTTCCGGCTTCCTGCCGCCGAGGGTGGAGGAGGGAAGAACCGGTGCGGAGGCCTTGGGCACGGGCATAACCGCTGCGATTTTTTCAAAGCTCAGTGGTTCGGACCAATAATCTTTGGCTCCGGCTTCCATCAGTCGGATGGCTTCATCCGGAGAGGCTTTGTCGGTAAAAACCACCACCGGCGGGAAGGCGGGGTCCTCCTGCCCCACCGCCAGAAGATCCTCTACTTTGTAGCCGGGAAGCTGGGGGCGGGAAAAAATCATATCCGGAGCAGTTTTGCGGATAAAGGAGGAAGCGCCCTTGAGGTTTTCGGCAATGCCTACTTCAAACCCTGAATCCCGCAGCTCCGGAAAGATGCGGGTAATGGATTGGGCCGGAGCCAGAAAAAGGATGCGCCGTGTGGACATGCCCTTGCTCATATCCTTTACCGGGCTCTTAATCAACCACATCAGGGCAGAATTGATGCACTTTTCTTCGCCGCGCCGCCGCGCAGGGCCTGCCTTTTGAACGGTCAGGATGATAAATCGGCTTGTGAGCGTCGGTGAAACAGCGTACTCTCCCGCTACGCCACCGATGCTGTATCGCCGCAGGGAGCGCACCGCCGCAGGCGACGATTGCAAGCAGATAATGCCTTTAAGGAATGAACGCTTATGAGCACTCTTGACCCCTTTGACATGACCCGGTTGCTGCAGCAAGTGGCCTCCGGCGCGGTGTCCCCCGAAGAGGCCTTGCGCTCTTTTCGTTTTGCTCCCTTTGAACAGCTTTTGGATGGGATCTCTTTGGATACGCACCGGGCCTTGCGCACGGGCGCGCCGGAAACTGTTCTGGCCCAGGGCAAGAGTACGGAACGCCTGATCAGCGCCATGCGCGGCCTGGCGGGCTTCTCCGACCCTGCCGGGAAGGAACGGCAGGCCCGCCCGGTGTTGGCCAGCCGGGTTTCTCCGGAACAAGATCAGGCCTTGCGCGCGGCCTTCCCGGAAGGATATTCCTTCCCCGAAGCCGGGCTCTTCGCCTTAGGCCGCGGCTTTCCCCAAGGGCCCCCCTGGCCGGACCGGGGGGAGGTTATGATTCTTTGCGCCGGAGCCTCGGATATGCCGGTCGCCTTGGAGGCCCTGGGCACAGCCTCTTTCCATGGCCTGGAGGCCGGGCTGGCTCCGGATACCGGAGTCTGCGGCCTGCACAGGTTGCGGCCTTGGCTGCAAACTCTGGATAGGGCCAGGCTCTTGATCGTTATTGCGGGCATGGAAGGCGCGCTGCCCAGCGTTGTGGCCGGACTGACGGCCAAACCGGTGGTTGCGGTGCCCACCTCCGTGGGCTACGGTGTCGGCGCTGGAGGCTTTGCGGCCCTTGCGGGCATGCTTTCTGCCTGCGCGCCGGGCATCGCCGTTATGAATATCGACAACGGCTACGGCGCCGCTATGTTTGCGGCCCGCATGCTGGCCCAACTCCCTTCCCGAATCTTTCGGCTGGATAACGCTCCGGCCGGCTGTGCAACGAGTTGTTCGGAAAGTTCCCCGGATCGCCCCAAGACCCAGGAACCCTGCTCCGGCGAAACAGCATGAGTGGGGGCGGCATGCGTTTGGCCTTTTGCAACGCCACCCGCACTTGGGGGGGCGTAAAAACCTGGACGTTGGAGTTCGCCAGGGCCTTGGCGGACTTGGGGCATCAGGTGCGTCTTTACGGCCGGGCTGGGGTTTTTCTGGAAAAAGCGGCTGCTTTAGGGTTGCCGGCCACGGCCGTAGCCTTTGGACCGGATTTCAACCCCCGGGCCATTGCTTTTTTCCGCCGGGAATTCAGGGAGTATGGGACGGAAGCCGTTTTGGTCAATGTGGGCCGGGATCTGCGCACCGCCGGGGTTGCGGCAAAACTCTCTGGGCTGCCCTTGGTGCAGCGTATCGGCCTGCCGGGAGATATGAAGAACAGCCTTAAGGTGCGGCTGCTGAACGCTTGGCTTAGGCCCCATTATCTTTGCCCCTGCCGCTACATCCGTGACGGGCTGCTGGATAACCTCCCCTTTATTGCCGCAAAGGCCACGAGTGTGGTCTATTCCGCCAAGCAGCCGCTTCCTGCGCCGCCCACGACCCTGGCCCGGCCTTTGCGTCTGGTGACCACCAGCCAGGTTAACCCCAACAAGGGCCATGAGGAACTTTTGCGCGTTCTGGCGCGGTATCGGGATGCCGGACAGGAGTTCACCTGGGATGTGGCGGGAACAGGGGAGAGCCTGGATTTTCTGCGGGGCCTCAGCCGGGAGCTGGGATTGGCTGAAAGGGTCCGCTGGCACGGGTTTTGTTCTGATATCGGTTCGCTGCTGCGGGAAGCGGATGTCTTTGTTCTGCCTTCTTACACCGAGGGCCTGCCCAACACGTTGCTGGAAGCTATGGCCCACGGCTTGGTTCCCGTGGCCCGGAACGCGGGCGGCAGCGGCGAGGTTTGGCCGGAAGCGCTGGCTGCCCTTTTGGCTCCGGACGGCCCGCATGACGGTTCGGGGCTGACGGCTGCGTTGGGGCGGGTCTTCGCGGCGGATGAGGCTACCCTCTTGGCCTGGAAGCGGATCGCTTGGGAGCAGTGCCGGGAGCATTTTTCCTTAGCTGTCCAGGCCCACCGTCTGGAGGAATTTTTCCGGCAGCGTCTGGATGAGGCCGGGCGCGGCAACAGGCTTTGAGCGGGGGTAGCCATGCGCATCGTTTTTTTCACTTCTTCCACCAACCGCAGCGGCGGCTCCCGCCAGGCCTTCTATCTTGCCGAAGGGCTTTCGCGGCGCGGGCATGAGGTGTATTTTCTCCTCAGGGAACAGGCTAGTTTGCGTCTGTTGCACCCGGAGGCTTCTTACTGGCGTGACCTAGGGCCGAAAAAGAACTGGCGCGCCGCCTTGGAAAAAGTCCTTTTTCCGGAAGGAAAAAGCGCCCGGGAAGCCACTGTCGTTCACGCCTTTCATAACGCCGCAGTTAAGGCCCTGGCTTGGTGGGGGCTCTTTTGGCGTCCTCGCGGCGTGGCGGTTTTCGCCCATCGCGGCGTAGTGTTCCGGCCGGGCAACCCTTTACCGTATTGGTCTCCGGGCATAGATTGTTTTATTGCCAATTCACAGGCTTGCGCCGCGGTGCTGCACGGCATCGGGGTGAGCCGGAAGCGTCTTGAGGTGGTCTACAATGCTGTACCCACAGAACGCGTCACGCCGGGGCGCCCCGCTGCTGCTGTCAGAGAGGAACTCGGGTTGGGGCCGGGGTTTGTTTTCGGCTGCGTAGCTGGAGAGAGTGAAGTCAAGGGGGTGGATGTCCTTTTTAAGGCTTATGCCAGAGCCCATCTTCCGGAAAGCCGTTTGCTGGTCCTGGGGGTTGAGCCGCTCCGCTGGGCTCCGCTGCTGACGGCTCTGGGCATTGCGGATCGGGTTCTCTGTGTTCCCCACGCCAACGCCGTGGCCGATTACCTCCAGCTTTTCAACGCCTTTATCTTGCCTTCGCGTTCGGAATCCATGCCTAACACCCTCTTGGAGGCGATCCGTTTCGGGCTGCCTTCCATTTGCAGCGAGGTTGGAGGCGTTCCTGAAGTATTGGGCGAAAGCGGCCTGTTGGTGCCTCCGGGAGATACCGCTGCCCTGGGGGCTGCTCTGGAGCGTATGCTCAAGCATGACGCTGCCCGCGAGGCCATGGCTCGGGCTGCCCGAGAGCAAGGCCCACTGTTTGATGAGGAAGTGCGCCTGGATGCTGTGGAGCGGATTTACCGGAAGTTCAGCAGAAAGGATTGAGTAGGGCCGGGTTTTGCCGTTAGCCTGAAGAACGGGTAAAAGCTGTTTGCGCGAGGGCTCTTTGGAGGAATAATCCCGAGCCCTGAGCGCCTGCGCTACGACGTAGCACTTTGGTGCGGAGTCGGTATCTGGTGCTTCCCCTCGGGTACGGGAACGTCGTTCCTACACCCCTTTGTTTTTCTGCAAAAGCTTCCTCCGGAAAGCCCGGAAGCATTTCCCCGGCGGGGTTTGGGGCAACGCCCGCCGTTAAGGCATCACAAGGCCAGGGCACACGGCCTTAGAAGGCGTTCTTAGCCCTTTTTTCACCGGTAAGCGTGCCCATATCCTCAAGGTAATCCCGGTAACAATCCAGAAAGAACGCCAGAGGCCGGGCGAAGTTTTGGCCGACAAGACCATCTACCAGGAGTTGGCTGATCTCTTTCTCGCGCGTCAACACGAGCTGGGAGCGGAAGAGGACAATTTTTTCCTCGGCGCTCATGCGGCGGACTATGCGGGCCAGCATAGTCCGGGCTCTTGGCTTGTACATCCAAAAATACATCAGATCTAAAGCATGGATGAGCATCGCTTGGTTCAATTCGTTGACCTCCGGCCCCCGGACGCGCATCAGTTCTCTGGGTTTCTGCAGCAGATCCAGAACATCCTGTTCCGGCAACAGAACCTCCAGACGGGAAAAACAGGCGAACAGATCTTTAAGCTTGGCTCTGTAATCCAGATAGCGGACGCGCATGTTTTGGAGACGGTCGCTGATCCCTTCAATTATGCCGGCAACGGTATCAGAAGCAGATTTGGAAATGACGGCCGAGGCCTGTTGGGTTATCAGAAGGATTGCAACCCCCTCGAATAGCGAACCGATCCGGATGAAAAGCCATGTGTAGACCAACGAAACGGGCACGGACAGCACGCTGCGCAACAGGTTGCCGATAATGGATTCCTTGGGCAGGCCCCGGTAAATGTTGTGGGAGGAGAGGTAGAGGCCGTTGGCCGCCGAAATGATGGAGAAAAAAAGAACAGGGTCGGTGGTGGCCGTAATGCCGAAGACGTTGCCCAATAAAAACCAACGCAAAAAGAGTTCCAGCAGCGGTACCGAGATGCCGGTAAAGAGAAGCGAATCACAGATCCGGGACCAGTTGACGTAGTCATTCCAGCGCAGCAGGGGCGTTCTGCTGATGCCGCCGCCGCCGAGGACGGCCTGGAGAATGTTTCGCAGGCCGGTAATGGCAAACCAGATCAGCGGGCCGAACCAGGCCAGGAACCACCATTCCTGGGTATAGAGGAAGGTGGCGGTGGCCAGGGCGAAGCCAATAACCACCTTGAGCAGGTTGGAGAGCGTGGTATTCAGGTACTTGAGGCCGGGCCCGGGAGCGGCATCGCTCGCCGTGAGCTTTTGCCTGATCAACTCGGCTTCGGCTCGCTGAAAACCGCCAAGGGTAGCAATACTGCCGTGCCGTTTGGTATAGCGAGTGGTGGCCGTACGAACCAGCCAATCGTGCGTTTTATGGAAGCCCAAGCGGTGCAGGCCGGGGATACGGCGCATGATTTTGCGAAAGCCTTCGGTATCTAATTCCTGCTGTCGCGGTGGGGAATAGGTGTAGCGTGAATCTATATCGCAGGTCAGCGGGATGACTTGGCGCAGAAAATCCTTGGGGTCGCGGATACTCCGGCGCGATGACGCAGGCAGGGTATCCACAAAAGCGAACCCCATGCCATAGAGCCTGTAGGAGCGGCTGGTAGAATCCGAACCGATGCGGACCTTGAGCGGACGGTGTTTATAGAAACTCAGGAGTTTCGGTATGCTGTGCAGAATTTCCATAAAGGTTGCGCAGCGCTCGTCCGCATCCGGCTCGCCGCAATCGCCGTAATCGCGAATGATTCCCCGGATAAGGCGTTTTAAGGTAACGCCGTTGCCCTGGTTAATGGCCAGTTGCAGGGCGTTGATGGCCCGGCAGTGGGGCATTTTCCCTGCGGCGTAGTCCTTGAGGTTGAAAAGTTCGAGATGGCTGATGCGTCCCTCGGCCTGATAGAGAAGCTCCAGAACATCTTCCGGCCCGAGACCCGAGAGAGTCAGGGTTACGCGGCTGTAAGATCGTACGTCACTGAGCCGGGAGACAAGCTCTCTGGCGCTGAGCCGCAAGATCGGCGGCAAATCCGGGTCGTTGTGGACGATTTCGGGATCAGGGAGTTCCGGATTTTTTTTGCTGCCGAACCAGGTTTCCATAATAACTTCGGGATGCAGCGACTGCATGTCTTCAAGACGTTTGCCGAGAGTTTCTTTTTCCTCCCCTTCGGCCTGTTCGTATTGATTTCGCAGCTCCGGCAGCTTTTGCAGAAGCAGGGGAAAGGTATGTTTGTAGGCCAGTTCTCCCAGGTGCAGTAGGGAGGGCTGGCCTGTGCCGACAAAGGCCAGGAATTCTTTGCGGCTGATCTCTGGCAGGCTGATGCCGAAGGTTGTGGATAGTGCGTGACGGTGGACTTCATTGTAGCGATCCAGCATAGCAAAGACGTGGCGGCTGGTGTAGGCCGAGGCGGCCCGGCCTTCTTCAAAAAGCTTGCACACGGCTTCTTCATGCATGAAGTCGTTGACGGCCTGGCGGTCTTTGAGGCCTCCGGGTTCCCAGATGAATTCGATGAAGCGGCCCCGGAACTGGGCCCGAAACTCAATACCCAAACGGATGGTGATGCCCATGATCGAAGCCGCTCGGAAGAGTTCATCCACAGCATGGGCTTCTGTGTAGTTGTAGTAGATGACCGTGAGCGAACGAATGCCCTTGATCCAGGCATCCATGATGAGGTGGGTTGGGGTCTTCCGCCCTTTGGTATTGGCGTCGTGAACATGGTTATCGAAGGTTTCCTGGTCCCAGGATTCAGGCATTTCCAGAAGATGGTAACGACGGAGCATGCTCCGGACCGTGCGGCGTTTGCCCGTGGCGGCCTTGCGAAAATCCCGGGCCAGCATCAGCTGGCGTGCGGGATCGCCCCAGGCGCGGACAAGGTCTTTCATAATTTGAATAAGCACCCGCCCGGTGTTGCGGCGAAAGGTGGAATCCGCCGCGAAAACGACCTCGGAATGCAGGGAGCGTAAGGCTAGAATACGTTCTGAGGCGCCGCCTTCTTCCAGGGAATTCAATAAGTTGATGACCGCATAGGCGATGCGCAGCACGTTGGAGGAGGCCAGTTCTTTGATGCCGTGAGGGTGCAGCTCGGGCGAGAAGGTTTCATGCTCTTGATCCCGTCCTCTGCCGCGTTCCAGGATTCTGTTGACCATATGCAGTAACTCATGGTCCTGCCTGTCAAAAAAGAAGGGAGAAGATTTCATAGCCTGCCTTGGGGCGGCACTTCCCTCAGCCCGGCCTCCTGCCGGGATGCGGTGTGCGTTTTCATGCCGTTTTCTAGTCTGAGAGTCCCTTCACATTTGTTACAAAAGCGTCGGATAACGTCAATACCCAGGCCGCACGAGGCAGCCCGCTTGCTTAGCGGCGGATTGTGCGAACAACGCGGATCGTCAGGCTGGCGATCAGAAAACCGGCCAGCCAGCCGGCGACGACATCGGAAGGATAGTGGCGGCCGAGGTAGATTCGGGAGTACCCGACCACGGCGGGCAGGGCGAAAACGGCCGGAGCTGCCGGCGGAAAGACAGCGGCCGTGGCTACGGCCAGAGCCATAGTATTGGAAGCGTGGCCGGAGAAAAATGAGGAGCCGTGTTTTTTGGTGGGGGTGAAAGGGGAGGGCGTTATTTTCCATACTCCGTCGTCCAGATAATGAATCCCGGCCAGGGCTTGGTAAGGCCTGAGCCTGCCTGCCGCTTGTTTGACCGCTTCAGTGGCCAGGTTGTTCATTCCGAGACATAGGGTAATGAGCAGCAGGGCGGATGCCAGGGTGCGGAGGATGGATGAAGCATCCTTGTCGTTTCGCTGCATGTGCCGGAAGGAGAGAAGACAGGCCAGGCCGACAAGGAGCCAGAGAAGGGGAGTATAGGAAACTATGGGCAGCAGTATATCAAGCAGCGAAGAGCGCCATGCGCCGTTGACGGTTTCCAGGATCGCAGTATCCCAAGCATGGAGCGTATCCAGCATGGTGGCGTTAGTTCAAGATGTAGCGCATCGGGTCAACGGGAACGCCGCCGATGCGGACTTCATAGTGCAGGTGGGGGCCGGTGCTGCGGCCGGTGCTGCCCACGTAGCCGATGAGATCGCCCCGGTTGACTGTTTGGCCTTCCTTGACCACGAATTTTTGCATGTGGGCGTAACGGGTAGCGGTGTTGTTGCCGTGGTTGATGACAACGGAGTTGCCGTAGGCTCCATCCCAGGCGGCAAAGGTGACCACGCCCTTGCCCGGGGCGATGATCGGGGTGCCGGGGCGGTTGGCAATATCCAGCCCCGCGTGCAGTTGGCTTTTGCCGGTAACCGGGTTGGTGCGGTAGCCGAAGCGGGACGAGAGATGCCCTTCGGTAGGCCAAATGGAGGGGGTAACGCTCATGAGCTCGCGGTTTTCGCGCAAGGCCAGCAGCAGATCCTGTTGTTGGACTTCTTCGGTATAGATATCATCCCCGATCTGTTCCGCCAGGGAGTGCATGCGCCGGGCGAGCAGATCCTGACGGTGCAGCGGCAAGAGAATCATGCCCTGGCTGTTGTCTTGGGGTTCATCCCGGTTGTCGGCCACGGCAGTGGATTCTTTATCTACATTCATCATGATCCGGAGCTTGGCGTCGAACTGCTGGATACGCCGCAGATCCTGCTGCAATTCATGGAGCGTGCCCGCCATGCTGATAATTTGGGCGCTTTGAACCTGGGCGGTTTTCTGGGCTTCTTCAAGCTGGTGCTGCAAATTGAGGGAACGGGGATAAAATTCCCAAAGATAGATGACGGCAGCGGTTAATCCGGCCAGAAGCAGCAGCAGAAAAATGCCGATCCAGGCGGGCAGGCGCAGGTGCCGAAAGGACCCTTCCCTATCTTTAAAGATGACGATGTGGTATTTTTTGAACAGCATGCGTGTGTTATTCCGGATACAGGCCGGGGCGGGAGATCCGCCCGGCGGAGGGTCATGGAAAAATTTGAAAAGTAGCCTTGCGGCCGGAGCATGTCAAGGTGGACTTAGAGCGTCGCTTCATGCCCTGGCGCGCAGGCTGGGGGGGGGTGATAACGATGTTCTCCGGCAACAGACCGCCGGAGGCCGGGGCTGTTGTCCAAAGTGTCGTCTTTGAACTCCGGGAACGACGGGGAAAAGACGCGCCCTGATTTCGGGAGCGAGGCCTTGCCATACCGGGGTAAGATTGCCGCTGGCGGTATAAACGCCGTGAAGCCTCGCAACAATCCGGAGCGAGGACGCACCGGGAGGCTTCTTTCGGCGGATGTGGCAGATATCCGGATGGTTATCGGAAAGTGTCTCTTGTGCCGTAGAGTGTGCATCGTTCCTCAGGAGTTCCGGGAGGTTTTTGGTCAAAAAGCCGTATTAAAGCGGCGTTTGAAAGCTTCCTTTAAAGCGTCCCTGAACTTTGGGTGGGCGAGTTCAATGAGCATACGAGCTCGATCCCGGGTTGTGCGGTAACGCAGATTGGCCACGCCGTATTCGGTGATGACATACTCCACGTCGTTACGTGAAGTTGTCACCGCGGCGCCCGGATCCAGAAAGGGTACGATTCTGGAAATGGAGCCGCCAGCCGCCGTGGAGGGAAAGGCGATGATTGAACGCCCTCCTTTGCTGATAGCCGCCGCCCGCACAAAATCCGTTTGTCCGCCGACGCCGCTGATCTGGACGCCGTTGATCGTTTCCGCGCAGACCTGGCCGAGAAAATCCACCTGCAGACAGGAGTTGATGGAGACCAGGTTGTCGTTTTTCCCGGCCACATAGGGGTCGTTGACGTAGGTGGCCGGATAGATGTTCAGGGAGGGGTTGTTGTCCACATAGTCATACAGCTTCTTTGTGCCCATGATGAACGTGACAATGGCCGTGCCCTGGTGGAAGTTTTTACGTTTGTGGGTGATCACTCCGGCCTTGGCCAGATCGGCCACGCCGTCGGAGATCAGCTCCGAGTGAATGCCCAGATCGTTTTTATCCATCAGGCTTAACAGCACGGCATCCGGTATGGCCCCGATGCCGAGCTGCATGCAGTCGCCATCGTTGATCAGCGACGCGCAGTTGTGGGCAATGGCTTTTTCAACCTCGGTCAGCACAGGCGGGGCGAGCTCCAAAAGCGGCGCGTCGTGTTCGACAATGGCGGTCATTGCGGAAACATGGACGAAGCTGTCTCCCAGAGTTCGGGGCATCAGCCTGTTGACCTGGGCGATAACAACGGGCGCTTGGGCCGCAGCGTGTTTGGAGTAATCCACGCTCAACCCCAAGGAGCAAAAACCGTGTGCATCCGGCGGCGAAACGTGGATAAGCGCCGCATTGAGGGGCAAGGTGCGATAAAAAAGATTAGGAATCTGGGAAAAATGGCAGGGGGTATAATCCCCATGACCGTTTTTTATGGTTTCCCGGGTAGGAGCGCCGACGAAGATGGCGTTATGCCGGAAATGGTTTTCCATGCCGGGCCGGGCGTAGGCACAGGTTCCCATAGGCACCATGTGTACGATCTCTACATTGTGGTAGGCATCCTTGTTGGCCATCAGGGCATCCACTAAATGGGTCGGTTCGGCCGCTGCGTGGCTGATTGATATTCTATCCCCCGGCTTGATCAGTTTGACGGCTTCTTCTGCCGTAGTCAGTTTTTTGCGGTATTCCTCTTTCCAGCCCATGAATAATCCTTCACTATTTTACAGGTGTGTGGGCAAGACGGCCTGCCCCGGCTGGGGCGCCGCGATTTTTTCGTGGTTCGCCATGAGGTGGTTGCGGCTCGCGCACCGTGCGGAACAGCCGCAGACCACCACCACAAGCGGCAGTCGCCACAGCGTCGGCTTGGTGTATATCGAGATACGGAAACCAATCAAGAAAATTCCGGAGTACGGCGATCTTCCGGCTTTGCGGGCGAGGCTGCAAAGCCGGGTGAGGGTCGGCTTGGAGTATTTACGAGGATGCCCACAGCAGGCGAAGCGGTTTCCGGACAGCCGGGGTGGGTCGCTATCGGGGCAGAGACATCTTTGTTGAATAGGCCCTAAAGTATTTCCGGGAGCAGTCGATATAAAGATATCCGGAAGAGTATCCAAAGACCGGGAAGAGAGGTGCGCTATGAGCGAGAATTCCGCGTTGAATCTGCACACGCTGTTTGCCCTTCAGCGGCAGTTGCTGGGACAGATAGTCGAAGGCGGGGAGGGATCATCCCTCGAACGCCTCCTGAAGCCGAGAGCCAAGAGCGGCCGGGAGATCATGGCCGCGGCCCTTACCGGGCGCATGCGCGCGGATGCAGCTATGTTCCGGCAGGCCGAGAAAAACGCCCTTGAAGGCAAGGATATTGCCTCCTATCTTAAGGAAACATCGCAGGGTATTCGTGACGCGCTGACCACCATGCGCGACCTTGCGGCCAAGGTGGCCGGAGGCACGACGGCCACGCCGGAGGAACTCGAAGCCTATGATGAGGCTGCCGCGAGCATTGTCTCCCTGGTGGCGAACGCCAAGTACAACGGCATCAACCTGCTGGATAAAACCCACTGGACGGATGACGAACGGCTTACGGTCAACGGCAATACGGCCCGATTGAGCATTCAGTTGGGCAAGGCTGTCCGTGATATCACCCTGCACGATTATTCGGATGTTGCCGGGAGCCTGCCCGGGGCGGCAGATCTGGAAACGGCGGGAAGTGCTGAGGCTGTTGCCGCCAGGGATACCCTGGAACATCTGGCGGAAAATGCAGCCACGTTGGCGTCGGGCTTCACCGCGTTAGATGCCGGATTTGACGCGGAGGCTAAGGCCATGAGCCGCCAATCCAAAATTGCGGAGCTTGCAGCTGCCCGCCATATACTTGGCGCCCGTGACGATGCCGCGGGCAAGGTTCTCTACTACCTGCTTGCGTTGCATGGCAAGGTTATTGATACATCATCGTAACTCGTCCATTGCTATCCAAAAAGTTCCTGGCGGGGAAAGAATCTTTTATGCCCAAGCGGAAAGCGCTGGAGGGCGTATTTCTGTTTCTCCCTCCTTCCCCGTTGCGTCTGCACGAGGGGAGTTTTTTTTAAGGAACACTACCACTATACCATTGAATTCCTTACGATCGCCGTAGAGATAGCTCTGGCGGCCTTTAAGACAGGCTGTTGGATGTAACTTATTTGATTATTTATTATATCAATGTTTTCGGATATCCTGATTTTTTTGTTGCCTCCTTTTTTCACTTTTGGTAAGTGCTTGGCTATTGCAATAGGCTTCAGGCGGGTAGATACCCCGGCGCGGCGGATCCCCTGTGGGCGTTGATCCTCTTTTCACGTGGATGAGGAGGGCCTGCGCGGGGCTGGCGTGGCTTTGCCGCGATTGTACGGCGGATTGGAGCGCTTGGCTTCCGGCTTATGCGGCGGGCATGCTGTTCGGTAGGGCAGACGCCGGCGCGTTGGTGGGGAACAAGGCTTTCCGAAGGCCGCGGGCCGCCACATGACCACCCTCTTCGTTACCTTTCGGATACGGATATGAAAGCATCGCTCGCACAGGCCTCTTCGGCCATCATCCAGGTTAGGGATCTGGAGAAATATTACAGCCCGGGAGTTCCTGTACTGTATGACCTCAGCTTTGCCATAGAGCCGGGCGAAGTCTTTGGTATTGTTGGCCATTCAGGCGCTGGCAAATCGACGCTGCTACGCTGTTTCAACGGCCTGGAAACCTACCAAGGCGGCTCGGTCAGGGTTATGGGGCGGGAGGTGGGAACCCTTTCGGAAGCGGGCATCAAGGAACTGCGCCGGGAATTGGGCATGATTTTCCAGAATTTTAGCCTGATGTCCCGTAAGAATGTTTTTGAAAACGTGGCTTTTCCGCTGCGGGTGTGGAAAATGCCGCCGGAGGCCATCCGGGAGCGGGTTATGGAACTCCTGGATATGGTCGGCCTGGCGGATCGGGCGCAAGAGCGCATTCAGAATCTTTCGGGCGGTCAAAAGCAGCGCATCGGCATTGCCCGGGCCATGGCGCTCAACCCGAAAATTCTGCTCTGCGACGAGGCCACCTCGGCTCTTGATCCCAATACGACCATCTCCATTCTTGAACTGCTGCGGGATATCAACCAGCGTTTGGGCATTACCGTTGTTGTGGTGACCCACCAGATGGAGGTGGTCAAACGGATTTGCCATCGCATGTTGCTTTTGGATAACGGCAGGGCCCAGGCCCTCGGTCTCGCCGAGGAGCTGTTCCTCTCGCCGCCGCCCAGCCTGAAACGCTTTGTGGAGGAAGATTTTACTTTGATCCCCGGCGGCGTCAATATCCGCTTGGTTTTCCCCAGAGAAATTTCCCAGCAGGCGGTTATCACCGGCATGGTCCGGAAGTTGGATATCGATTTTTCCATTGTTGGGGGCAGGCTGGACCGCTACCGCGACGATGTGCTCGGCTTTCTGATCATCAACGTCAGGCACGCGGATTTTGATAATGTCGTCAACTACCTGAAGGCGAATCATATGTTGTGGGAGGTTTTGAACGATGGCGCGTGAATTGCTCAAGGCGACTCTGGAAACCTTGTACATGGTCGGGCTCTCCACCTTTTTTTCCATGGTCATCGGCTTCGGTATCGCTGTGGTTCTGATCATTACGGGCCCCCGGGGACTACGGCCCAATGCCCCGGTATACCGGGTTTTGGACGTGGTTGTAAATCTGCTGCGTTCCTTCCCTTTTATTATTTTAATGATCGCGTTGATTCCCTTGACCAGCCTGCTTGTGGGAACGCCCATCGGCAGTACGGCGGCTATGGTGCCGCTGACTGTGGCCGCCGCGCCTTTCATGGCCCGGCTTATCGAAGGGAGCCTACTGGAGGTAGATCCTGATGTCGTGGAGGCGGCCCGGTCTTTTGGGGCCTCGGACGCCCAAATCATTTTCCGGGTGCTGCTCAAAGAGGCCTTGCCTGCTATTATATTGAACACCGCGGTTCTGGCTATCGCGCTAATCGGCTATTCCGCCATGGCCGGCGCCATCGGCGGCGGCGGTCTGGGGGCCTTCGCCTATAACTACGGTTATTTGCGATTTAAAACAGATATGATGCTGTACGCCGTGATCCTGCTGATCGTCATCGTTCAGGGGGTACAGTCGCTGGGCAATTATCTGTACAGGAAGTTGCGGTGAGGGGGAGGCCGGGAATCCCCGGTGTAATACGCTCCGCAGGAGCGAATAACAATTAAAGGATACGAGGTATCGTCATGAAACGCCTGTTGACCGTCTGTTTCCTGGTGTTCGGCTTGTGTGCTTCCGCCCTGGCCGCAGAAAAGAAAACTCTTACCGTGGGGGTTACTCCTTTCCCTCATGCGGATATCATGAAGGCGGCCGAGCCTGTGCTGGCTAAGGAGGGCTACGCGTTGGAACTCAAGGAGTTCAACGACTATGTCCAGCCTAACTTAGCCCTGGCCGGCGGCCATCTGGACGCCAACTTTTTCCAGCACATTCCCTATCTTGAAAATATGAACGCCGAGAAAAAGCTGAATCTGGCTTGGGTGGCTAAAGTTCATATCGAGCCGCTGGGGCTGTATTCCCGGAAGGTCAAATCGCTGGACGAGCTGAAAAAGGGTGATCGTATCGCCCTGCCCAACGATCCCACCAACGAAGCCCGTGCCCTGCGCCTGCTGGAAGCCCACAAGCTGATCAGCGTCAAACCCGGCGAACTGGTGACCGTTTTGGATATCACGGAGAACCCCCGGGCACTTGAGTTCATTGAGCTGGAAGCAGCACAACTCCCCCGGACCTTGGGCGATGTGCGCGCCGCCGTTATTAACACCAATTTTGCAGCCGAGGCGGGTCTGGTGCCCTCACGCGATGCCGTCATCATCGAAGGGGCCGACTCCCCGTATGCCAATGTCGTTGTGGTCCGCGGAAGCGATGCGGATAGCCCGGCCGTCAAGGCCCTGATCAGGGCTGTCCAATCGCCGGAGGTCAAGGCCTTTATTGAAAAGGACCTGATCCCCCGCGGCATTGTGCCTGCTTTTTAGTCTCTTTCACGCGTGAAACGCTCCGGCGGCACAAAGCACCTCCCGATCCCCTAGGCGCTGTTTTTGCGGGCAGAACAACTGGGATAGAAGGGAGAGGACTACGCCCCGAAAGGGCAAGGTACAGGATGTGCCGCATCAGCCCGTGTTTTGCCGTTACCTCCTGGGGAACGTAAAAGTTGCCGCTCCACTATTCTTGCGGGCGTTGGGAGGATTACTTCGCAACGCCCCGGTTACTGGAGGCATATGCAAGAATATGGTGACGGCAAGCATACCCCAAGAGATTACAACGGCGTCAGGCCGACGCTAAAGCCCGCGTCATTTCCGTCATTTTTCCCCTCATCCTTGCCCGGCTGATTTTCCCCGCCGTTTTTGCTGGTAATAGTCAGCCGCATAGCGTGCAGTTCGGCTACCCGTCCGGCGATGGCAAGCCCCAGCCCGCTGCCGGGTTGTTCCTGCCCGGGAGGCCTGAAAAAGCGCTCGGTGAGGCGCGGGAGAAGGTCAGGGCTTACCCCGGGGCCGCTGTTGGCGATCACCAGGCTGCAAAGCCCGTGCTTATCCCTTTCGGAACGAATGGTGATCCAGCCTTCCGGCTCCGTATAGCTGACGGCGTTATTTACAAGATTGCGCAAGAGCACCGCCACCAAGCCCGGGTATCCCTGCCGCGCGGGCAGCGAGGGCTCAAGGGCCACATTCACCCGGAGGTTTTTTTTCTCCATGGCGGGGCGGTATTCGGTCAGGGCGTCAGCGATTAAGGCGGGCCAATCCAGGGCGGCGGTTTCCAGGCCGGGAGTGGTTTTTACAGTTCCTCCAGCCTGTATGGCTTCCAGACGGGAGAGGGTCAGCAATTGTTCTACCAGACGGTTGCTGCGGTCGATACCGCCGATAAGGGAGGTTAAGGCCTTTTTTTGGACAGCCGGTTCATCATCGGCCATGGCGGCTACCTCGGCTTGGACCCGTAAGGCCGAGAGGGGGGTGCGCAGCTCATGCGCGGCATCGGAAATAAAGGCTCGTTCCCGGGCCAAGAGCGAGGCCATGCGCCCGAACAGGCTGTTCAGAGCGTTAATCAAGGGGCGCACTTCATCGGGCGCTTGAAGGGCTTCAATGGTGGTGGTATCCCCGGGACGCCTTGCTTCAAGATCCTGTTGCACCTGCCGCAACGGAGCCAGGGCCCGGCTAACCAACCAAAGCATACCCGGGAGCAACAGGGGCAGGGAGTAGAGCCAAGGGGCCAACTGCTGGAAGGTCATCTCAAAGACTATATCCCGGCGGAAATCCAGTTCTTGCCCCACGGCGACCAGATACTTGCCGTCAAGGGAGGGAACCCAGACAATACGCCATTCGTCGTCGGAATCATCAATAGGGCCGTTTACAAAGCCCCGGGAATCGGAAGTAAAGATGAAATCATCGCCGTTTTCACCATCACTGAGCACCAGAGTTCCGTGGCTGTCAAAAACAGCGAAGCCCAGGGCGTCATCCTCCTCTTCGCCGCGTTGATGTTTTGGGGTTCCCCGGAGCATATCTTTGCTTTCAGGCAGGCGGCGGGTCAGGCTGGTTAGGTTGGCCGAAGCCAGCCGCTTAGCAAAGAGCATTTGCTGGGTATCAAAAAATTCATTCATGAACTTGCGCCCCTCGATCCAGGAAAGGAGGGCGGAAGCCAGCCAGACTGTGATCAGCAGCAAGCTGAAATACAGAATCAGACGTCGTTTAAGACTCCAGCGTTTCATGGGGCCTCTCCTAAGGTGTATCCTGCTCCGTGTACTGTTTTGATGAATGCGTTGCCGAGTTTACGACGGATATGGTGCACATGCACCTCCACGGCGTTGCTGCTGATGTCTTCTCCCCAGGTGTACAGTTTTTCTTCAATGGCGCTTTTAGAGAGAACGCTGTTTCGGTGCAGCAGAAAGAGTTCCACCAAGGCGATTTCCCGGGGACTCATGGGGATATCCTGACCGTTCAGGCTGACGCTGCGTTTATCTGAATTCAGGCAGATGCTGCCGTGTTCAAGCAGAGCGGAGGTTCTGCCGTGTCTGCGCCGGATCAGGGCTCGCAGGCGTGCGGTCAGTTCCTCTAGGGCAAAGGGTTTGCCGAGGTAATCGTCAGCGCCGAGGTTCAGCCCCTCAACGCGCTGTTCCAGGCCGCCTCGTGCGGTGAGCACCAGCACAGGGAGATCGTGGCCGCTCTTGCGCCAACGCTGGAGAATGTTCAGACCATCCAACCCGGGCAGGGTGAGATCCAGCACTGCGGCGTCATAGGCAGCCGATGCCACGGCTTCCAGGCCCAAAGTGCCCTCCTTGAACCAATCCACGGCAAATCCCTGCCGCCCCAGGCCGACCTGGATGCCGTCGCCGATCATGAGATCATCTTCAATTAATAAAATACGCATATATACCTCCTTGGAGGTTTGCCGCTTTTCTGAATATGTGCACGCCAGAATAGCAGAGGAGCAACCAGACGATAAACCCCCTTCGGGCTGGTGGAACGGCTGCGTCTCAGCGATTTCCCGCGTAGAATGTCTTTTTAGTCATCTGATCATGGCAGGCTTAAGAAAAGCTTAGGGGCTGTTTCAAAAGGAATTTTTTTGTGTAAAAACGATTTTTTCCGGAAAGGAAGACGGAAAAAAGAGGGCTGCGGCATAGTGGGGGGGAGGTCCTTTTGGGAGCAGGCCCCTTAGCATGGGGCATCGCAGGATGTGAAGCATTGCCCCGGACCCGGCCGGTAGGGGGGATAACGCCCTCTGGATTCCGCCAGGACTCTCCGCCGCCATGCGGCGGTTCTGCAGATACCGCTGCCGTTGTATTAGGGCCTAGGGAGATTATATGGTTACCGGAGAGGGCGCAGCCCAAAATTTTCACGCCGGACCGCGGTCCTGCGCTCATAGTGGTTGACAGCAACTGCGTTTACGGTTCTGGTTATCCATGCTCCCTGGACGTTTGTTCGGGGCGTTTTTTCTGTTGGTCTGCAGCCGAGGCCTTGGCCGGCAAGGTCGTTCGTAGAGGGTGGGGGCCCGCCTTGCCAGGGTAGGGGCTTCTTTAAAATTTGTTCGGAAATTCGCTTTGATTACTCCTCCAAACCGGAGACTGGCGCATGGAGTGTTTTGATGTGTTGATTATCGGCGGCGGCGTTATCGGCAACGCCGTGGCCAGGGAGCTGATGCGCTACAAGTTGCGCTTGGGGCTGCTTGAGAAAGAGCCGGATGTGGGAACCGGGGCGAGCGGCAGAAATACCGGTATGCTGCACGCGGGATTCAGCTACGCGCCCGGTTCGCTTCGGGCAAAGCTTTGCGTGGAAGCCAACGCCGAATTCGACCGCGTTGCCCGGGAACTGGATGTTCCTTTCCGACGTACCGGCAAGCTGGTTGTGGGGTTCACGGAAGAAGACCGGGCGCGATTGTTGCATTATAAGGCCATAGGGGAGCAAAACGGCGTTCCTGGCCTGGAGATGATCGACCGTAAACGCATGGATGCAATCGAACCCGCCGCGGGCGGCAATTTCGCCATGTATTCGCCGAGCAGCGGCATCCTTAACCCCTTTCTCTACACCATTGCCCTGGCTGAAAATGCCCATGCCAACGGGGCGGAGTATTTTTTGGAACATGAAGTTTTGGATTCGCGTCATGAAGGGCGCGTCCGCCGGGTGGTTACCACGCGGGGGGATTTTCTGGCACGTTGGGTGATCAACTGCGCCGGTCTGCATTCCGGCCGGGTTTCGGCCATGCTTGGCCTGCCCGGGCACACCATCGGCGGGTTCAAGGGCGAGTATTTCGTTCTGGATAAGCGGGCCGGAGAGGGGGTAAACATCCCTATTTACCCTCCCCCGCGGCCTGACGGCGGTTTTCCGACCCATGCCACCCCGACCATCGACGGCAACATGCTGGTTGGCCCTAATAGTCTTTGGACCGATGACCTGACGGACTACACGGTAACCCGGGCTTCTCTCGCTGAATTGATTGAAGACGGGGGGAAAATGTTTTCCCGGATGAAGCCGGAATATTTTATCAGAAACTTCGCCGGCATCCGGCCTAAGCGGATGGACCCGGCCACGCGCCGCCCCCTGGACTTTCTCATTGAAACCAGGGACGATGCCCCGGGCATCGTCAACCTGGTCGGCATTGAATCCCCGGGCTTGACCAGCGCTCTGGCCGTGGCCCGTATGGCTGTCCGGTTGCTGGCGACCCGAGAGCCGCTGGAGAAAAATCCGTTATTTACTCCGCTCCGCAAGGGTATTCTTCGTTTTGCCGATCAGGATGAAACGACCCGGAGGCGGCTGATTGAAGAAAATCCCGATTATGGGGAAATCATCTGCCGTTGCGAGTGCGTCACCCGAGCGGAGATTCTGGCGGCTATTCGGAATCCGCTCGAAGTTGCCACCGTAAACGGGGTGAAGAACCGGACTCGGGCTATGATGGGACGCTGCCAGGGTGGCTACTGCCAGACCAGGATTACCGAGATGATTATGGAGGAATGCGGCAAAGCGCCGACTGAGGTGCTGTTGGGAAAACCCGGTTCCACCCTGTTTACAGGGAGGGTGCGTCCATGAATCTGATGGAAAAGGATTGCATTATTATCGGCGGCGGTCCTGCCGGGCTGGCCGCGGCCATCAGGTTGCGCGAGGCCGGTGTGCGGGATATTGTCGTTATCGAGCGGGAACGGCAGGCTGGCGGAATACTGCGTCAATGCATCCACGACGGTTTCGGGCTGACCCGTTTTCAGGAATCCCTTAGCGGGCCGGAATATGCCTGGCGCTTTCTGGAGAAAGCGGTCGATCTGAATATTCCTCTCCTTACAGAGACGACAGCTCTGAAGGTGTGCCCGGATAAAACCGTTATCGCCGTATCTCGCCGCCACGGCTGGCTGCGCCTGCGGGCCCGGGCGGTGGTTTTAGCTATGGGTTGCCGGGAACGGACCCGAGGAGCTATAGGCCTGCCGGGAACCCGTCCGGCAGGCGTGTTGACTGCCGGAGTGGCTCAGAGCTACATCAATATACATAACCTGATGATCGGTCGGGATGCAGTTATTCTTGGTTCCGGGGATATCGGGTTGATCATGGCCCGGCGGCTGACCCTAGAGGGGGCACGGGTTCATGCGGTTTTAGAGATTCAGCCCCACGCCGGGGGCCTGCCGCGCAATATCAGGCAATGCCTGGATGACTACGGCATTCCGTTGCTGCTTGAGCATACGGTGGTGGATATCCGCGGCACGGGCCGTCTGGAAAGCATACTTGCTGCAAAAGTGGATGCCAACCGCAATCCTGTTCCCGGTTCGGAACGGGAGTTTCGCTGTGATACGCTGATCCTCTCCGTAGGCCTGATTCCTGAAAACGAACTGAGCCTTACCGCGGGAATCGAGCTGGACCCGCGTACCGGCGGTGCTATAGTGGACGAGCATTACCAGACCAGCGTGCCCGGTATTTTCAGCGCCGGGAACGTGCTGCATGTCCATGATCTTGTGGATTTTGTTTCCCTGGAAGCAGAAACCTTGGCCGAATCGGTGGCGGTGTTTCTGAAAAACGGGTGCCTGGAGAGCTGCCCTATAGCTTTGAAAGCCGGTTCCGGAGTCAGTTATGTTTTACCGCATACAATTAGCGGAACCAGAGAGGTGACGCTTTCGCTCCGTGTACGCGAGCCTCTGAAACCTTGTCTGATTACCGTGCGCCAGGCTGGCGGCACGGTGCTTTCCCGGCGTTTTGCCAAAGCACTCCCGGCAGAGATGATCCACCTGCCGTTGGAGGCTGAAATTGTGAACGGCAGAACGCCGTTAGAGGTAACGGCCGTATGAAAACATCCTGTGTTTGCATCATCTGCCCCAAGGGCTGCGAGCTTGAGGGCGAAACGGACGGACAGGAGATACTTTCCTTGGAAGGCGCATCATGCCCGCGCGGCCGAGAATATCTGGCACAAGAACTGCGGGATCCCAGGCGCACCATTACAAGTACCGTCCTGGTGGAGGGAGGGGAGAGCCCCCTGGTTAGTGTCCGCCTTTCAGCACCGGTTCCCAAGAACCAAATTTTTGCGGTCATGGAGGCCATTCGCAGGCTGCGTGTCGTGGCTCCTGTCTCTCTTGGCGAGGTGCTTTTGCCTGACCTGCTCAGGCTCGGCTGCGACCTGATTGCTACCCACCAGGTGTTCGCGGCTGAAAAGTACGGACCGCGCTAGGGCCTGGGCTTTTGTGGCACTCTCTTGACGTGCCTTTATTTTTCGTGATATATCCATTAATAGGAATAATTACTATTAAGTGGATAAAAGGCTACCGCCAGCAACGCTATGGCCTTGCGAGCGGATATGCCTTTTGAGGGATGCGTAAAGATTCTGGATCTCCGGGCACACCCGTAATAAAAAGGCGAAATGATGTTTATATGCCCCGTAGTTTTTTTTGGCTTTTGGACTCTGCTCGTCGAATTATTTGCTGTTCCTGAAACACTGCTACGCTGGGGGCTGCTCGTTATGGGCTTTGCTTTTGGTGTAGGCCTTGCTCTATGGTTGGCCGGGCGGCAGAAGCGTCGCCTGGAGACATTGCGGGCGCTTGTTGCAGCGGGAGCAGGAGCGCCGGCCCCTGATTCTGCCGGTATGATCGATGCCTGGGCTTCGTCGGTTCTTAATTCCGTGCGGACGCAGTTGGAGGCATTGAAGGGAAAGGTTTGCGAGGCGGAAGAGCATGCGGAACGGCTGGAGGAAACGATACAGAAACATGAACAGATGGAGCAGGAGTTTGAAGGGTACAAGACCACTATGACGGATCGGCTGCGCGGCCTGGCCGTCATGTGTATTCAGGCTTCAGATAATATTTCCAAAGAGTGGCGCTCCATGGCCCAGATGGTGGCGGATGTGAACAACGGCGTGGAAGTGCAGAAATACGGTCTCCTCCAAACAACCGATGCTGTGGCTGCTGCGGCGCAGAGTGTTGACGAAGTCTTTAGCGGGGTGGCCTCTGCATCGGGCAATGCGGAATCCTCGCGAGAGTTGGCCTACGCCGGGCAAAAAGAGGTGCGGGATGCGGCTTCGGCTGTTCGTGGCGTTCAAGAAGTGACCTCGAATCTTCAAAATGACCTGGCCAGTCTTGACAGCCAACTGGAAAACATTGCCAAGGTTATGGATGCCATTGGCGAGGTGGCGGATCACTCCAACCTGTTGGCTTTAAATGCGGCTATTGAGGCGGCCCGGGCCGGGGAAGCCGGCAAGGGGTTTGCCGTTGTGGCTGAAGAGGTGCAAAAGCTTTCGCAAAATACGATGCAAGCCAGCAAGGAGATCGTGCAATTGGTTGGGGATATGCGGGTCACTGCTTCCGCCGGTGTCCGTGATATGGAGGCATCGCAAAGGCAGATTGCACAGAGCGTGGCCTCCGCCGAGCAGGCGGACGGGTTGATGGAATCCATCACCAGGGCCATGGATGAATCCGCTTCGGCGCTGGTTACCATCGGCGCAGCCGCAAATACCCAGAGGGATTCCAGTCACAGAACCCGTACGGCCATTGAGGCCATTAATTCGGTTATGGAATCGAGCATCAGGGTGATGCACAGTTTTACCGCGGGGCTCGTCGGTATTGCCGAGGCCATGGATGATATGCACAGTATGGCCATCGCGCTGCAAAGTGGCAGCTTGGAAGCGGAAAACGTCCCGAGGTTGGTGGAATGGACGCCGGATCTGCCCACGGGCATCGAACTTATCGACAGCCAGCACAAAATGCTGTGCATTTATATCAATGCGTTGCATCGTGCTTCACTGGAAGGCAACCAGGCTACCATCATGGATCTTGTCGGTTGTCTCAAGGCTTATGCGGCGACGCACTTTAGTACAGAGGAGCAGTATTTCTGCCACAGCGATTATCCGGAGAAGGACAAACACGTAAAAATTCACCAGCATTTTGTCAGTCAGGTGGATGACATCGAAAAAAGACTGGCCTCCGGTAAATCTAAGGCAGATAGTGAACTGCTACAATTTTTAAAAGATTGGCTGCTCAACCAT
>CATJOY010000040.1 GCA_949741925.1 uncultured Desulfovibrionaceae bacterium | reverse complement strand
GATAGCCCCCTCTCTGGCCCCGCTGGAGGCGGACCACCTCCGAAAAAAACAAACCCCCGGCCCATCGGGCCTCCTCACACCCCAACGACCGGGAGGCCCGCTCTTCCTCTTTTTATGCCCCCTGCGGGAAGCGCCCCCCTTAAGAGGGGCTTCCCCTGCCAAAACGCCGGGGCAATAACCAGGGGAGGGCTACGCCCCTGGTTTGACACTAAAGGCGTTGGTCGCAAAGGCCGTCATCAACGGCACCGAAAACCGCTGGTCATAATGGGCCTTATCGTTACTCAACTCCCGCGAAGCATCCTGAGGACTCTTGGCCGGGGCGTAAGGCCTGGACTGAATCATCGAGGCAAAAGAATCCGCCACCGCCGCAAGCCGACCTAAACGGCTGATTTGCTCTCCCTTGAGTTTCTGGGGATAACCTGAACCATCTATGCGCTCATGATGCTCCAAAATAATCTGCTTGAACTCGTCGTTCATTAACTCCAACTTGAGGGCAATCTTGGCCCCAAGCACAGTATGCGGCGGAATCTTATCCTTTTCATCCTGCTTCAACGGCATAGTCTTGCCGGTGATAAACGTAGGAATCTTGCTCATGCCCACATCGTGGATCAACAAGGCCACGGCAGAACGATCAAACTCCCGGCGGCGCAATTCTTCCCCCTGCGTTGCATCCAATAACCACAGACCAGCAGTAAAAGCATTGCAGGCTTGCTGGATAAAGGAATATTCCCCCGTGTAGAGACGACGCATAAAAAGTTTCAGACGGTGCCTATCCTGCCAGATATACTCCGAGGCAACCATAACATCCGTATGCAAAAGATCAAAAACAGCCTTGACCGGCTGCTCAAAAAAATCCGCCAGACGCATGCCCAAAGCCCGCAAAATAATGTCCGCAACCTCGCCATCTTTGAGATCCTGGTCCACCAAAACCAGATCAAGCTGTTTGACAATATGCTGCGAGTAAATAGGATGGTCTGCCCGAGAAACAAAAAGATCCCCCTCTGCACACAGAGCATGGATCTCTTCTACCTGCTCGTTGGTCAGACGCGTGCCCTTTTTACTGTAAACCTGCAACTGCCCGATCTCCTCTTTCAAACGAAATAAATCAAGAGGAGGCCGGTACTTGGGAAAGCTCGCCAGGATAGCCTGGTTGATCTGATAATATTCCTCGCTAATATTATCGGGAATCGTCGATTTTTTGACTTTTTTCACGGCTACTTCTTAAAGACTTTCAACAGGTTAGTTCCGATGGACATACCTTGAACATCATCCTGATCAGGGCCCGAACGCCGCTGGCCCGCAGTGACGATCAATGTCGCCCCGGGCTGAAACAAGGAGCTTTCCTCAATAAACGCTTCCACAGCTTCCAAATGGCCTGCCTGGCTTTTCTCAATCCGGCAAGGCGCAACTCCCCAGCTAAAATTCAGCGTGTGCAGGGTATTGCTATCTACTGAAGCCGCGTAAATGGGCTGGCCGGGACGATGGGAAGCAAGGGCGCGGGCCGAACTGCCGGTCATGCTGTAACAAACCAGGCCGTCTGCCTGGATCTCGTTGGCTAATTGGCAGGCGGCGTTGGATAAAAAGCCGGTCACGCCCACGCCGATTTTCTCAAGGCGGGCGTACATCTTCTTCCTTTCCTGCATCAGCTTTTCGGCCTGATCGGCTATCTCGCGCATAAAACGCACGGTCTGCACCGGGAACGCTCCCATGGCCGTCTCCTCAGAAAGCATGACGCAATCCGCCCCATCCAGCACGGCGTTGGCCACATCTGTGGTTTCGGCACGAGTAGGACTGGGGTTGTTGACCATGGAAAGCAGCATTTGAGTCGCCACAATAACCGGCTTGGCCGCCTTGTTACAGGCCCGAATGATCCGCTTCTGCATGGCCGGAAGTTCCGGCAACGGGCACTCCACGCCCAAGTCGCCCCGGGCCACCATAATAATATCCGCCGCTTCCAAGATCGAATCCAGATTGCCCACGGCATTCTGACGCTCCAGCTTAGCCACCACCGGGATAGCGCACTTGCAGGAACGAATAATCTCTTTGGCTTCAAGAATATCCCCGGCAGTCTGCACAAAAGAGAGGGCCACGGCATCGATGCCCAGAGCCAGAGCCTCGCGCAGGTCTTTTTTATCCTTATCCGTTAAAGCAGGAACAGGCAGGGATTTTTCCGGCAAAGCCATGCCCTTTCGCGAGGTAATAATGCCGCCGTTGCCGGCCTTGATGACAAAGACATTTTCACCAAGAGACCTGACCACGCGAAAACGCACACTACCGTCGGCCACCACCAGACGATCGCCGATTTCCAGCATTTTAAGGATATGGGGGTGGTCAAAGGGCAAAAAGGGCAGATCCGACCCGACGGGTCTTTCAACAGCCAGAACGGCTTCATCCCCTTTAGCAAAGGTGTAGCTATCCACATCCAGATTTCCGATGCGGATCTTGGGACCGGCCAGATCCTGCATAATAGTTAACGGATAGCCAAGCTCCATTTCCGCGTCGCGGATATTTTTGATGACCTCAACAAAACTCGCGGCATTGCCGTGAGAAAAATTTAAACGAAACACCCGCACTCCGGCCTCAGCCAGCTTGGTAATCATTTCCGGAGAGTTTGAAGCGGGGCCGAGAGTCGCTATGATTTTGGTCTTGCCAAACATATTCTTCCCTTTCACTGCAGCCGGACGATGCCTACACCAGCCGCGCCGTCCTGCACGTTTTTATTGTGATACCTTTTTTTCCCCATTTGTAAAACGTATTTCTTAAGCTCCAAGGAGGTATTTCCTCCCGGTAGGATGAGGCCCAAAGGATGGGGAAGTTGGCCCAGAGGGAACAAAAAACCCAAGCCGCGCAGCCTGCGGGAACAGATCTCCCCCCCGATTCCGGAACGGATCGGTAGAAAACGTGGCGAGCTGCCCGCCCACAACCACGAGAAGGGAATACCTCTCCCGTATCCTCGCTGCGTTGAACCGCCAATCAGAGATCTGAGGGCGCATACCCCGGCGGGATGTAGAGCAGTTTCCCCATCCAAAAAAGAACTTTTGAAAGGAACACAATCCCCCCGCGCGCCATCGTTTTACGACAGCCGCATCAGGCGGGTCCGGGGCGGGCAACGGCCGTTTTTTCATACCGGCCGAACGCTCTGTGTGCACCGCTGCGCCTGTAAACGCCTCCCCTTGACACAAGAAATATTTTGGAGAATAAGTGGTTAAAAGTGGTAAATAGTGGTTTATAAGGGATAAATAATGCGCTTTCGCGGTCGTACTTCCCGCACCCTTGATCCCAAGGGCAGGCTGACGCTTCCTCCTGATTTCCGAGAGATTCTTCTCTCTCGTTCCGAGGACGGACGCCTTGCCTTGACCACGTTGGACGGCTGCATTGTAGGGTTTCCCTGGCCGGATTGGGAGGAGTTTGAAGAAGCCATCAACAGCATTAAGAACCCCGCCAGGGATGTGCGGGATTTCCGTCGCCTGGTCATCGGCGGAGCCGAGATTATGACGGCTGATGCCCAGGGACGGGTTCGCCTTTCCCGGGAACAACTGTCTTACGCCGGAATCGAAAAGGAAGCCGTGCTCGTCGGCCAGGGGCCGCGTTTTGAAATATGGGATGCCTCACGCCTTGCGCCGGTACTGGCCAAGAATTTTGATGACGTGGCCAATTCCATGAAGGAAAGCGGCCTTGATTTTGTCTTCTGAAATCGCGGGCAAGGCCCCGGCGCATATCCCGGTTCTGAAAGCCGAAACCCTGGAGTATTTGGCCCCCCGGGATGGGGGGCGCTACCTCGACGGTACCCTTGGCCTGGCCGGTCACGCTTCGCTTCTGCTTACCGCAGCTCCGGAAGCGCTTCTCCTCGGGCTGGATCAAGATCCGGAGGCCCTGGCCCTAGCCCACGAGCGCCTCGCGCCTTTCGGAAGCCGGGTTCAGATCCGTCAAGCCCGTTTTGCCGATTTTGAGGTTCCCCTGGCTGAACTTGGCTGGGATGGCCTTGACGGCGCGCTCATTGACATCGGTGTTTCCTCTCTGCAACTGGATACCCCCGAACGAGGTTTCAGCTTCCTTCATGACGGCCCGCTGGATATGCGCATGAATCCCTCAAGCGGCGCCGCCCCGGCCGCGCGTTTGGTCAACCGAGGGAGCTTTGAGGAACTCAAGCTGGTTATCGCCGAGTATGGCGAAGATCCTCAGGCCGGGCGTATTGCCAGGGCCATTGTAGAAGCGCGGGCCAAAAAGCCCATCACCTCTACCCTGGAGCTAGCCGCCGTGGTTGAAAAGGCCTATCCTCCCGCCTGGCGGGCTAAGGCCCGAAACCACCCGGCCACCAGAACCTTTCAGGCGTTACGGTTGGTTGTCAACGACGAGCTTGGTCAGTTGAAGAACTTTTTAGCCGCGGTAACCCGGCATCTGGTCCCGGGAGGGCGGCTGGTGGTCATTTCCTTCCATTCCCTGGAAGACAGGATCGTAAAACACTACTTCCGCGAGGAAGCCACCGGCTGCCTCTGCCCGCGCCATATCCCGCGCTGTACCTGCGGGCATACGGCCCGGCTCGAAATCCTGACCAAAAAGCCCGTTACCCCCTTGCCGAGCGAAGTGAAGGAAAACCCACGCTCTGCCAGCGCCAAGCTCCGGGCCGCCGTAAAACTGCCGGAGGCGGACCATGATTGCTGAACTGCGCCGCAATCAGGCAAACGATGAGCAAGCGGGCATTACCCTGGCCTTGGTGCTTTCCATTGTCACGGCCCTGGCCTTGGGGCTGGTCCTGGTTTGGCTGGCTATCCACCGCACGGATTTAGGCTATGACCTGCCCCGCCTGCGCAGCGAAGCGGAATCCAGAGAGCGCTATCAAGCCAAGCTCGAAGTGGAACGGGAACGGCTTCTTTCCCCGTATATCCTCGAGGCCAAAGCGCGGGAGTTGGGCTTGCGTGACGCAAGGCCCGGGCAGATCAGGCGTCTGGATACCTCCGGCAAGCCCATGCCCGCCGGCGCGGCAGAGACGGCAGGGGCCGGGGGCAAAGGCGATGGGGATGAAGCCAAGGGACAAGGCGGGGTTCCGCCCCGCGCTCCGGCAGGAGGATAAGCCTCTGCCCGCGTACGGCGGAGGTTCCCGGCAATACGACGCCCTGAGTCCCCTGTATACCGCCAGGAAAGCCGCCACAGGCGGGAGCGATCATAAGGATGGGCCGTTACGGCCTGCCGCGCATGTTTGGCTGGTCCGGCGGCATGGCAGCCGCTCATCTCCCGCTCGGCACCGGAATGAACGCAGCGAACTTTCAGATGCGCTGGTTAAAGAAAATAACGGAATAAAAAGTCTGCAAAACGGCCATAGAGTTCTCGGAAATATATATAAACAAGAACGGAACGATACCCCCAAAAACGGCACTCCGTGGAAACAGGCTGCCGAAACATCCGGATACGACAAAAAGACCGCCTTCCCCGGCTGAAAAGGTTTGAGGAAAAGGGGGGAAGGTCCGGGGGAAGAGGAAAAACTTTTCCTCAAAAGAGGGTTTCCCCCTCCCCTGGCTCGCATGCCGAGCACGCGAAAGCCGCAAAGGCGGCGGAGGCATATTGTGGCATTACAACGCAGCAGATCGGGAGCAATACTGGGCAGCGGACGGGGAAAACCCGTGCCGCGCAAATCGTCGCGCCCTGCCTCTCGAATCAGCCGCCAGAGCAATCAGAACCGCTCGAGCCAATACCGCTCAGGCGTAGACGAGGCTAAAAAGGCCGCCCGGTGGGCTCATGTGGACTGGGGCAAGGTACGAATCCTTGGGGTTTGCTGCTGCATGGCCGTGCTGTGGCTGGCGCTTTGGGGCCGGGCGTTTTACGTGCAGATTATCCTGGGCCCCGAATACGCGGAAGATGCCCACCGCAACCAGCGGGCCACCGAACTGGTTACCGGCCGCAGGGGTATGATTACGGACCGCAACGGCCATGTGCTGGCCCGCAGCGTGGAAGCCCGTTCTATTTTTGTTCGGCCGCGCGAGGTTGAAAATACCGCCGAAACCGCCCGCTTTCTGGCCAAAACCCTCAAGCTGCCGCTCAAAAAAGTGCGGGAGAGCCTGACCGGTGAAAAAAACTTTGTCTGGATACAGCGTAAGGTCGATCCGGTTCTGGCCGAAGAAGTCAAAGCGGCCGAACTGCGTGGAGTCTACCTAACCACGGAATTCGAGCGGGTTTACCCGTTCCGGCACCTGGCCGGTCAGCTTCTCGGCTTTGTAGACGTGGATGATAAAGGCATTGAAGGTCTGGAAATGGCCTTTGAAGATTCCCTAGCCGGGCAGAGTTCCCGCCAGGTATTGCAACGCGATGCCGCGGGGAGGCGATTGTATACCAAGGTCGGCGACAACTTCGATGATTTGACCGGGGAAGATTTACGCCTGACTCTGGATACCCAAATTCAGTTCGTGGCTGAAAACGCTCTGGCCGAAGGAGTCAAAACATTTGACGCCCGCTGGGCCGGCTGCATTGTAGTAGATGTGCCCACGGGGGATATTCTGGCTTGGGCAGAGTATCCTTTTTTCAACCCCAACCGGTTCAAGGAATATTCCAATTTTACCCGGCGCAACAAGCTGGCCATGGATGCCTTGGAACAAGGTTCAACCATCAAACCGTTTTTGATGGCGGCGGCTCTGGATGCCGAGGTTGTGCGGCCGGATACGGAATTTGACTGTGAAAACGGCCGCTGGAAGCTGCGCAATATCACCATCCGCGATCCCTCGCCCCACGGCATTCTAACCGCCCATGATATCATCCGCGTTTCCAGCAATATCGGGGTGGGCAAAATCGGCCTGAGCCTGGGGGCGCAGAAATATTACGCCGTGTTGACGGCCTTGGGCTTCGGAGCCAAAAGCGGCCTGAAACTGGCCGGAGAAAACAAGGGCATTCTGCGCTCCCCCGGCCAATGGACGGAGGTGGATACCGCCTCAGCGGCCTTTGGTCAGAGTTTTTCGGCCACCGGGCTCCAGATGGCTCAGGCCTACTTGTATCTGGCGGCGGGCGGCGTGAGGCGGCCCCTGCGCCTGGTCATGGACGGCGAAACCGAGAAAGAACCCGAAGAACGCATTTTCAGTGAAGAAACGGTGCGCCAGGTATACGCCATGCTCTATGATGTGGTTCAGGGCGAAGGAGGCACCGGCCGCAGGGCGCGCATCCCGGGCATCCATGTAGGGGGTAAGACGGGTACGGCCCAAAAAGCCAGCGGCGATAGTTACGGCGAAGGCCGGGTCGGTTCTTTCGCCGGCTTCCTGCCTGCGGAAGATCCGCGATATCTCATCGTAGTCGTTTTTGACGAGCCGTTAAAAAACAGCTACGGCGGTGTTGTGGCCGCGCCGGTATTCAAGAATATTGCCATGCGCACTATGGCTTACCACGGGCTTTTACCGGAGGCCGTACAGGCTGAAGCGAAGGAAAGTGTTCCTCCCGCGGCCGTGCATACGCCGCCACGTTCCGGGGAACTGCCCCTGCTCAATCCCCAGGGGTCCATTCTGGAAGCATCCTTGGAAGACACCTCCCCTCCTTCGGGGAAAAAGAAACCAAAACGGGCCGTTACGCCGCAAGTAGTGGGGCTTTCCGTACGCAAGGCCGTTGAATATTTCGCAGCCCAGGGTCTGGTGCCGGAAATACAGGGGAGCGGCAGCGTTGTTATCCGCCAACTGCCCCCGGCAGGCGCTCCCCTGCCTCCCCTTGACGCAAACGGGGAGGATGGCGCTCTGGAATGCGTGCTCTGGCTCGGGGAGAAATCGTCATGACCCTGCGCACCATGGAATATCCCGGTCTGCTGGCCCTGGTAAAACAAGGCGCGGTCAGCGTGCATGCCCATTCCGCGGCCATGGCAGCGAGCAATGCGCCGCATCACGGGTTTATACGGCCGCGGGGCGCGGCCGGAGGAGCCCGGGCTTTTATCGCCTTGCCGGATCGGGAGGGCGTTTCCGGCCAGGGGGGCGAAAAATTCATTGGAGCAGCCCTTGAGGCAGGAGCCGCCTATATTCTTTGTCGGCATCAGGCGCTTGCGGCTGCATCCAGCCTTCCCGGGGCGGAACGGGCTGTCTTTGTGGAGCACCCTTTGCCGCGCAAAGCCTTGGGAGAACTTGCCGCCGCCGAATACGGCACGGATTCGCTCGGGCCGCGGCTGATCGGCATTACCGGCACCAACGGCAAGACCACCAGCTCCTTTCTCCTGGAAACTCTGCTGGCTTCGCGAGGAATCGCCACCGGCGTTATCGGCACGGTGGAGTACCGCTGGCCGGGCCATCGGGAAAACGCGCCGCTGACCACGCCGGGCTGCATCGAACTGCATGCCATGCTGCGCTCCATGCGCCAGGCCGGGTGTGAAGCAGCAATCATGGAGGTTTCTTCCCACGCCCTGGATCAAAAACGCGTGGCCGGGCTTGCCTTTGACGCGGCCTTATTCACCAACCTGACCCAAGATCATCTGGACTACCACGGAAGCATGGAAGCCTATTATCAAGCTAAGGCTCGACTCTTCCGCGAGCCCGAGACCGGAGGCTACCCCCTCGGAGCCAAGGCCCTGGCCATAAACTATGATGATCCCTTCGGCCGCCGGCTCTGCACCGAATGCCCCATCACCGCCCACCGAATCGCCTTTGGCTTTGACAACATTCCCGCGGACCGGCTGCCGGAATATTACCTCCACGGAACCATCCTGGAGCAAAACAAGGCCGGGCTTAGGCTGCGCATGCATTTTGAGGGGAGAACCTGGGAACTCTCCTCCGGTCTGGTAGGCGCATTCAACGCCTCCAACCTCCTCGGGGCGCAGGCTCTGGGTCTCTCCCTGGGCCTGGAGCCTGCGCTCCTGGAGGCCCTGGAAGGCTTCCAAGGGGTGCCGGGCCGCATGGAACGAGTCAGCGGCAAATCCCCTTTTTCCGTTTTTGTGGATTACGCCCACACGCCGGACGCCCTGGAAAAAGCCTTGCTGGCTCTCAAAGGCGCGGGCTTCACCCGCATTGTCACGGTTTTCGGCTGCGGCGGGGATCGGGATAAGACCAAACGCCCGCTGATGGCCGAAGCCGCTGCTCGGCATTCCTCCGTGGTTGTCCTAACCTCCGATAACCCCAGAACCGAAGATCCCTTGGCCATCATGGCCGATGCCCGGCCCGGACTGACGGCCTGCCGCGACGTTATCGAAGAGCCGGAGAGAAAAAAGGCCATAGCCCGAGCCCTGGATGCCCTACGGCCGGGAGACGCCCTCCTTGTAGCGGGCAAGGGACACGAAACATACCAGATCATCGGCCGCGAGCGCCTGCCTTTCAGCGACCGGGAAACAGTGCAGGAGATATTAGGATGCAACTGACCCTGGCCCGGATAGCCCGCCTTCTCGGGCAGCCCCTGGAGAATCCTTCAGCGCTCTTTGCCGGAAGCGATCCGGAGGCTGTGCCCACGGGAGCGGCCATGGACAGCCGCCGGGTTGAACCGGGGCAGCTCTTTTTCTGCCTGCCCGGAGAACGTGCGGACGGGCACGACTTTGCCCAGGATGCAGTCAAGGCCGGGGCCTCGGCCGTTCTTGCCGCCCGGAATCCCTTTGCCGGGGAAACACCGCCCGCGCCGCTCTTCTTGGTTTCGGATACCGTTACGGCCTTGGGGCGCATCGCCGCCGCTCACCGCGATACCGCCGAGGGCACAGTCATCGGCATCACCGGCACGGCCGGGAAAACCTCAGTTAAGGAAGCCCTGGCCACGGTGCTGGCGCAACGGAGCGCAGTTGCCCGAAACCCCTTGAACATGAACAACCAGATAGGGCTGCCCTTCTCCATGCTCAACGCTTCCGAAAAAGCCGCTTTCTGGGTAATGGAAGCGGGCATCAGCCACCCTCATGATATGGACGAACTGGGCGCTCTCCTCCGGCCCGATCTGGCCCTGATCCTCAACGTCGGGCCGGGGCATACCGAATTTCTCGGGGATAAAGGAGTAGCCTCCTACAAGGCCCGGCTCCTGGCCTATCTGCGGAAGGGCGGCACGGCCGTCATCAACGCCGATTATCCGGATCTGGTCCGGGAAGCCGAACCTTACGGCCGCAATACCCTTTTCTTTTCCACCCACAACGGCCGGGCTCCGTATACGGCGACCTTTCTGGACGCGGCCGGGGAAACCCGGGGAATATTCCGAATCATAACGCCCCAAGGGGAAGTAACGGCCAAAGCCCCTTTCCAAGGGGAACTCGGAGCCGAAAATACAGCGGCCATAGCCGCTGTGGCAGGCGTTCTCGGCCTCTCGCCGCGAGAGACGGCGGCAGGTCTTGAACTGGCCCGGCCCCCGGCACAGCGCAACAACGCCGTGCGCCTTGGCCGCTTTACCCTGATCGACGACAGCTACAACGCTAACCCGCTTTCCATGAAGCGCATGGCAGCCAATGCCGCCGCCCTGGCCAGGGCTAAAAACGAACCGCTTCTGCTGGTCTTGGGGGCCATGGGCGAGCTCGGTCCGGAAGAAGATACGCTGCACCGCGATATAGCGGCATATATCGCAACGCTCGCTCCGACCTTGGTAACCTGGAAGGGCCCTAAGGCGGAGATCATCGAACAAACGTTGCGCGCCGCCAGTGCGGCCTGCCCCTTCGCTTCGGCGGAAACCGGCGAGGAAGCCCTTGCCGCCATCAGGCAAACCGGCGTCAAGAGCGGAATTATTCTGGTCAAAGGCTCGCGTTCCAACGGTCTGGATGCTTTTGTAGAAACCTTCCGGAAGCAGCTGGGAGAATCCGATGCTTAGTCTCCTTGCCCAGTTCAGCGCGGATTTCAGCCTCTTTAATGTCTTCCGCTACATCACCTTTCGCACGGTCTGGGCGCTTCTGACCGCGCTGATCATCTCTATTGCCGTGGGACCGGCCTTTATCCGCTATCTCAAGCGCATCAAGTTCGGCCAGTATATCCACGAAGATGTCAAAGCCCACCTCCAGAAAAACGGCACCCCGACCATGGGCGGGCTGCTCATCGCCTTTTCCCTGGTCATCAGCGTGCTGCTCTGGGCCAACCTCGCCAACCCCTTTATCTGGTTGGCTCTGCTGGTCTACTTGGGCTTCGGAACCGTGGGCTTTCTGGATGATTACCTTAAAATCCTGCGCAAAAACAACAAAGGGCTGACCTCCAGGGCCAAGTTTTTGGGCCAGACCGTGGTCGCCGCCATAGCTCTGATGCTGTTGATGCAGGCGCACGAGAGCGCGGAACTGGCCCGCCAGGCCGCGGATGCGACGCGCGTAGTGGACCCCATCGGCTTCACCCGGCTGGCCGTGCCTTTTTTCAAGAACATCAGCCCGGATATAGGGTGGCTTTACATCCCCTTCGCCATTTTGGTCATGGTCGGTTCCTCCAACGGGGTCAACCTGACTGACGGCCTGGATGGGCTGGCCATAGGACCGACTATTGTAGCCGGCATCTGCTTCTCCATTTTCATCTATGTGGCAGGCAACGTGCAAATGGCCGGATATTTGCAAACCCCCTATGTGCCCGGCGTGGGCGAAGTGGCCGTTTTCTGCGGGGCACTGGTGGGCGCAGGTCTGGGCTTTCTCTGGTTCAATGCCTATCCCGCTCAGGTCTTCATGGGCGACGTGGGCTCTCTCTCCCTCGGCGGCGCTCTGGGCTTTCTGGCCGTGCTTTGCAAGCAGGAGTTGATTCTGTTGGTGGCCGGAGGGCTTTTTGTAGTCGAAACCCTCTCGGTGGTCTTGCAGGTGGGCTATTTTAAATTGACCGGCGGGAAACGCATTTTCCGCATGGCCCCGCTACACCACCATTTTGAACTCAAGGGCATTCCAGAATCTAAGATCATCATCCGCTTTTGGATCATTTCCATTTTACTCGGACTGGCCGCTTTATCCGTCCTCAAACTCAGGTAACCGCACCATGAAGCCCGATTGTCTTCTTTCCTCACGTACCCCCGTTACCCCCGGCCGCATCGCCGTTGTCGTCGGCGCAGGCAAATCCGGCGAGGCCGCCGCACGCCTCCTTGGCCGACTTGGCGCGCGGGTGCGGCTTTTGGAAAAAAACCCGGCTAACGTCTCGCCGGAATTCGCGGCAGAAGCCCGCGAACACGGCTGGGAAATTCTGACCGGCCCCCACGCCCCCGAACACTTCGCGGATGCCGCCCTGGTTGTTCCCTGCCCCGGCGTTCCCCTGACGGTACTCCGCCCTCTGCTGGAACAAGCTGGAAATCCTCCGTTGATGGCCGAGCTGGAGCTGGCTTCGCGCTTTACCGAAAAGCCTGTTATCGCCATCACCGGCACCAGCGGTAAAACCACCACAGCCAGCCTGACCGCCGCCATGCTGCGAGAAGCAGGGCGCACGGTCTTTCTCGGCGGCAATATCGGCACTCCCCTCTCCAGCTACATCCTGGCCGTCTTAGATGGGGCGGAAAAAGAGGCTGATGTCTTGGTGCTAGAGGTATCCAGCTTCCAGCTTATGGGCGTTTCCAGCTTCCATCCCCGGGTGGCCGTCTTGCTGAACCTCTCCCCCAACCATCTGGACCAACATAAGGATTTTACCGAATACCGGGATGCCAAATTCCGGCTGTTCGCCGCCCAGACCGAAGAGGATACAGCTATTTTCGGCCGGGGCTTGGAAGATGAGGCCCGCCGCCGCGGCATCCGGGCAACCATCCTCGGCTTTGCCCCCAGCGCCCGCTTTCCGAAAACCCTGCTGTTGGGCGACCATAATCAGGCTAATCTGGAGGCCGCCTTCCTGGCCGCCCACAAGCTCGGCGTGGATGAACATACCGCCGCCAAGGCTGTGGAAGCTTTTGCCCCGCTCCCCAACCGCCTGGAAATCGTCGGCGAATGGGACGGCAGGCAATATATCAACGATTCCAAGGCCACCACCCCGGATGCGCTGGAAGTGGCCCTGCGCGGCATGGCCCGGCCGGTCCGCCTGCTGGCCGGGGGCGTCTACAAGGGGGGGGATCTCACCCGCCTGTTGCCCTTGATCCGGGAAAAAGTGACCGCTATAGGGCTTTTCGGCGCTCATCGCGATGTTTTTGAAAAAGCCTGGACCGGGGCCGCGCCTATCAATTGGTTTCCCAGCCTGGAAGAAGCCATGCGCTGTTTGCGCAAGGAGATGCGCCCCGGCGAGGTTATGTTGCTCTCCCCGGCTACGGCGAGCTTTGATCTTTACAAAAACTATGAGCAGCGCGGCGAGGATTTCCGTCGCATCGCAAGGCAACTGCAATGAGATCGGCACCTAACGCCAACGCTCGGCGCGAGGCCAAAGTCGCCGCGACGGCTCCCGGCGTCAAGTTGGGCCAGCCGGATTGGTGGCTGCTCGGCATTACCTTGGTCCTTCTGAGCATCGGATTGATTATCCTGCTTTCGGCCAGCGGCGTGGTGGCTGAACGGCGTTACAACGACATGCTCTACTTTTTTAAACGCCAGTCTATTTTTGTTTTCGCGGGCCTCGTCATCATGGTCCTGGCTGCATCGCTCCCGCGCCACATTCTCAACAAACTCCAATACCCGGCGCTGCTCCTGGCTCTTTTCTTGCTGCTCTTGACTTTGACCCCGCTAACGCCGCGAATCAAGGGCGCGGCCCGCTGGATTCCCTTCGGCCCGATCAACCTTCAGCCCATGGAATTCGCCAAAATCGCCTTGGTGCTCTATCTGGCCTATTTTTTGAGCGCCAAACAGGATATGATCAAAACCTTCAGCCGGGGGGTTATTCCGCCGTTCGCGGTCACAGGATTGTTCTGCCTGATCCTCCTCCGTCAGCCGGATTTCGGCGGAGCCGCCGTGCTCTCGCTCCTGCTTTTCTTCATGTGTTTAGCCGGAGGCACCCGTCTGATCTACCTCGGGTTCTCGGCCCTGTTCGTCATGGGCGTAGGGGTCATGCTCGTTGTGCAATCTTCCTACCGTTTCCGCCGCCTGCTGGCATTCCGGGATCCCTTCAAGGTAGCCCGCGACGAAGGCTACCAGTTGGTCCAATCCCTCTATGCTCTGGGGTCCGGCGGATTTTGGGGCCAGGGGCTCGGCGACAGTGGGCAGAAACTTTTTTTCCTGCCGGATGCCCACACAGATTTCATTATGGCTATCTTGGGCGAAGAAATGGGCTTTATCGGCGTCAGTCTGGTTTTTTTACTGCTAGCCTTCTTTTTTTGGCGGTCCGTACGCGTCGCTTTGAGCCAAGAAAACTTGCGCGACCGTCTGACGGCCTTTGGCCTGACCCTGATCCTCGGCCTCTCCATGCTCCTGAACATGGCCGTGGTGCTTGGCGCGGCTCCTCCTAAAGGGCTGCCCATGCCCTTTCTCAGTTATGGCGGCAGCAGCATGCTGGCGACCATGTGCTGTGTGGGCTTGCTGCTTAACTATTCGCGCACGGCCCGAGGAAACGCCTGATGCTTCCCGGCAACGCGAAACGCGGCCCGGAGAACCGAACTCGGAATGTTTGCCGAAACGCGCCCCTTGCAGAGGGCTGCGGGTTGGGGAGCAAAGACAAAGCGGGCCCGGCGGCCCGCTCCAGAGTGACGGCAATCCCCGTACCACCGGGGAAGAGCGGGGCCTGCTCCCGCAAGCCTCACAGCAGCAAGGCCCATCGCCTCTGCATCCGGGCTGGACTGCCTGACAAAAAACCATTGCGGGCGGTCTCGAGCCACTCCTCGGGCTTGCTCAAACAAGTGATACGAAGCCACAGGAAGAGATGATGAAACGCGTTATCCTGACCACAGGCGGCACCGGCGGCCATATTTTTCCGGCCCTTGCCGTTGCCGAAGAACTCCGCCGCCGCGATCCCGGGCTCAATCTGCTGTTCATGGGCAGCAAACACGGACCCGAAGCTGATCTGGCCGTGCAGGCGGACATCGATTATGTAGGCTTGCCCGTGCGCGGCTTTCTCGGCCGAGGCATCCGCTCCCTGGCGGCCGCCGTGGGCATGATGCGCGGCATTGCCAAGGCCGGAAGCGTCATTGATAAGGTCAAGCCGGATCTGGTCATCGGCTTCGGCGGATACGCGGCCTTTGCCGGGGTCATCGCGGCAGGTCGCCGCGCGATTCCCACGGCCATTCATGAGCAAAACAACATGCCCGGCCTGGCCAACCGCATTCTGGCCAAACGGGTGGATAAAATTTTTCTCTCCCTGCCGGATGAGCGCGGCATTTTTCCCATGGCAAAGGCGCGTCTCACCGGCAACCCGGTGCGTTCCTCTATCGCGGCGCTGGCCGAATACGAACCACACCGGGCAGAAGATATGAAACGCCGGGTCTTGGTCATTGGCGGCAGCCAGGGCGCGCGAGCGGTTAACCAGGCCGTCACCGCCATTCTGCCTCACCTGTTGAGCGCCGGAATCACCCTGTGGCATCAGACCGGCCAGGCCGATCTGGCGGCAGTTCGGGAGGCCTACCGCAAAGCCGGGGCTGAAGCAATGCGGGTTGATCCGTTTATTCACGATATGGCCGAAGCCTATGCCTGGGCCGATATTGCCGTCAGCCGCGCCGGGGCCACCTCTATCGCCGAACTGACCGTGGCGGCGCTGCCCGCGGTCTTCATTCCCTTTGCCCAGGCCACCCACGACCACCAGACCCACAACGCCCGGCAACTGGTTACCGCCGGGGCCGCCGCGCTGCTTGCCCAAAGCGACATTGCCGGCGAATCCGGCGATCCCGAAAAACTGGCCCAACTCCTGACCAAACTGTTGGATGAACCCCACACCCTGGAAAAAATGAGCGCCGCCGCGCGAAATCTGGCTCGGCCAAAGGCCGCCTCAGACCTTGTTGATGAACTTGAACTGCTGGCCGAAAGCAATGCTTCCGGCCCCACGGGAAAAGACAATGCATAACCGGATTCGCAGAGTACATATGGTCGGCATAGGCGGCTCGGGTATGAGCGGCATTGCCGAAGTGCTGTTGACCCTCGGCTATGAGGTGCACGGCTCGGATATAGCGGATAGCCCGGCTATCCAGAGATTGCGTTCCCTCGGCGCGCGCATCCGTATCGGCCATGCCGCCGCCAATGTAGAAACTCCCCACGTGCTGGTTAAATCCTCGGCTGTTAAGCCGGATAACCCGGAGCTGGAAGCTGCCCGTCTTGCGGGCACCCCTATCATTCCCCGGGCTGAAATGCTGGCTGAATTGATGCGTCTCAGAACCGGAATCGCCATTGCCGGCACCCACGGCAAGACCACCACCACCTCATTCACCGCCGCTATCTTTGACGCCGCCGGACTAGACCCGACGGTGATCATCGGCGGCAGGCTCAATGCTTATGGGGCTAACGCCCGTCTCGGCAAGGGCCAATACCTCCTTGCTGAGGCCGATGAATCCGATGGATCGTTCCTCTGCCTCTTTTCTATCATGAACGTGGTCACCAACGTTGACCTCGACCATTTGGATTTCTACAAGGATCAGCAGGCTATTGATGACGCCTTTTTGGCCTTTATGAATAATGTGCCCTTCTATGGCGTCAATGTGGTTTGTGGCGACGACCCCGGCGTGCGCCGCATCCTGCCGCGCGTCAACCGGCCGGTCATGACCTATGGCTTTGCTCCCGGGAACGATCTGACCGCCGAAGTTACCCGCTGTGATGAGGTCAGCGTCTTCAACGTCCGCCTTAAAGGTTGCCTTCTCGGCACCGTCACGCTGGGCCAGCCGGGGCGGCACAACATCCTCAACGCCCTAGCCGCCATAGGCGTGGCTCTCAATGCGGATATTCCCGTATCCGCCTGCTTGGAAGGCCTGAACGCCTTCAAAGGCGTAGGCCGCCGCTTTGAACGCAAAGGTGAGAAAAACAATATTGTAGTCATCGATGATTATGGCCACCACCCGGCGGAAATCGCAGCCACTATCGCCACCGCGCGGCTCTGCTTCCCCGAGCGCAGGCTAGTTATGGCGTTCCAGCCGCACCGCTTTTCCCGCACCCAAGCCCTCTTCGGCGAATTCTGCACCACCTTTGAAAATGTCGATCGGCTCCTGCTCACGGAGATTTACCCGGCCTCCGAAGCGCCCATACCCGGAGTCAGCAGCCAGAGCCTGGCCCAGGGCATTCGCCAGGTCTCTAAAACCGATGTAACCTATTTCCCGGATTTTGCCGCCGTTGAAGCCGCCCTGCCGGAAATCCTTAAGCCCGGCGACCTGTTCATTACCCAGGGCGCAGGGTCCATCTACACGATAGGCCAAAACTGGCTCAACAACGCCGATCTGGGGAAATGATGAGAAAAGCGCCGGCAATAAATAAAAATATAACGTGTCAGGAAAACAGCATTACGGACGATAAGACAGAAAAAGGATCTTCCCTACCTAACAAAAAGGGTTGGAAATAGGGAGAGGGGAAGAACCTTTCCTCAAAAGGTTTTCCCCCTCTCCCTCCGGCTGCCAAAGGCACATGCATGCATAGCGACGGTCTGCATATCCATCACGGTCCCCGCCTGGCGGACCGCACCACCCTCGGGCTTGGCGGCCGCGCCTTGGCCGAAATTCAGGTGCGCGCGCCCTCGGGCCTGGAAACGCTCCGGGACGTGCTGGATGGTTTCGGCGGCTGCGGGCAGGTTCTGGGCGCGGGCAGCAATATCTTGGCGGGCGATGCGGACATGCCCTTTGTGTTGCTCTCCCTCGCGCTCAAGCAGGGCCCCCGGCTGCTTCGGATGGATGACGAATTCATGGAAATCTATGTGGAAGGCGGCTGTATGCTGCCCCGTGTCCTGGGCGAGTTGGCCCGGTTGGGGGCTTCAGGCCTGGAGGGCCTGGCGGGCATTCCCGGCAGCTTTGGCGGGGCGGTAGCCATGAATGCCGGTTCTTTCGGCTCCACTATCGGCGATGCGATCCAGAGCCTCTCCGTTTACTCGCTGCGCCGGGGGCTGCTGGAGCTGGAACGCCCTGCCCTTGAACTGGCATACCGGCATATGGGCATTCGGGGTCTGGAAGGGCCTTTCCTGGTGACAGGCGCGACCCTCCGTTTGCGATCAGCGCCTTCCGCAGCGATCAAGGCGGCCATGCGCCGGAATATGGAAAAAAAACGGGCTTCACAGCCAGTGACGGCAAAAAGCGCCGGTTGTGTTTACAAAAACCCCGCAAACGCCCCGGCGGCGGGAAAACTGCTGGAGGATGCCGGCTTTAAGGGACGGCGCAACGGAGGTATGGTCTTTTCCCCTCTTCACGCGAATTTTCTGGTCAATGAGGGGGGCGGCAATGCAAACGCCGCTCTGGATCTGATGGCCGAGGCCGAAGCAACCGTGCTGCAACGTTTTGGAGTTAGGCTGGAACGCGAGGTAATCGTATGGGCCTGATTTCCCGTTCCTTCTCTCGCTCCGGTCGCGCGGGAAAACGCCCCCAAAGCGTGCCCAAGGCCAAGCCCTCAGGGAACCGTTACAACCGGTCAAGAACAAAATGGCGTTTGCCCCGCTTCAGTCCGCGTCTGCCGCGTTTGCAATCGGCTTTCGCAGGGATAGGCTACGGAATTCTGGGCTTGGCGCTGGTAGGGGGAATTACTCTCGGGCTGTTGTACGGCTATAGATTTTTGACCCGCAGCCCTTATTTTGCAGTTAAAAGTATTGTAATCAAGGGGAACTTCAGGTTAACATCTAGAGAAATTCTAGAGCTTATCGCCCTGGCCCCCGGCGATAATTCCTTGGCCCTCTCCATCAGCAGCATGGAAAAGAAGCTGGCCGCGAATCCCTGGGTCCGCAAAGTTTCTGTGCAGCGTACCCTTCCGGATGGCATCGCCATCACTATTGAAGAAGAGGAGCCGCGGTTTTGGGTCCGCCGCGAGGGCAAGCTATACTATGCAGATATTTATGGGAATATAATTGCGGCCGTCGTTCCGGGCCGATTTGCTTCCTACCCCACGCTGGAAGTGGCTCCCGGGGCGGAATCCTTGGTTTCGGCCCTGCCCGAGTTGGTCCGGGCGCTGTTTTCGGCCAAGCTGCCCGTGGATACAAGTTCCATTTCCATGGTGCGGCTTTCTCATGGCAAGGGCGCGGAAATTTTTCTGGATGGGAGCCGAATGGTGTTTTCCTTGGGTCAGGAGGATCTGACGGCCAACCTCACAAGGCTGGCCCTGACATTGGAAGATTTACAGCGCAGGCGGGAGCTTACTTCCGTGCGTGAGGTGAGGGCCCACGGCCCCCATGTATGGGTTATCAAGGAAGGGCCGGCTACCGGCCGCAATGGAGGAAGAGGGTAATGGCCAGATCTGATCTGATAGTCGGCCTGGATATAGGCACCACCAAAATCTGCACAGTCGTTGGTGAAGCCACTGACGACGGCGTGGATATCGTGGGCATTGGCGTTACGCCGTCTACGGGTCTGCGCAAGGGGGTGGTGGTCAATATCGAGCAGACCATCAAATCCATCCAAAAAGCCCTCGAAGAAGCCGAACTGATGGCAGGTTGCGAAATCCGCTCGGTTTACGTGGGCATTGCCGGGAGCCATATCAAAGGATTCAACAGCCACGGGGTTATTGCGGTCAAGGGCGGGGAAGTCAGCCCCAAAGATGTGGAACGGGCCATGGATGCTGCCAAGGCCATTGCCATCCCGCTGGATCGAGAAGTTATCCACACGCTCCCTCAGGAATATATTGTGGATGACCAGCGCGGCATTGTGGATCCTCTGGGCATGTCCGGCGTGCGTCTGGAGGTGCATGTGCACATCGTCACCGGCGCGGTGACCAGCGCCCAAAACATTGTTCGCTCCTGCCACGGCAGCGGATTGGATGTTTCGGATATCGTGCTGGAAGCCTTGGCTTCAGCCAAGGCCGTGCTGACCGAGGAAGAACGTGAACTGGGCGTGGCCCTGGTGGATATAGGCGGCGGCACCACAGATGTAGCTATTTTCCATAACGATTCCATCAAGCACACCGGCGTTCTGGCCTTGGGCGGACAGAACCTGACCAACGATATTTCCTTCGGCCTGCGGACCCCGATGGCCAATGCCGAGGCTATCAAGATCAAGTACGGCTGCGCTATGGTTGATCTGGTGGAACAAGATGAGATTATTGAGGTACCTAGTGTAGGCGGCCGCGAGCCGAGGCGGCTCTCGCGGAGAATTCTTGCGGAAATTTGCCAACCGCGTATGGAGGAAATTTTAACTCTTCTGGATCAAGAATTGACTCGCTCCGGTTGCAAAAACCTAATCGGAGCGGGCGTGGTGCTGACCGGCGGTTCAGCCCTGATCGATGGTTGTCAGGAACTGGGCGAGCAGATTTTCAATCTGCCCACCCGCATCGGGTACCCGCGCAATGTGGGCGGGCTCAAGGATGTAGTTAACAGCCCCAAGTATGCGACGGCCGTGGGTTTGCTTTGCTATGGCGCGGAAAAGGAAGGTGTGGATAAATTCCGTATTCGCGACGGGCATATGTTTAACCGAGTGCTCTCGCGCATGCGGAAGTGGTTCAGCGATATTTCCTGATAGCTGATTCCCGGGACCCCCCGGCCGGGCACGCGGGCCGGGCTCCCTAAAAATGAGGCAACATGCGTGCTGTTAATGATTTCAGAACGGACAGCCGGTTTCCAACGCCCAGCGTTGGAGCGGGCTTTTCCACAATAACAAGAAAAAAGGCGGCCCGTCCCGGGGCGTTTCCGGCGGTAACCGGTGTGCTCGCGGGCATTTTCAAGGTAAGGAGAGGCACATGGAATTTACAGAAATCATGGTAGACGGCACGGCGAAAATTAAAGTGGTCGGGGTCGGCGGCGGAGGCGGAAACGCCGTTGAAAACATGATCGCCAGCAAATTGCTGGGTGTTACCTTTATTGTGGCCAATACCGATGTCCAGGCCTTGGGGAGATCCTCGGCCGAACACAAGGTTCAGATCGGGACCAAACTGACCAAAGGCCTCGGGGCCGGGGCCAACCCCCAGGTGGGCTGTGACGCCGCCCTGGAAAGCATTGATGAAATCCGCGCCGCTATCGGCGAGGCGGATATGGTTTTTGTCACCGCCGGCATGGGCGGCGGCACCGGCACGGGCGCAGCGCCGGTTATCGCCAGGGTTGCCAAAGAACTGGGAGCGCTGACCGTAGGCGTAGTGACCAAGCCCTTCTTTTTTGAAGGCCGCAACCGCATGGATCTGGCCATCAAGGGCATCGAGGAATTCCGCCAGCATGTGGACAGCCTGATCACCATCCCCAACGACAGGTTGGTGCAGCAGGCCACCAAAAAAACGCCTTTTGTCGATATGCTCAAACGAGCTGACGATGTGCTTTATTCGGCCGTTAAGGGCATTTCCGATCTGATCATGGTCCCCGGCCTGATCAACCTGGATTTTGCGGATGTGCAGGCGGTTATGGGCGAATCCGGCCTGGCCATGATGGGCGAAGGCGTGGCCTCGGGCGAAAACCGCGCTCGGGAAGCCGCCGCCAACGCGATCACCAGTCCGCTTCTGGAGGATGTTTCCATTGACGGAGCCCGCGGCGTGCTGATGAACATCACCAGCAGCGCGGACATCTCCATTGACGAAGTGGCTGAAGCAGCCGGGATCATTCAAGAAGCTGCCCACGAGGATGCGCGCATCTTCTTTGGTACGGTCTTTGACAACTCCATGGGTGAAGAAATGCGCATCACTGTTATCGCCACCGGCATCGACGCCAATGTGGAGCAGGCAGCGGCGCAGACGGCCAACATTGCCCAATTACGGCAGGGCATGAGCCGCTCCCAGGGCGGCGTCATCAAAGCTCCGGTGGAGCAGTATTTCGGCCAGGCCGCCCCCTCGCGCTCCATCCCCCCGTACCTGAATAAACCCGAGGCCGACCCTCGTTCGCTGGGAACAGCGCGGCCGGCGCCCCATGGTCTGCAAAACGGCGCGGCCCCAAGGGCCCACGTACCTGGCGGCGAAGCCTTTATTTTTGATGAAGATGAGTTTGAGATTCCTTCGTTCATGCGCAAACAGGCAAACTAGAATATTAAAGCCTGCAACGCACAAGGAGCGCCTTTGCTCCTTGCCGCATGATTGCCCAACGCCCGTGTTGGCTATCAGACAAGCGCAAACGAGAAAAGGGGTACAAGATTCTGTATCGTTTGTTTCCGGCGGCCCGGGCCGACTCCCGGCCACCGGGAACGAAAGGCAGTGATTTTACGGAAAGGGCGATGCTCTTTCCGAGGAACTCCCGCCCCGGAACCGGTCTGGTCGGAATGGAGGGAAGGGGTGCCGCCTTCCCGACAGCACGACCAATCGTTCGTGGCAGGGGGAATCTACGCGCCAGCCTCCGGGATTCACCCCGGCGGGAGGCATCTGTTCCGGTCAACAGCTCGAGCAGGATAGATATATTGTTACGAATCAGCGGGGCAATTGGGTGACCGCCGCCCTGGCCCCGGCCGGCAAGGACCGCCTCTCCCCTTCCCGGCACACGCCGCTCCGCCGCCGCCAGGCGGAGCGGTCAGACAGATGACAAACTCCACAAAGCCGGAGTTTGTAGAGCCACGCCCCCCGGCGCTACCGGCGACAAAAATTGCCGCCTTAGCTCTCGGGGGGCTGTTGGCAAAGAAAAAGCATCAGCGGCCGGAGGCTCCGCCGCCACACAAAGTAGGCGCCTTCCCCCGGCTTACATCGGGGATCTATTAGAGCCGCACATCTTGCCAGCCGGCCAAGTATTCCCTATATCTTTACCATAAGCTCATATCTCCTTTCAGGGGGCCCGGGATAACCAACGCCATACCAAAGGAAACGCCGATGGAACGCAATACAAGCAGCCCGTTGATGAAACTTTTTCCCTATATCGCAGCCCTTATCCTTGGCCTGGCGCTCTTTTTCTGGGTCAAGGGAGTTTATAACTCCATGGTCGCCCAGGAAGAGGATGTCAAAGCCGCCTGGAGCCAAGTAGAAAACCAATACCAGCGGCGGGCCGACCTGATTCCCAATTTGGTCAACACGGTCAAAGGGTATGTCTTGCACGAACGCACGACGTTAACGAGCGTTATCAATGCCCGGGCCAGGGCTGTTGCCGTCACTGTGGACCCTTCTCACCTGGATGAAGAATCGCTCGCCTCTTTTCAGGCCGCTCAGAATGCGTTGGGCACCAGCATTTCCCGTTTAATGGTCCTCATGGAGAGCTACCCCGATCTCAAGGCCAACGAACGCTTCGGGGAACTTCAGGCCCAACTTGAGGGTACGGAAAACCGCATTGCCGTCGAACGCAAACGCTTCAATGAAACGGCCCAGAAATACAACCGGCGCATCCGTTCCTTCCCCGATACCCTTCTGGCCGGGGTTTTCGGCTTTGAACCCAAGGCCTACTTTAGCGCGGAAAGCGGCGCGGAAAACGCGCCTGCCGTAAACTTCTCTGAAACCGGACGCTGACCATGCCCCGGGTAGCCCAACGTCTGCCGAACGGCATGCATCCCCTTCAACAGATGCTCCCCTATGCGGCCCCGGCAAAACGAGCGAACGGCATCGACCGCCCGGCCGCCATCCGGCCGCGGGGCAGGAGCATTGCCCGGTTCGCGGCGCTCCTTGTCTTCTGCCTCCTTGCCGCTTTGCCTATCTCTCTTCAGGCCGCCGCGTATACCGTGGCAAGTGTGCCTAACGTCCATCTGCGGGATAAAAACGATTATGTCAGTAATCCTGACCAGATTCTCAGCCCCGCAGCCGTTGCCGGCATCAACGCCGAAGTCCGCCGCCTGGAGGAGACCTTCAGCGCGGAAGTTGCCGTAGTAGCGCTTACAAGCGTTGGCGACGAAGAACCGCGGGTCTTTGCCACGGATCTGTTCAACCGCTGGGGCCTTGGCAAAAAAGGCAAGGATAACGGTCTATTGATACTGTTGGTCACCGAGCCGCGCCAACGTTCGATTATTTTTGAAACCGGCTATGGCCTGGAAGGCGTGCTCCCGGATGCCGTCTGCTACCGTCTGCAGCAGCGCTACATGGTGCCGTTGATGAAAAACGGCGATTACAGCGGCGGCATGCTGGAGGGGATCAAAGCCCTGCGGCAATATCTAGATGCCAGCGATCTGGAACGCGACGCCATGACCGGCCTGAAGCGTTCAGGCCCAGCTCAAGGCAGGGTAGCCGGCTTAAGCGCAGAAAATACTGCCGCCCTGTACAACGCCATGCAACGATACCTGGAGACTATTCATCAGGAAGCCGATGCCAGGCAGCAGACAAACGCTATGCGGAACCGGCAGTCTACTCCAGGCATAGGGGACGATGCCGCCCCGTACATGGGACTGACCGTGCTCCTGCTTTTTGCCGTTGTTATCGGTTTTCTGATATACGCTAAGCGTCGGGCCCGGACCTGCCCCAACTGCGGTCACAGGACTTTCGGTTACAGGCGTTCTGAGATCGTCCGCCAGGCCACCTACGAGAATACAGGCAAGACCATTGATATTTACAAATGCTCCAACTGCGGCCATAGCGAACGACGACAACGCACAGTCCCGCGCAAGCCTCGAAACCGTCCCGGCGGCGGAGGAGGCTTCTGGGGCGGCTTCGGCGGGGGTTCCGGCGGTAGAGGCGGCAATTCGGGCGGTGGGATATTCTGGGGTGGTTTTGGCGGCCGAGGCAGTGGAGGCTTTGGAGGCGGCGGCTCCTGGGGAGGAGGAGGTTCTTGGGGCGGCGGCCGGTCCGGCGGCGGCGGAGCCGGAAGCCGGTTCTAGAGACCATTCCCACAGGATTGCTGCCAAACCGCTTTTTTCGTCAGCGGGAAAAAGCCGACACAATAGAGGCCCGATACGCCTTCGCTCACTTTTTCCATCTTGCTTGCCGGGGAGAATGTATCCGGTTTTTCATGGGGAAATAGTGAGAGGCCAAGCCCGCGGCCTGGTAACACTATAGAATTTTTGTTTGCCGGCAAAAAAGATATGCCTGCTTTAAGGAGGCCTACTCTTCCGGCGCTTGCCCGAAAAATCAGGTGAAATTGGCGTCGCAGGCGGGCAAAAATCTATAGCGTTACCACGCCCTAGAGTAACAGCACCAGCGAGCCCAGGGTAATCAACAGCCCGCCGGTAATGGTCTTGAGGCTGGCCGGTTCGTTCAAAAACAGGATAGCCAGGAAAATTGTCATGGCCACGCTCAACTTATCAATGGGGGCCACTTTAGAGACATCGCCCAATTGCAGCGCCTTGAAGTAAAAAAGCCAAGACCCGCCCGTCGTCAGGGCCGAGAGCAACAAAAAGAGGAAGCTATGCCCGCTGAGGGTCTTAATTTCCTTAGCGGCTCCGCTGAACCAGACGATGCCCCAGGTCAAAAAAAGGATGAAGCTCACTCTGATGGCCGTGGCCACGTTTGCGTTCACGCCCTGGACCCCGACTTTGGAAAAAAGCGCGGTCAGAGAAGCGAAGACCGCTGACAGCAAGGCATATACTTTCCACATCTCCATGCCGAACCGCTCCGCCAGGGGCAATACGCCGCCCGGTAAAAAACTGTTTATCCCTTTATGCACTCCCTTAATTACTATGAGCCCGGCAGACGCGCAACCCAACAGCGCGCACGGCCGGAAACGTTTCAATGTGAGGTGAAGCCATGGCTGTTGGCTGGGCAGGAGACAACGCGATCAATGACCAAATAGCCGATTCCATTGCTGATGAAGTTGCCAGGGCACGCAGCCGCCTGCCCAAGGGCGAAAGCCTTATGGCTTGTGAAGAATGCGGGGAACAAATCCCGGAGGCGCGTCGCCGGGCTCTGCCGAGGGTACGGCTGTGCCTCGCCTGCCAGGAAGAGCAGGATAAACACACTACCCGATTCACCGGCTACAACCGCAAAGGCAGTAAAGACAGCCAATTACGCTGATGCCGCGCGCCGCCTGATTCTTCCGGAACGGCATGCCCGAAATGTTCCGCCATTCTCGGGCCGTGCCCCGGAGTTGTTTCACCTTCGATAAAACAAAAAAATATACACCTTTTCTTGTTTTTCGCAAATATATGCCTGTTTATTGACAAAAACATCAAATAACGCCAAAGTATTTACCGGCTGCCGGTTCTGCCGGGATTCCCAGGCCAAGCCCGCCCTCTCGGCCGTTTCCGTTTTGATGCAGCCCCGAACAACGGCCGTGCCGTTTTCGTGTACGCATCGTATGCACTCTAGATGAGGGAGGCGATATGGCAGCAGCGAGCAGCGAACCTTTGCGGAAAACAATCCTGAACCCCGTCCACCGAGCCCTTGGCGGCACCATGGTCGATTTCGGCGGCTGGGAGATGCCTCTCTGGTATCCCGGCGGCGCGGTCAAGGAACATCTGGCCGTCATTACTGCCGCGGGCCTCTTTGATACCAGCCACATGTCCGTCATCGTCGGCCGGGGAACAAACATCCGCCACTTTCTCAACTTTGCCCTGAGCAAGGATATCGCCGGCCTCAAAATCGGCCGGGCAGCCTACGGCATCATCCTTAATGAAAAAGGCTTCAGCATTGACGACACCATCATCTATCCTCTTGCCGAGGATCGTTTCGGGCTGGTTGTTAACGCGGGGATGAGCGCTACCGTCATCAGCCACTTGCGCTCCTTGCCCGGCGGCGAGGCCTTTTCCTGGACTGACCTGACCGGGGTCTGCGCTAAGTTGGATATTCAGGGGCCTGCTGCCTATGCGATTTTCCGGCCCTTTGTAGAGAACGCGGATGCGGTCTTTGCCAAGTTTCCCTATTTCAGTTTCCAAGGCGACTTCGATTTTGCGCAAAGCGCCGTCCATCTCCGCGACGGCACCCCCATACTGCTCTCCCGCACCGGGTATACGGGCGAGCTGGGCTTTGAAATTTTCCTGCCCGCCGCTAAAGCAGCCAACCTCTGGAACGAGCTTCTGGCCATGGGAGCGGAACAGGGCCTGACCGCCTGCGGCCTGGCGGCGAGGGATTCCCTCCGCGCCGGGGCTGTCCTGCCCCTCAGTCACCAGGATATAGGCCCCTGGCCCTTCATCAACAACCCCTGGCCCTGGGCTCTGCCCACAGACGAAAACGGCGCTTTCACCAAAGATTTCATGGGACGCGCTGCCCTTGATCCGGCTACCGCCGGGCACACCCTGCCCTTTGCCGGTTTTGACCCGCGCAAGGTCGAAACCCACGGCGCGAAAGTTTTGCTGGGCGGGCGGGAGATCGGCCACGTGCTGACCTGTGTTGCTGATATGGCCATCGGTCGCGTGGATAACCGGATCTACAGCCTGGCTTCTCCTGATAAACCGGAAAATTTCTCTCCGCGCGGCTTGGTCTGCGGCTTTGTCAAGGTGAGCGACCCCCTGGCCGCCGGCACGGTCATTACCCTGAAAGACGCCCGCCGCGAACTCAAGGTTGAAATCCGGGAGGATATCCGACCGGCCCGTACCGCACGGAAAGCCTTAGGATAGCCGGGAGGTTGAAACCAGGAGAGGGGCAACCCGTTTTTGTAAAAAAGGGTTGCCCCTCGGGCCCCCCTCTCTTTTCCTCAAATCTTTACCGGTCAGGTTGATCAAACGCCCGATCGTTTTTAAACGCCTGAGGCGGCAAAGGGCAACGTTTCCGGAATTTTCCGCCCCGTATAACCATAAGGAGCATAGCTTATGAAAGACATCAAGGATCTGAACCTCCCCGAAGGCCTCAAATACGACGTGGAACACGAATGGATCGCCACTGCGGCCCCTTTTCGCATCGGGGTCTCCGATTTTGCTCAGGATGCCCTCGGTGATCTGACGTATGTGGAACTACCGGAAGTGGGCGCAACCTTTGCCAAAGGGGATGAATTCGGCACGCTGGAATCCACGAAATCCGTCAGCCCTCTTTTCCTGCCCGTTGCCGGTGAAATTACGGCTGTCAACGAAAAGCTGAACGACGACCCCGGCCTGGTCAATTCCGATCCCTACGGTGAAGGCTGGATCGTTGAGATCACCCCCTCCGATGCCGCTCAGCTCGAAACGCTGATGGATGTTGCCGCCTACCGCAAGCACCTTGAAACAGCAGGGCACTGAGCATGAGATATCTACCCCACACCCCGGAGGATATCTGGGAAATGCTAGATGTAGTGGGGGCGAAGGATCTCGATGATCTTTTCGAGACCATTCCCGCCTCCTGCCGCAGGGAGCGCCCCCTGGATCTGCCCGCCCCCATGAGCGAATGGGAGCTTTCCCGCCATATCGAGAGTCTGGCTGCCAAAAGCGGCGGGGATTGGCAAGTTTTCCTCGGAGCAGGTTCCCAGGCCCACCATATTCCTGTACTGGTGCCTTACCTGGCTTCACGCTCGGAATTTGTCACCTCGTATACTCCCTACCAGCCGGAAATGAGCCAGGGGACTCTCCAGGCCATCTTTGAATTCCAAACCTTGATCTCCCGCCTGACCGGTCTGGAAGTGACCAACGCCTCCATGTACGACGGCTCCACAGCGCTCGCCGAAGCCGCCCTCATGGCCCAGCGGGTCACCAAAAAAAGCACTCTGGCGGTCAGCGCCCTGATCCACCCTCACTGGCGTCAGGTGCTTGAAACCTACCTGGCACCCCGGCAAGATGTTACGCTCATTACGCTGCCTATGAGTTCTGACGGGCGTACCGATTGCAGCCCTCTGAAAGACTGTGAAGCCCCGGCGGCCCTGCTGCTCCAATCCCCCAACTTCCTCGGCGTTTTTGAGGATATTCCCGCAGCGGCCCAAGCCGTTCATGCCGCAGGGGGGCTCTTAGTCTCCTCTTTCAGCGAGCCTTTCGCCCTCGGCCTCGCCAAATCGCCGGGCAGTCTCGGCGCGGATATCGTCTGCGGCGAAGCCCAAAGCCTGGGCCTCTCCCAAGGCTTCGGCGGCCCGACACTGGGGGTTATGTCCTGCAAAATGGACTACGTGCGCCAGATCCCCGGGCGCTTGGTAGGCCAGACTGAGGATCTGGACGGCCAACGCGGCTTTGTGCTGACGCTCTCCACTCGGGAACAGCACATTCGCCGCAGCCGGGCCGTCAGTAACATTTGTTCCAATGCCGGGCACTGTGCCCTGACCGCTGCTATGTTTATGGCGGCCATCGGCGGCTCCGGCTTCAGGAAAACCGCCCAGGTCAACCTTGATCTGGCCGAATATTGCAAAAAGGGCCTGTCGGAAATCGGGTTCCGTCCTCTCTCCACAGCACCCACTTTCAACGAATTTGCTCTCCATGCACCTGCCGGGTTTGCGGCGGTCCACAAAAAGCTTCAAGAGAGAAACATCCTTGCGGGCCTCTCCCTGGCCCGCTGGTACCCGGATATTTCGGACCTGAGCGACACCTGGCTTTTTGGCGTCACCGAAACCAAAACCAAGGCCGATATAGACGCCTTGTTGGCGGCCCTGCGCCAGGAGGTACGCTCATGAGCGGCAACGCCTTCAAACAGGTCGGCGCGCGCGGCCTGATTCTCAATGAAGACCTCTTATGGGAAAAGGGCAAAAAAGGCCGCTCCGGCATGAGCCTGCCCGAATCCGGTTTGCCCCCGGCCTCCCTCCCCGCGGAACTCGCCGGGACCGGGCCTGACTGGCCCGATCTTTCCGAACAAGAAGTGGCCCGGCACTACACCCGGCTCTCTACCTGGAATTTCGGCGTGGATACCGGCATGTACCCTTTGGGCAGTTGCACCATGAAGTACAACCCCAAGATCAACGAAGCCATGGCCGCCCTGCCCGGCTTTGCGCAGGCCCACCCGCTGCTGCCTGCCGAAGCAACGCAAGGGGAACTACGGTTGCTCCACGAGCTTGAAACCTACCTGGCCGAAATCGTCGGTCTTAAGGCCGCCAGCCTCCAGCCCGGCGCAGGCGCTCACGGCGAACTTTGCGGCATGCTGATGATCGCCGCCTACCACCGTCACCACGGGCACAGGAAAACCAAGGTGCTGCTGCCGGATACGGCCCACGGCACCAATCCTGCCTCGGCCAGCATGTGCGGGTTCTCTGAAGTGAAAGTGCCCCTCGGACCCAAGGGGTTCATGGAACGTTCCGCCATCGAAAAGCTGATGGATGACGACGTTGCCGGCCTGATGGTTACCAACCCTAATACGCTGGGGCTCTTTGAATGTGAACTGGCCGAGATCATCGAGCTGGTCCACCAGCGCGGCGGCCTGGTCTACGCTGATGGAGCCAACCTCAACGCCATCATGGGCTATGCCGATCTCGGCAAGATGGGCGTGGATGTGGTCCACTACAACGTCCACAAAACCCTATCCACGCCCCACGGCGGCGGCGGTCCCGGCGCGGGACCCGTAGCCGTAGGCGAAACCCTGTTGCCGTATCTTCCCGGCCCTCGAGTGGTCAAAAACGGCGATCGCTACGAATGGAACGAAGACTTGCCCCTTTCCATCGGCCGTATGCACAGCTTTTACGGCCAGTTCCGGGTCCTGGTCCGGGCCTACGCCTACATTCTCTCCATGGGCGCGGAACTCAAAAAAGCCAGTGCTCTGGCCGTGCTCAACGCCAACTACATCAAGGAAAAACTCAAGGGAACCTTTGAGCTGCCCTTTGATCAGCCCTGTATGCACGAGTGCGTTTTTACCGACGCCAAGCAGCAGCCCTACAAAATATCGACCTTGGATATCGCCAAGGGCCTCATCGACATGGGGTTCCACCCTCCGACGGTCTTTTTCCCGTTGGTGGTCAGCAACGCCATCATGATCGAGCCGACCGAAACTGAATCCAAGGAAGATATCGACGCCTTTATTGCGGCCATGCTCGAAATTGCCCGGAAAGCGGAATCCTCGCCGGAAACCTTAACCAGCGCTCCGGTCATGACCAAAGTCCGGAGACTCGATGAAACCACCGCCGCGCGGCATCCTCGCTTGACAGGCGACATGCGGTAAAACGCGGCTCTCTAAGCCGATACGGACCGGGGGGGGCTTGTGCCCCCCCCCCTCATTCCCCTGCATAAGAAACTCCGTATCAGGCAACAATGACTAAAACCGGCTCGGCAAAGTCCGGGCCATGACCATACCACACACTATACGTTCCTCCTCTCACGAAAAAGGTTTGGAGAAAGAGAGAGGAGGATCCGGGGGGAGAGGGAAGGAACCTTTCCTCAAAAGGTTCCTTCCCTCTCCCCCCGGCCGCCGGAGGCATATTCCATGAAACTGGTCATCATCGGCGCGGGACCCGGCGGGTACGCGGCGGCCTTCAGGGCTGCGCGGCGCGGGGCTTCGGTTACCCTAATCGATAAGGATACGATAGGCGGCACCTGTTTGAACCGGGGCTGCATCCCCTCTAAAATTATGCGGCGCAGTGCCGACGCCATGCGCCAAGTCCGCGAAGCCGGAGTATTCGGGGTGGAAGGCGGCGCGACATCACCGGCGCTGAATCTGAGCACCGTGCGCAAACGTCAACAAAGCATTGTGCAAAGCCAAGCTGCCGGCCTTGCCGCGCACTGCAAAACCTTGGGCATCGCTCTGATCCGGGGAACGGCCAGGGTGGAACAGCCGGGAGTTGTGCTTGCGGATACCGCTGAGGGCAGCCGAGAGTTTGCTTACGACAACCTGTTGGTGGCCTGTGGTTCGGCCCCGGCCTCGATTCCGGGGCTGGAGGTCAACGGTGTGACGGTTATTTCCAGCGACGATGCCTTGTGGATGGAGGAACTGCCCAAAAGCCTGCTGGTCGTGGGCGGCGGGGTTATCGGCTGCGAACTGGCCCAAATCTTCCAGGATTTCGGCGTAGGGGTAACGCTGGTAGAAGGCTTGCCGCGTATTCTGCCGGTGCCGGGCATTGATGAAGAAATTGCCAAGAATTTCATGCGCAGCCTGAAAAAAGCTAAGCTACCCTTCTTCACCGGGCAGACCGTGGCCGGGATCAGAGAATCGGCGGGCGGGGTTACGGCGTTGCTCCGGCCATTCTCCGGCGAGGGCGAGAGCCGGGAAATGGAGTTCTCCAAAGTGCTGGTAGCCATCGGCAGAAAATCCGTGGCCAGGGAACTGGGCCTGGAGAATATCGGCGTAACGCTGGATGCGCGCGGCTGGATCGAGGCGGACGAATCCTTTCAAACAAGCGCGCCCCATGTCTGGGCTATTGGAGATTGCCTCGGGCCCTCGCGGATTATGCTGGCCCACGTTGCCGGCGCCGAAGGCTCGGCCGCCGTGGAAAACATGTACGGCGGCACGGAGCGGGTCAACTACGCTGCCATACCTTCAGCGGTTTTCACCGCGCCGGAGATCGGTTGCGTGGGTCTGACCCTGGCCCAAGCCGAGGAAAGAAAGCCAGGCAGCGTTGCCCGGGATTTCCTGTTCAGGCAGTTGGGCAAAGCTCAGGCCATGGGCGAAATCGACGGCCTGGTGCGCCTGGTTGTCGGGCCGGAAGGCGAAATGCTCGGCGGCCACATCATAGGGGCCTCGGCTACCAGCCTGATTGCCGAAGTGGGGCTGGCCGTGAGCAACGCTCTCCCGGCCGAGGCCGTGGCCGGAACTATCCACGCGCACCCCACTTTGCCCGAAGGCATCTGGGAAGCAGCCCTTTCTGCCGTGGGCAGGCCGCTGCACGGGGCTTGAGGCCATGCGTGCAATGCTCCCCCTGGAAACCGGCTCCACAAACCCGCCCTTCAACCTGGCGGTGGAAGAGGCGTTGCTTGCGGCTGTCCAGCCGGGGGAGCCGGGTTGGTTCCTGCTCTGGCAAAACAGCCCGGCGGTCATTATCGGCCGCCACCAGGATGCCCGCTCTGAAGTCAACCTGGCGGAACTCGACCGGCGCAATATTGCTCTGGTCCGGCGCATGACCGGCGGCGGGGCCGTGTATCACGATTACGGCAACCTCAATTTCAGCTTCATTCTCCCCTTGGAGGCGGGCGAAGAGCCTCGCCCCGAGGAGCTGCTGGCCCCGCTGTTGCACTATCTCAGGGGCTTAGGTCTGGATGTGGTTATGGCAGGGCGAAACGATCTTTCCCTAAAACGTGAGGGACAGCTCCCGGCCAAAGTTTCCGGATTAGCGGGACGGCGTCTGCCGGGAAAATATCAGTTGCACGGAACCTTGCTCTTTGCTGTTGATCTCTCCATGCTGGAAAAAGTCCTGCGGGTGGACCCGGAAAAATTCCGCAGTAAAGGCGTGGCCTCGCTCCGGGCCCGGGTGGCCAATTTGAAGCCGTACCTTGCCCTGGAACTGCCGGAATTGTGGGCCGGTATCCAGAAGGCTTACGGCGGCAATCCCTCTGCCCTGCCGGAAGAAATACGCGAGGCCGCCCACCGACTGGCCCGGGAAAAATATGCCGCCAAGGCCTGGAACATCGGGCAGGCGCCGCCGGGCAGCCTGGTCCTCAAAAAGCGCTTTGCCTTCGGCTCGCTAGAGCTCCACCTGGATACGGCTAAAAACCGTATCCGCACCGCAACGATCACCGGAGATTTTTTAACGCCAGGCGGCGCAGGCGAACAAATTCCGGTAGAAAAGTTGGCGGAGGCACTTAAGGGGCTGCCCGCCGATGCGCCCGAGGCCTGGGCCACAGCTTGGCAGGATATTGACATGAGGCGGATTTTCTACGGCCAAGCAGAGAAAGAAGAAATTCTCGCCTGGCTGCGCGGGGCAACCAATGAGCAGGCCGAAGAACACGAGAACAGCGATGGCAAAAATCAAGATCCCGGCCTCGGGAAAGGGTGCAAGGAACCGGCATGAGCAAAGGAACCATGGATAAGACGGCCCTCGAAATACTCCGCCTGCTTCAGAACGGTAGACGCTCTTTTAAGGAAATAGGCCGGGAGGTCGGCCTCTCCGAAGCCACGGTGCGCTCGCGGGTGGGCCGCATGATCGAATCCGGGCTTATCGAGATTAAGGCCCTGGTTTCGACCAGGGATCTCGGCCCGGGGTACCATACGGCCTATGTGGGCGTGCGCCTCAAATCTCCGGCCATGAAAAAAACGGCTGAGGCCATGGGACGCCTGCCGGGAGTTATTTCCGTAGCCATGGTGACCGGCCGCTACGACCTTATTCTCACTGTCATGCTGACGCCAGAATTTGAATTCATAGATTTTTTCAACGTTATGCTTGAACGCTATTCCGAAAGCATCAGCTCCAACGAAACCTTCCTGGTATATGAAAACGTCAGTCTAAAAACGCCGTACCCCTTTTAAGGCCTGCGGGGTACGGTTCCTTTGCTCCTATCCCGCACCGGCGAAGCGCGAGGGGTCGCCAATACGCCCCTTGTTCTCAAGCTCCGCCTCCGCGGACAAACAGGCATACAGGCAAAACGCCTTGTGACGTAAAGCAGCCGGTATAAGCACAACCTCTCCGGGAGCGAAAAAAACGCTCTCAAACGGCCCGGCCTGCTGACCCCACTCCTTTCAAGCCGCGTGCCGCATCCAAAATACCAGCCCCCAGAAAACCAAAGCGGAGATGCCGGACAAGCTGAAAAGCAGGTTCGGCGTCAAGACCGGGAATCTTGCGGCCAGCCCGCGCCCCAGCCCCAGAACAATGGCGGCCAGAAAAATGCCGCCCACCCCGCCGGCCAGGGCCAAATCAAGATTTTGCGGGGTATGAGGCGCCAGAGAACACAGCAGGGCCGCGTATATCCATAGCTTGAGGGAATCGCCGTAAACCCGTATCCCCATATCCAGGCCGCCTTTGGCGCTGACCGCGACCGGTTCCCGATTCCAGCGGGCTTCAAGTTCATCCTTTTTGGCGGCCAACTTGGCCAGCCTCCCGCCGGGTTTTACGCCGATAATGTTCTTTCCCCCCGGGGCCTGAGACTCTTTCAAAGGCCCCCCCGGGGATGCAGCAACCTCCACCAGCCGGCAATCCCCGCACTCAAATTCTTCATCCAGGGCAATCAGGAACAAGGCACAGCCCGGCAGCAGCAGCCACAGACGGTTTTCCTCCCAAAGCCGCAGCTCGGCAAGAGAGACCATGCCGAACAGGGAATAAGACCCGGCCGCAAGGCCCAGACCGAGAAAAACGGACAGCAGGAGCGGTTCGGCTAGCAGGCCGCGGGCACAAAAGGCAGATGCACCCGGCGCCTTGTAGACAGGGCTCCCGTCAAGGGCGGCGAGAAGGCCGAGCAGCCGGGCAAGGGTAAGGAGCCCGGCCAGGAGCAGAAAGTCGCCGGTGAAGTGCAATTGGGGCGGCTGTCCGCCCAGAGGCACCATAAACAAGGCTGTGACCAAGCAACTGAGCACGGCCAGCGGCGCTATGGGGGTGTAGGGCTGTATTTCCGGCCCATAGGCAGTGCCTTTGGCACAAAGCGCTTTCAGCGCCGCATACCGGCCCATAAGGGACGGCGCTTTGGCCAGGCTGCCGCCCGAAGCCACAAAGCGGCACCAGGCAAAGAGCCCCCCCAGCAGGGGAGCAAAGATCAGAGCCAGAAGAACATGAATAACCGCCATGCCATCTCCTTTTGTGTACATGTACCGGGCGCTGTCTTGGACGTTACGGCTCAGTCGGATTCAAGCTCCCGGTCGCGCAGCATCCTGCGTCGGAGCAAAAAAAACAAGAGCGCGAGCATGGCCAGAACCAGCAGGGCCTGCCCGAGCATGGCAAAGGAGGCTGGAAGATGCGCCAGCTCGCCGGTGAACGCCGCGGCGCGGTTATCCAGCGGGATAAAGGAACCGGGGCTGCCGCCGGCCGCAAACGCCGCCGAAGCGCCCCCCGCGCCGACAGCGGGCAGGGCCAGGGCGGCCGCGACAATGCCGACGATATCCGGGGCAAAGGCCACCGCGGCCAGGCAGGCTAGCGCAAGGGCGGCAAGAATCCAGTGCCGGGCCGCCGGAGGATCAAGCCGTATTCCAGCCGGAACGCCCCGGGGTGGCCCCAAGAATATCGCGGCATAACGGCGGACCAGGCCCGGCAGGCAAAGAACCGGCGCAGAGGCCGCCACGAGAAGGACGCCCCAGGCCAAGAGCATAGCGAGGAACGCGCCTTCCGCTGCTGCGGCCGCGCCGCCCTCAGCCAGGGCGACCAAGGCGGCAAAGACACCGCAAAAACCGTTCAGCGGCGGGACCAGGGAAAGCGACAAAGTTCCCAATCCGAAACAGACAGCAGTAACGGGCATGGCCCGCATCAGGCCCCCGCATGGTCCGGAGCCGTCACCTCGCATCGCCTTCGGGACTTTGCACGCCTCAGACCACCCGCCGAGGCGGTCTCCATCTGCCGGATACCCCGCCTGTTCAAGGGCAGCGCAGCAAAAATAGAGTAGACCGAGAACCAGGGCCAGATTGAGGGCCAGCAGTGCCGCGCCGGTAATAGTGTACAAAGCGGCTTCGCCCTGCCCCTGTCCGCCAAGGACCAGTCCCGCGCCGAGAAACAGACCGCAGAGCCCCACCGCCCCCAAAGAGCACCAGTGCAGGCAGAGAGACAAGACCGGGGCGCGGCTGCCTTGCCACACGCCGATACAAACAGCGCAGGCGGCAAAGGCGGCGATGCAGGCTCCGGACAGCGCGCCGCCGAATTCCAGAGCCGAGGCCTCAACAAGGAAGACACGGATCAGCCCCAATACCAACGCGGGCACGGCAAAGGCAGCGGCAGCTGGAGGGAGTTCCCGGCCCTGCCCGGCTGCTGCAAAAGGCGCTTCCACAGGCCGGATCAACAAGAGAAACAACACGAGCGCGACCAGCCCGCCGGCCGCCATGGTAAGCCCGTTGCCTGCGGCAAAAAACAGGAGAACCGCGCTATAGAACAGCGGGAAGAACGGGGACAGGTCACAAGAAACGCCGGAACCCTCGGCGGACCCTTTACCGCCTTCTTGCGCGGAAAACCGCGGGCCTGCCCCCGCGTACAGGGCAGCCAGAGCGGCCAGAACAAGAAGCGGCAGCAAAAAAAGCGCCGCCGAAGCATCAACCGAAAGGCGCGCCGGGCCGAAATCAAGAGGCAAAAGATCCACATCAGGAATCATCAGCCTGAAAATATCCAGAAATCCGGGCTCCTCGCCGGTAAGCAGGCCCGCCGGCGCAGCTCCAAGACGCCGGGAGACAGCCTGACTTACAGGCAGCAGCGCGGCCAGCGGCGCGCCAATCAGGCACGCCAAACAGATCGAATGGCCCCGGCGCACACGGGGCTCTTCACCGATGCCGCCCTCTTGTCGCAGGCGGGAGCCGTTTTGCACGCGCAGCAACAACGCTGCCACAACGGCGATGATGAGGGAGACAAGCAGCAAAATCACGCAAACCTCCGGAAAGCGGCCGGCCGATCCGGTCTGCCGCTTGCTTGCGGCAAGGCCTCAAGCAGGAAAAGCCCGACAACCGCGCGTCGTTCCGGCCCGCCATAGGAAACGCGATAACCAAGGCGCAGCCGAGCAAGGCCCTCGTTTCGCAAAGAATACTTCACCACGTGGCCCGACCATACACATTTCCCGCCGGTCCGTCGATATTACGAGCTGGTTCCGGTTGCCCCGGAACGGCTCCGGTACCCGCCGGAATATCCGGGTGCCGCGGCAGCGTGAGGCAGAGCAAAAACGAGAGGGGTTGCTCGCTCCCACGCCTCCGATAGAGAAATAATCCCCCCTCACCTCCCGCTCTACGGTGATTGCTGCGGGCCGAACCATCAGCCGGGGACCGGGAAATCATGCTTCCAGCAGGGGGCGAGCAGAGCCCGCACCCCGAATGAACCGCTACGTGAAGAGACTTGTGCCTTGAGAGGCAAACCGGTACACTACGACAGTGGAATATCTTGGCAATGCCCCCCCGGCAGCGCCTCACGGTGAAACGCGATTTCGTTTCAGGGGGGGCATCGCCTTACGCAATGGAAATATGGTCTGCTGTGCCGCGGTCGGTCGGTGTTCGTCCTTTTGCGGCACCGCTTGAGAGCCCCACAGGGCGGAAATTTCTGATCTGGAGGTAAGCCATGGCTGTGCATCCTCTCGCGGGCAATCCTGCCCCGGCTTCGTCTTTGGTTGCCATACCGGCATTGCTGAAAGACTACGAAACCATCCGGCCGGATACAGGCAACCCGGCCCAGCGGGTCAGTTTCGGCACGTCTGGCCACCGGGGAACAAGTCTTGACGGCAGTTTTACCCGTTCCCATGTGCTGGCTATCACGCAGGCGGTCTGCGAGTACCGCAAAGCCCAAGGCATCGGAGGCCCGCTGTATCTCGGCGCGGATACCCATGCCCTTTCCGGTCCGGCCGCCCGGGATGCCCTGGAAGTGCTTGCAGCCAACAATGTGGCCGCGCATATATCGGAAAACGGCCTGCCCACGCCGACCCCGGTCATCTCTCGGGCTATTTTGCGTTACAACGCCGCCGGGCACAGGGCCAAAGCGGATGGCATCGTCATCACCCCCTCGCATAACCCTCCCTCGGACGGCGGATTCAAATATAACCCGCCCCATGGCGGTCCGGCCGATACCGACGTGACAGCCTGGATCCAACAGCGGGCCAACGAACTCTTGGCAGAAGATCTCGCCGGAGTGAAACGTCTGGATTACGACAAAGCCTTAAAGAGTAGTGAAGTCACGGTTACGGATTACATCATGCCCTACGTGCGGGATCTGGCCAAGGTGCTGAATATGGAAGCCATTGCCGGATCAGGCTTACGCCTCGGGGTTGATCCACTGGGAGGCGCGTCTTTGCCTTACTGGGAGCCCATCGCGGAGACCTACGGCCTGGATCTCAAGGTAACCAACCCGGCCCTGGCTCCTGACTTCAGCTTCATGCCGCTGGACCATGACGGCAAAATCCGTATGGATTGCTCCTCCTCCTACGCCATGGCCAACCTGCTGCATAACGCCAAGCACTTTGATCTAGCCTTCGGCAACGATCCAGATGCCGACAGGCATGGCATTGTCACGCCTGCGGGCCTGATGAATCCTAACCACTATCTGGCTGCCGCCGTCTGGTACCTCTTCCAGCATCGGGCAGGGTGGAAGCGTGAAGCCGGGGTGGGCAAAACCCTTGTCACCAGCAGTATGGTGGACCGGGTGGCGGCCTCTCTTTCGCGGCTGCTTTACGAGGTGCCTGTGGGCTTTAAATGGTTTGTGGAACCGCTTCTCTCGGGGGCGGCAGGCTTCGGCGGCGAGGAAAGCGCCGGGGCTTCCTTCCTGCAACTGGACGGCAGCGCTTGGACCACAGATAAAGACGGCTTGATCATGGATCTTTTGGCCGCTGAAATGACAGCCCGTTTGGGCATGGACCCGGCCGAAGTGTACACTATGCTGACCGAGCGCTTTGGCGCGCCGGTTTACGAGCGTATGGATGCCCCGGCGACGCTCCCCCAAAAGAAGGCCCTGGCCGCGCTCTCGCCTGAAGCGGTAAAGGCCCGAGACCTGGCAGGTTCAAAGATTACTGCAATTCTAACCCGCGCCCCGGGCAATAACGCTCCCATCGGCGGGCTGAAGGTGGTCACCGAAAACGGCTGGTTCGCGGCCCGACCCTCCGGCACCGAAGATATCTACAAAATTTATGCGGAAAGTTTTTTAGGCCGGGATCATCTGACCAGGCTTCAGGAAGAGGCCAAAGATATTGTAGACGCCTGCCTGAAAAGCGTACAATAGCCGCGCAAGCGGCCTTGCAAGGAAAACAGTATGCGTTTTCTCGTAGTTGACGACGATTTTCAATCCCGGACCATCGTGCAACGGCATCTTTACCCGCACGGGTTCGTGGATGTGGCCACCGACGGAGAAGAAGCCGTGGAAGCCTTTCGTCTGGCGCTTCTCGAAGGGGAGCCCTATGATCTCATTACCCTGGATATCCTCATGCCCAACAAGGATGGCCAAGAGGCCCTCCGGGAAATCCGGGAAATCGAAAAGGAACAAGGCATTCCTGAGGATAAGGCTGTTAAGGTTATTATGATCTCGGGGCTGGAAGATTCCAAAGAAGTGCACGATGCGTTCTTCCTGGGCAAAGCTACCAGCTATATTGTCAAGCCCATCCATCACAAGGTGCTGCTCGATGAAATCGCTTCGCTGGGGCTGACCCTCCCGGAGGTATCCAGCCGGGGAGAGGATGTTTCCCTATAAAGCCCGCTATCCGGAATGCACCCGCCTTACAACGCCTGCCGTAAAAGGCCGCTCAAAGCGGCTTCTCCGGCAGGCGTTTTCGGTCTCTTGAGGACGCTCTCTACCCGGCCCTCCCTTGCGCAACCGCCGAAACGAACACGGCGCATTTTCGGCAAGGCCTGTCAGATTCGATCGCAGTAAAGATTTTCCAAAAAACGTTCCAAGGCTGCATCCATGCGCGAGGCATACGCCCTGACCTCGTATCGGGCTCCGCAGACGGAACAGCGTAAGATAACCTTGCGGCAATCCCGCTCGGCCAGCAGGGTATTGCCGCAGGCGTCACAGGGCAGCGTCGTTTCTGTTGTTCGGGGGGATGAAAAAGCCATCGTATTTTCCTTTCAAAAAGCCCGGCTCTGCGGTAAGAGTTTCCCAATATAGTTTCCGACGGTCTTCCCGGCAAGTGTTTCCCCTATGCCGGAGGCCCGCTGACCATGTGCATTTGCAACGGCAACCTGCTCTCGAAACCACAAGGAGAACCACATGTCGGATCAAAGCGCTGTGTTTTCCATGATACGTCCTGTGCCCTACATGGGCGTCATCTGGGTTGTCCACGAAGCCTCCAAGCTTGGTTTCTACAACGGCCATCCCGAATGGTGCAACCTGGGCCAGGGCCAGCCGGAAGTTGCCGATATGGAAGGCGCTCCGCCGCGTATCACCCATGTTGATCTTAAGCCCTCGGATCAGGCTTACGGCCCCATCGGCGGCTCTCTGGAAGTGCGCGAAGCCGTCGCTGCAACATACAACCGCCTTTACCGCAAGGGCATGAAATCCCAATACACGGCGGATAACGTCAGCTTCGCTTCCGGCGGCCGCCCGGCTCTAACTCGGCTTTTCGCCACGCTGGCAGACGGGGTCCGGATACTCTACAAGAATCCGGACTACACGGCCTATGAAGACTATCTCGCCTACCACCGTTCCCGCCTGGTGCTGGTTCCGGCCATGGCCAGAGAGGAAGATGGCTTTAATCTAACGCCCCGGGCTCTGGAAGCGGCTATCACCAGCCAGGGGGTACGGGCTTTCGTCTTCTCCAACCCCTGCAACCCCACCGGCGGCGTTATCAAGGGTCGGAATCTGGAAAACTATGTGGGGCTTTCCCGCAAGCACGGCTGTCTGCTCGGACTGGACGAATTCTATTCCCATTTCGCCTACAATGACGACGGCTCCCCGGCGGATGGCCCGATTTCGGCAGCCGCCTATGTGGAGGATGTGGAAAAAGACCCGGTCATTCTGGTCGATGGTCTGACTAAAAGCCACAGGTACCCCGGCTGGCGGGCCGGCTGGATCATCGGCCCCTCCCACTGTATCGAAATGATCAACCGAGCCGGGAGCGCCCTGGACGGCGGCCCCAGCATGATAGTGCAGCGCGCCTCCCTGGAGGCCCTGGAACCGGCCCGCTATGATCAAGAAACCACGGCCCTGCGTCAGGTTTTCTCCAGAAAGCGCCGTCTGATGTTGGAGAAACTCCGTGAAATGGGTATTCACCCGGCCGTGGACCCGCAGGGCACCTTCTATATCTGGGCCACGATCAAGGATTTGCCCGCCCCTCTGAACAACGGCGATGCCTTTTTCCACGCCTGCCTGTCGCGCAAGGTGATGACGGTGCCCGGCCGCTTTTTCGACGTGCGCCCCCTCGGCGTCCGCGATATTGAGGAACCCTACGCCTCCTGGGTCCGTTTCTCGTACGGACCTGGCGAAAGCGTTGTAGCCGAAGGCCTTTCCCGGATGAAAGCCCTGATTGACGAATACAGAAGCAAATAAGCGCGGCATGATTCACCGGAATAACGTCCCATAGGGGGGCGTTGATCCGTATAGGGCAAAACGCCCCCCCGTGAGATTCCGCTGCCGGTCGTATCTGACGGTTACCGAATATCCCGGGCATACCCTTTCCAAGGAGACGTTCTTTTTATGAAACCTACACGCGTTCTGATCCTTACTCTATTGATTCCGGCCCTCTTTGCCCTGGCCTCCTGTGGTGATGCTCCCCTGGAGAAACTTAACGGCTCCTGGGTGATTTCCCTTGATGATACCATCAATGCCTCCCCGGCCATGAAATCCTCCATTCCCGAAGGCGAAGCCGGAAAAATGGCCCGCGGTATGTTGGAAGACATGCTTGGCAAAATGACACTGACCTTTGATATCAAGGCCAAAACCATCTCCGGAAATATCTTGGGTGAAAAATTGGATAAGATTCCCTTTGAAGTGGTCAAAGAATCGGGCGATACACTGGAGCTGAAAATCAAGGACCAAACCTCCATAGTAACTATCAAGGGGGCAACTTTGGAAATGGGCGACTCCGACGAAAAGCTGATCTTCAAGCGCCAGTAGGGGGAAAATGGAGCCTCTCCGGTTCTTCCCTTGAGGGGAGGACGCCGCGTTCGTGCCTTTACAAAAAGCGCTCTCCGCAAAGCGGAGAGCGCTTTTTTTTGATGCCGCACGCCAGCACAGCCTATATGCCACCGCAAGCAGTCAATCGTTTGTGGTCGGGGCTCTTTCATCCCCCGCTCATACTACTACCTGGCAATCGCCCAAGAGGTGAAGCCGGACCAGTAGGTCACGAGTAAGAGCACCAGCAGCATAATAGCCCAGAAAGGCACCAAGCAACGGCTGAGCCGCATAATGGGCACACCAGAGATATTGCTGGCAACATACATGGCGGTGCCCACCGGAGGCGTCAACAACCCTATAGTCAGGTTGATGACCATGACCAACCCGAACTGCACCGGGTCCATGCCGAGATTCCGCGCCACCGGAACAAGGATAGGGGCCAGGAGCATAATGGCCGGGCCGCTATCGATGAACATGCCGCAAATGAGCAGCAGGAGGTTGACCAGGAGCAACAAGAGGTATTTGTTATCAGTAACGCTCAAGAGAGCCGCAGTGATTCGCTGGGGAATTTGTTCACTCGCGAGCAGCCATCCAAAAAGAGAGGTAGCGGCAATAATCGAGGCAATAACAGCCGTGCTGATGGCCGCTTCAATGCATATTGCAGGCAGATCCTTGAGGCGGATTTCCCGGTAAACGAACATTCCCACCAAAAGCGCATACACCGAAATGACCGCCCCGCCTTCGGTGGCCGTAAAAATGCCGCCACGGATACCGCCGATGATGATGACCGGCATCATCAGGGCCCACAACGCATCCCTGAAACGCCGCCAGCGTTCGGCCCCGGATACCGAACCCTCGCAGGGATAGTTCTTTGTAACGGCAAAGTAATAAGAGTAGCTCAAAAACCCCAATCCGATGGCAATGCCCGGGGCGATGGCGGCCATAAAAAGATCGCCGATGGAGGCCTGAGCGGTGACGCCGTAAATAATGATCGCGATGCTCGGCGGAATGATCAGGCCGATGCTGCCGGAACAGGCAACCAACGCTGCCGAAAAGCCGGGATCATAGTTCCTTTTTTTCATCTCCGGAATCATCACCGAGCCCAAGGCCGCGGCATCCGCCACACCTGAACCGGAAATCCCGCCCATAATGACCCCGCTGATGGCGACCACATGGCCGAGGCTCCCCCGAACGCCCCCCACAAAGGCCAGGGCAAAATCAATAATCCGGCGGGTGATGCCCCCGTGGCTCATCAAGGCCCCGGCCAGCATGAATAGCGGAATAGCCATCAGCGGAAACGAATCCACCGCCGTGAACATACGCTGGGCAAAGACTGTAATAGGATAGCCGCTGACGAAAACCGCCAGTAACGAGGCTAGGGCTAGGCCAAAGCCCACAGGCAGGCCCATAATCAGAAACAGAAAAAAACCGCCGAATAAAACGAATCCCAGCATGGCCTACCCTTTTCTCCTTTCCAGGTAACAGCTCCAGAGGGCACGCAGGGCAAAATACAGCAGAATCAGACCGCTGACAGGCACAACGATGTACACCCAATTCATGGGGAGCTTGAGCGCCGGGCTTTTTTGCCGCATGCCCAAAAAAAACAGCTTCACTCCGCCGGCGAACAAGGCCGAGGAAAGCACAACGACAAGCGCGCCGTTAATCAGCTCAAGAGTCTTGCGGGAGACGCCCCGCAAGTATTTGATCAGGAGGTCGAGGGCCACGTGGGACCCGGCTTTGAAGGCCGCAGCCATGCCCAAAAAGGATATCCAGACGAAAATATAACGCCCCACCTCCTCAGACCAACTTAACGAGTGGTGGAACACATAGCGGGCCACAACCTGGGAAAAAATGACGCCCATCATGGCCAGCATCAAAATGCCGCAGGCCCGACAAAGAAGCTTGAACAGAAGCTCGTCGAATTTTTTCAAACCATACCTCCGATCTTGCCGCCCAGGCGGCGGACACGGGGGGAGAATCATGCCGCCGCCCGGCAAGGGCGGCGGCGATCAGCATTTTTTTATCTGCCGAGCTCTTTCAGAATGCGCTTGTACAGATCGAGGTCCACGGTTTTGGCGAACTCTTCGTGCACACTTCTGGCGGCAGTGGCGAGTTCCTTTTTATCGGGCTGGGTTACCTGCAAGCCTTCTTTCTTCATGGTTTCCAGAAGTTCGTTGGTCTTATCCAGCACCAACTTGTTCTCATAAGCCGTGGCGGCATTGGCCGCATCCACGATGATTTTGCGCTGCTCGTCGTTCAAGGATTGCCAGCGCTGGTCGCTCATGGCGATGGTCACATATTCGTATTTGTGGTCAGTCAAAGCGATATATTTTTGTACTTCGTGAATGCGCCCACCATAAATGAAGGGAACAGGGTTTTCCTGAGCTTCAATGACGTTCTGTTCAAGGCCAGTGTATACTTCGCTCCAGGCCATCGGCGTAGGATTGGCACCCATGGCCCGCCAGCTGGCGACCATAGCCGGAATTTCGGGCAGGCGGATCTTAAGGCCCTTAAGATCCGCAAGCTTATTGATAGGCTTATTGGAAGTGGTTTGCCGGGGGCCGCGATCCCACCAGTTCAGGATGCGCACGCCGGATTTATCAAGCACGTTCTGGGCGATTTCCTGTCCAATGGGACCATGGATAATCGTATTAAACTCTTCCTGGGAGTCAAAAAGATAAGGCAGCTCCAAAAGGCCGATGGTATCTTCAAAATTGCCAAGCACCCCGGCGATGAGGCCAAAATCTACCGTGCCCATCTGCATGCCTTCGACCAAATCACGGTCGCCGCCAAGGGTCGAATTAGGGTAGATGTTCAGGGTGATATCGCCGTTGGAACGTTTTTCCAGTTCTTCCTTAAACTTAAGGGCGCCAAGGTGCCAGAAGTCATTTTCTGTTTGGATGTGCCCCAGTTTCAGGGTCAACTTGGCGGCGTTGGCGGTGAGGGTAAAGCCCCCCCCGGCCAGCGCGATAACCGCGCAGAACAACACTGCCTTGGCCATGAGTCCGGTAAGTTTTTTCATCGTGGCATCCTTTTCGCTTTAAGGTACGGTGTGGGTATCCTGACACTCCATTGCCTGTAAGACGATCACTGCGGTTTACCGGCGGTAATACATCGCCCGCCGTTCCTAAAGTAATCGTGCCCTCGGCCCGAAGCGGCGCGGGAAGCTCCGCCAAAGCGCACGGCAACCATGCCTTTACAAGAGCAAGGCGTCCTGCTGGGGGCCTCTGCGCTTCGGGCCCGTGTACTGCGCTCTCAGACCGTAACGATCACCTTGATAACGCCTTCTTTCTTTTGGCTCAAAATATCCAGGGCCTCCTGGGTTCGAGCCAACGGCAGCTTCTGGGTGACAAAGCCGGAGAGATCCAGGCCGCTGTTGACCATTTCCGCGGCCTTAGCAAAGTCCCGGGTTTCATACGTCATGGCCCCGTACATAGTCTGCTCATTAAAGACCATACCGTAGCAGTAGAAGGGGATTTTTTTGGTGATCATGGCCACCAAACCGATTTCCCCGCGCCTGCGGGCACATTCTGAGGCTTGGCTCAGAATGCCCTCTGCCCCGGCGCAGACCAAGACTAAATCCGCCCCGCGTCCCCCGGTCATTTCTTTGACCCGGGCAACGACATCTTCGGTCAGCGGGTCAAGGGCCGCCGCCGCGCCGTGCTTCAGGGCAGCCTCACGGTTAAAAGGAGCAGTATCTGTGCAGATAATGGTTTTAAAGCCCATTTCCCTGGCTACCACCAGCGACAGCATGCCGATGGTGCCAACGCCTAAGATGACGATGCTTTCCCGCTCCTTGACCGTGGCGCGGGAAAGGGCATGCACAGCCACAGCCAAGGGCTCGATAAGCGTGCCCTCCTCATAGCTGACTGCATCCTCGATGGCATACAAAGCACTTTCAGGTGCATTGAAATATTCAACAAAGGTGCCGATCCATCCCGGCGTGCCCGGAGCGGATTTGTTCAGGCAAAGGTTCACCAGATTCTGTTTGCAGAACGCGCACTCGCCGCAGCCGCGATGCGGCTCTACAGTAACGCGATCCCCAACTTTGAAACGGGTTACCGCACTGCCCACACGCACAATGTCGCCGGCCACTTCATGCCCCAACACGGCCGGGGGCTTACGAAAGGCATGGGTTCCCTGAAAAAGGTGCAGATCAGAACCGCACACGCCCACAGTTTTTACCTTGATCAAGACTTCGTCGTCCTTGATTGCCGGTTCCGCCATATCCTGAATTTCGACCTGACCGGTCGCAGTCACCACTGCTGCTTTCATCTGCCGCTCTCCTTGGGCTGTTTCACGGCCCGGGGCCGCCGCGTCAAAGCGCGGGCCGGACCTATTTAGAAGGGATATGTTCGAGGGCCGCGAAGAAAAACCGCTCGTCTCCGAAATTGCCGGATTTCAAGGCCAGGGAGAGCGGTTCGCCAATGGCCCGCACCCAGGGGACGCCGGGGGCAATCTGCGGGCCGATATAAAATCCTTTCACTTGAAGGGCCTGAGAAATAACACTGGAAGTTTCGCCCCCGGCCACAATGAAATGGTCATAGCCCGCCTCACGCAGAGAGACGGCCAAACGAGCGAAAAAATTTTCCAGGGCATGGGAAGAAGCCAGCCCGTGCCGTTGTTGGATTGCGGCCAGTTCGGCCGGGGGCACTGTGGCGCTGACCAGCGGCGGCAAGGCCCCAGGGGCGGCAGAAGCCAACTGCCCGGCCATTTCCCGAGCGTAGCCTTCGGCATCCTCAAGGCAGCGCTCCACCGAAACATGATGGAACGGCCCCGCGGCCTTGTAGACGGCCACCTGGCGGTTGGTCATTTCTGAGCAGGAACCTGAGAGCAGAATGGTTTTGCCGCCAAAAGGCCGCCCCGGGTCCGTGGCGCAGCCTTCTCCGCCGGGAGAAACGGCGGCGCCGCCGGCGTACAGTCGAGCCAGCGCTCCGCCCAAACCGGAACCACCGGTAACCAGGGGCATATCCGCCAGGGCCCGGGCCAGTGTATCCAGATCCGCGTCGGTCAAAGAATCCAACACGGCATACGCAATGCCTTCCTTTTCCAGGGTCTTGAGGTGCTCGCGAACCGCCTCAGCTCCCCGGGCGATGACAGAAACCGGCACATTGCCGCTTTTTCCGGAGGATTGGGCATCCATCAGGCGCATCAAGTTGGCGTCACGCATGGGGTTCAGCGGGTGGTTGCGCATGCCCGATTCATTCAAGGGAACATCTCCCACAAAGAGATACCCCTTGTAGACCGTACGGCCATTTACCGGCAGGGCCGGGCAAACAACGGTAAGGCGTTCGCCAAGCTCACGCAGCAGGGCATCGGTAACCGGACCAATATTGCCTTTCGCCGTGCTATCAAAGGTGGAACAGTATTTGAAAAAAAACCGGGAGCACCCTAAGGCGCGGCAATGGCGCAGAGCATCCAAGGAAAGGGAAACTGCTTCCTCCGCCGGACAGGAACGGCTTTTCAACGAAATAACCACAGCCTGCACGGAGTCTGAAAGGGGAAGATCGGTAACGCCGTTGAGCTGCACGGTCGGCAGGCCGTTGTTAACAAGAAAGCCCGCAATATCGGTTGCGCCCGTAAAATCATCCGCGATGACGCCTAAATACATAGCAACCTCACTCAATCGCGGCGTCCCATGGCCTTTGTGCATCCACTTGACGCCGGGCAGACCCGGCCACAACAGGGCAAACAGCTTAGGCATCCGCCCCTGTGCGCCGGAACTAAAAAAAGGCCGTCGCCTACCTGGAGCCGCCCTGTTTGCACATCCCTTGACGGCACAAGGCGGGATAACAAAAAGGTAGCTCAAGCCATCCGGAAAAGCAATACGAATTTTACAAATTTTTTTCTTTTTTTATCACACAAACAGTCTCCATCTAGAAAACTACTTCATCATGACTTTAATTTTATCGTGAATAACAGCATAGAAAACCCTATGGGCGGCAACAAATTTTGCCTATGGAGCATCGTATTTCAAATACTTACGTTACAACGCCGTCCTTATTTCGCAGTCTTTCCTTGCTTTTTTTTGAAAAAAATTCTAACAAATTTTAACAATATAGTTTTTATCGGGATTGCCTTCACAAATTTTCACCAGCCTCCGGTTGCCAAGCCCGTGCAGGACGGAGGGATACAGGATACGCCCTATGGAAAGGCTACTTCGCGAAAAAATGGTGACCCTGGGAGCATCCCTGTTTGCCAGGGGCTATAGTTCCGGAAGCGGCGGGAACATCTCTGCCCGGCTCCCGGATGGGAGCATTCTGGCAACGCCCACCAACGCCTCCTTGGGGCGGTTAGCGCCGGAGCGGCTTTCCCTAGTCGCCGCCGACGGAACCCTCATTTCCGGGGATCCCCCTTCCAAAGAATGCGCTTTCCATCTGAAAATATACCAGGCCCGCCCCGGCTGCGGCGCGGTGGTCCACCTGCACAGCACCTATGCCACCGGCCTCTCCTGCCTCCGGGATCTTGACCCGGAAAACGTTATCCGCCCCTTCACCCCCTACTATGTAATGAAAGTTGCGCCCTTGCCTCTTGTGCCGTATTATCGACCCGGCAGTCCGGAATTGGTCGCGGCTGTCGCGAGCCGGGCCCGGCAGGCAGGGTGTTTTCTTCTTGCCAACCACGGGCCCGTGGTTACCGGTAAAACTCTGGAAGACGCCGTTAACACGGCCGAGGAACTGGAAGAAACGGCCAAGCTGGTGTTCCTGTTGCAAAGGAATCCGGCCGGAGTGCGTTATCTTGAAGAAGAGCAGATCCGGGAACTGATTCCCGGGGGATGACAAAGCGGAAGTGGTAATGATACCAGCCGAACGGCAACAGTTTATCCGATCCGCCCTTGATTCCAGGGGCATGGTCAGTATCGTGGATATGGCCGGGCAACTCGGCGTTTCTCAAATGACCGTGCGCCGGGATATGCAGGCCTTGGAAAAAGAGGGGTACGCTACCCTGGTTTCCGGAGGCGCGCAACGAACCGGGCGTATTGCCAGCGAACTTCCCCAAGCGGAAAAACGCCGCTTACAATACGCCGAAAAAGTAGCCATAGCCAGAAAGGCTATTTCCATGATCCGCCCGGGGGCAGCCATCTACTTTGACGCCGGAACCACCTGCCTGGCCATTGCCGAGGCCATCACCGCCCGCAGCGAACTGCGCGATTCGGTGTTGGTGGTTTCCAATGACTTTACCGTGGTCTCCCACCTGATGCATAACGCCAACTGCCGGCTGTACCACACCGGCGGAGAAGTACTGCGCGCCAACAAATCCTGCGTTGGCGAGATTACCGCTAACGTCATTAGCCGTTTGAACCTCGACGTAGCCTTTCTTTCCGCCTCCTCTTGGGATGCCGAATGGATTTCCACGCCCAGCGAGCCCAAAATTTCCGTCAAGCTGGCGGCGGCCAAGGCTGCCCGGCGTTCCTTTTTGGTGGCCGACTCCACGAAATTTGGCAGACTCGGTTTTTTCAACATCATCAAACTCCAAGAACTGGACGGCATTATCACCGATGCCGGCCTTCCCCAGGCCGCCCAAGTCCAACTTTCCCGCTCCGGCGTTAATCTCATGATCGTCCAGCCCACCAGCGCAGAAGCCCCGATCAATAAAGAGGAAATCCCCCTCCTGTAGCGCAACGACACAGAGCGGCTCCCGGAATAACAGCCGCCGCCCAGCCTTCCGGTCTGCTGTTATTTCCGAAAAACGACGCCGCCGGGCGAGGGGGGAGGCCGCCTCTCCCAACAACGGACCAGGCCAGGGCCTCCATGCAGCGAGCCTTCCTTTCCCTCCGGGCAGGGGTTGCTTTTGCTGAAAAATGGAGTCATATCTTTTCCGGCAACCGTCGTACCAACCCCATGCGAGGAAGGTTCCCCATGCTTGACAGAGAGCAGGTTCTTGAAAGAATCCGGGCCCAGCATCCTGAGCACCATCTGATCACCCATGCCCTGGCCTCCGAGGCCATCATGCGAGCCCTGGCCGAAAAATTCGGCGAGGATGCGGATTTATGGGGTATCACCGGCCTGGCCCATGATATCGATTATCCCTTGACCCATGAGGACCCTTCCCGGCACGGGATCCTCGGGCCGGAACTTGTGCCCGAACTTCCGGAAGAAAGTAAACAGGCCATCAAGGCCCACAACGGCGAACATACTGGTCTGATGCCCGAAACCAGGCTCGACTACGCCTTGCGTTGCGCAGAAACCGTTACCGGTTTAGTCAGCGCCGCCGCCCTGGTTCGGCCGGACGGCATGCACGGCATGGAGCCCAAAAGCCTTAAGAAAAAGATGAAAGACAAGGCTTTTGCCGCCTCTGTCCGTCGCGACACCATCAGGGAATGCGAAAAACTCTCCCTCTCCCTCGACGAATTTCTGGCCCTCTCCATTGCCGCCATGCTGCCATTGGAAAACGAACTGGGCCTTGCCAAAAAATTCTAAGGCCTATTCGCGCGAAGGTTCTTTTTTCTGCCGGCTGTATCGAAAAGCTTTTTTATGTTACCCCGGCGCCATAAGGGTACAGCCTTTCGCAAAAAAGTTCTTTTCCTTGGCGGTAAATAGAATTCCTCTTTGTGCGAATAGGCCTGGCCGGGATATCCGGGCCCCGCTTTCGTTGCTGCAAGCAGGGGCGTAGTGTATACCCCGCTCTCCTCGCAGGCAGCGGAACCATACCTGAAGTCCTATTTGCAGACGATGTGTTCCGCTCCTCACGGCAGTAAGCCGGTGTGTGCAATCAATACGTTATCTTTTAATGGAAGAAAAAAGCCATGAAACGCCGTCAGCCAGACGACGGCAAGGAGCATGCTATGTTGTTCAGCGGCGCCTTTACCGCCTTGGTCACTCCCTTCAGGGACGGCCGGATTGATGAAGAAAAGTATAGGGAACTGATCGAGTGGCAGATTCAAGAAGGCATCAACGGTCTGGTGCCCTGCGGCACAACTGGCGAATCAGCAACGCTGACCCATGAAGAACATGAAGAGGTTATCCGCATCTGCATTGAGCAGGCCAAAGGCCGAGTACCGGTCATCGCCGGGGCCGGCTCCAACAATACGGCCGAGGCCATCCGCCTGACCCGCTATGCCAAGCAAGCCGGAGCAGACGCGGCCCTTCATATCACCCCCTATTACAACAAGCCCACCCAGGAAGGGATCTTCGCCCACATGAAGGCCATTTCCGAAGCCGTGGATCTGCCGCTGATCGTCTACAACGTGCCCGGCCGCACGGCCCTTACCGTCAAGCCGGCCACCATGGCCCGCATGTTTCAAGAAATCCCCCACGTGGTAGGGGTTAAGGACGCTACCGCCGATCTGACTCAAATCAGCGAAACCCTTGAGCTGTGCGGCCCGGATTTCTGCTTGCTCTCCGGGGATGACTTTACCGTTTTGCCGACCCTGGCCGCGGGCGGGGCCGGAGTCATCTCGGTGACCTCCAACCTGATGCCCCGCAAAGTAGCGGAACTCTGCTCCTCTTTTCAGGCCGGGGATATTGCTCGAGCCAGGGCCATTCATTATGCGCTGAACCCGCTGAATAGAGCCTGTTTTATCGAGACGAATCCGGTTCCCGTCAAGACCGCCCTTGCCAAAATGGGGTGGATGAGCACTGAATTGCGTCTGCCGCTGGTCTGCCTTCAGCCCCAAAGCGAGGCCTATCTCGAACGTGTTTTGGAGTCTCTCAAGCTTCTTTAAGGGCTGTTTCAAAAAAGATTTCGTCCGCACAACGCCGAGTGATTTCCCTGGCGAAAACGATGGAACAAAGCGGGCGAAGGCATATTGAATATACGCGGCGCTCGTTTTTTTCCCGGCTGACGCCCCGCCAGGGAAAAAACACTTCGGCGTTGCGGCAGAAAGGCATTGTGCGCCAGCCTCTAACCATCTCCCCGCCCCGGCTCCGGGGCGGAGACATTCGGGAGCGGAACCCTCGTGCCCCAAATTTCCGAAATACGGGCTCTTGCGGCCTTAAGTGCGCGGAACTTCCGCCTCTACTTTTTCGGTCAGTGCGTCGCCCTGACCGGCACATGGATGCAGCGTCTGGCCATGTCCTGGCTGGTGCTGGAAATTACCCGCTCGGCCTCGCGCATGGGGCTGGTGGAATTCGTCAACCAGGCTCCGGTTTTCATTCTGGGGCTGTTTATCGGCGTCTTTCTGGACCGGCACGACCTGCGCGCGGTTTTGATCACGACCCAGGCCGTGACGATCGTCCATTCCTTTACCATGGCGTTGTTGCTCCATATGGGGCAGTTGAGTTATCCGGCCATCCTGCTCCTCAGCTTTCTGTTGGGCATCATTACGGCCGTGGATATGCCTGCCCGCCAAGCCAGCATCGCCCAGATGATCAACCACCCTTCGCAACTCCAAAGCGCCCTGTCGCTTCAATCCGGCAGCTTCAACCTGGCCCGCCTCATCGGTCCAGCCGTGGCCGGCTTTGTGGTCAAGGCCGGGGGGGAAGTCTCCTGCTTCCTTCTCAACGGCATTGCCCACATGTTTGTTCTCTATGCTTATTGCGCCATGCGCTTGCCTCAGCGAGAACTTGCGCCGAGAGAGCAAAAACGCCTCAGCGCCTTGCGTGAGGGGCTCTCCTACGCCATGGGCGTAGCTCCTATCAGGCTCAACCTGATTTTTACCTATGCCTTCAACTTCTTTTCCATGACCTACACCATTATGCTCCCGCTCTTTGCCAAAGAGGTATTGGGCGGGGATTCCCGTCATCTGGGCTCGCTCCTCGGGGCCCTGGGCATCGGAGCGCTGGTCGGCGTTATGTACATGGCCGCCAAAATACACACCCGCCAGCTTCCCCGGCATTTCTGCCGGATGCAGACGGGCTTCGGCCTGGTTTTTATCGTCTTTTCGTTTATCACCGACTGGAGATTATCGGTAGCCCTTATGCCATTTATGGGCTTCACCGTGGTTTCAGCGGCCGTGGCTTCCAATTCGTTGATGCAATCAGTGGTTGACGAGAACAAGCGCGGCCGGGTAATGAGCTTGTACATGCTGGGTGGCCTCGGCTTCGGCCCCATAGGAATTCTGATTTTCGGGCATATCGCGGAAATCGCCGGTCCTCAAAACGCCGCGCTTCTCTGTGGCCTGATGGCATTTTTGGTCGGGCTCCTCCATTACGGCAAGCTGCGGATTTACGATACCACTGTGGATCCTCTGCTTAAGACTAAGGGGCTCTAAACCGGCCGGGCTGTTGGCATGTTCGGCGCTTGTAAACCGCCCCGTTGCCCCACCCCCATGCAACAAGGAGATGACAATGGCCGCAAGCACGGTTGAAGAACTCAGCATAGCCTATGAGGAAGATGGCCTCCAAATCATCAAGGAACTGGATAAGGCCATTCTCAGCAAAGGGGCCTGGGCCACGGTGATTTTCCGTTACCAGGAGTGGAACCGGGCTAAAGAAGCCTACGGACCGGATAAATATACTATCCGACGCTACCAGAAAAAAGGCAACGAGTACCGGCAGCAATCCAAATTTACTATTTCCAGCCCGGATCAAGCCAGAAAACTCATTGACGTTCTGGAATCCTGGATGAACGTGGATACAACGGATTGAACGCCCAACGCTCCCGAGCCCTGACGCGTTTTCAAGCCGCCTGAAGGGCTTCACGCCGCTTTCCCGGAATGCCGCCCTTGCGGCAAGGGATTCTTGCGCAATGCCCGCAACAGAAGGGGGGCTCCAAGAAAGCCGCGGGCCTGTCGGGCTTACGAAGGTTTCTTACCTCTTTTCAATAAACCGCCCTTGGACCGGCATACTGCCGGTAGCTCCGGTGGTGGCGCATCCCGCCGGGGCGGCAGCACAGGGTTATTCAGCACTGCAGGCGCGCCGCTTCTTGTCTTTTCTTCTCAGCATACCCACATATATTTTCCTATTCTTTGGAATTATTCTTTCCTGGAATATTTACTAGAGGCAAACGCTCCGTGCGGCTGCCCGGCCTCTCTTTTTGAGAACATATCAGCGGAAAACGTTGGGAGCTGCCCGCCCTCACGCCCCTATCAGGGCATACGGCAACGCCCCATATCCGGAGACAGCCACGGCAAAGGAGCCCGCTTCCCCCTCTTTCCGCTACTTGTACACTGCGGTGAAAAACAGTAGTATAAAAAATTCTTTCAGCGAGACACCTTACTCCGGAGAAGTGCCATGAGCGAGAACGCCCTGCCCAAGGGATACGACCCCAAAGCCGTTGAACCGCACTGGCGGGATCACTGGGAAACAACCCGCGCCTTTACCCCGGACCCCACAGAGGCCCTGGAAAACCCCAAAGGAACCTTCAGTATTGTTATCCCACCGCCCAACGTCACCGGGAACCTCCATATCGGCCACGCCTTCAACCTGACCTTACAGGATATCCTGTGCCGCCACGCCCGGCAGCTCGGTAAAACGGTGCTCTGGATTCCCGGCGAGGACCACGCCGGCATTGCCACCCAAAATGTGGTTGAGCGCCGTCTGGGAACCGAAGGAAAAACCCGGCACGACCTCGGGCGTGAGGCCTTTATCGAACGTGTCTGGGAATGGAAGGAAGAATACGGCGAGAACATCCGCCGCCAGATCAAGGCCATGGGCTCTTCGGTAGACTGGACCCGCGAACGCTTTACCATGGACGAAGGGCTTTCCCGGGCAGTACGCAAGGTGTTTGTCACCTTGTTCAACGAAGGCCTGATCTATAAAGGCGATTATATTATCAACTGGTGCAACCGCTGCCACACGGCCTTGGCTGATGATGAAGTGGAACACCACCCTCAGGCCGGCCACCTCTGGAAGATACGTTACCCCTTGGCCGACGGTTCCGGCCATCTGACCATCGCCACCACTCGGCCCGAGACCATGCTCGGGGATACCGCCGTTGCCGTGAACCCTGATGATGAACGCTATACGCACCTCATCGGCAAAACGGTTATTCTGCCCCTGGTCGGCAAGGAAATTCCCGTCATCGCCGATAAATATGTAGATAGGGAATTCGGCACGGGCGCGCTCAAGGTCACCCCCTCCCACGACCATAACGACTGGGAGCTCGGCCGCAAGCACAAGCTGGAATTCATCCAGGTTATCGACGCCGAAGGCAGAATGAACGCCAAGGCCGGGAAATACCAAGGGCTGACCAAGGAAGAAGCTCGAGAAAAGATCGTTGAGGATTTGCGCGCAGCAGGCGCTTTGGAGAGCGTGGAGGAGTACGGCCACAATGTCGGCCACTGCTACCGCTGCCAATCAGTCATCGAGCCGCATGTCTCCACCCAATGGTTTGTCAAGGTGGCTCCGCTGGCGGCCAGGGCCAAAGAGGCCATGCGTGGAGAAACCCAGATCTTTCCGACTTCCTGGCTAAAGACTTACGATCATTGGATGGACACCATCCGCGATTGGTGCATTAGCCGTCAGCTCTGGTGGGGCCACCGCATCCCGGCTTGGACCTGCGATGCTTGCGGAAAGCTCTTCGCCAGCGAGGAAACGCCCTCCTGCTGCCCGCAATGCGGTAAAACTTCCCTAACCCAGGATCCGGATGTGCTGGATACCTGGTTCTCTGCGGCCCTATGGCCTTTTTCGACCATGGGGTGGCCGGAAAAAACCAAAGAGCTGGAAGCCTTTTACCCGACCAGCGTGCTGGTGACGGCCTTTGATATTCTTTTCTTCTGGGTAGCCAGAATGATGATGATGGGCCTGCACTTTATGGATCGGGTGCCCTTCCGCCACGTCTATATCCACGCCCTGGTGCGGGATGGCGAAGGGAAGAAGATGTCCAAATCCACGGGCAACGTCATTGATCCTTTGGAAATGATCGAAAAATACGGCACGGATTCTCTACGCTTCACCATGACCGCCTTTGCGGCCATGGGCCGGGATATCCGCCTTTCTGAAGAACGTATCGAGGGCTACCGCCATTTTGTGAATAAAATCTGGAATGCGGCCCGCTTTGCCCTGCTGAACCTTCCAAATGAGGAAGCCCATAACCTTTATCTTCGTCTTGCCGCAGCGCCGGAAACCCTGGAAGGCGTCCAGTACCGCTGGATACTGCACCGCCTGGAAGAAACCAAAAGCGCCCTCAAAACGGCAATAGCAGACTACCGTTTCAACGATGCGGCACTAACCCTGTATACCTTTATCTGGAACGAAATCTGTGACTGGTACCTGGAACTGATCAAGCCCGCCCTCCAGGCCGGCGGCGAGGAACAAGCCAAGGCCAGGGCCGTGCTCTGGCTGGTTCTGCGCGAAGCCATGCTGCTGTTGCACCCAATCATGCCCTTTGTCACGGCGGAAATCTGGAAGGCTCTGCCTCAGGCTCCTATTCGCGAGGGAGGCATTCCGGATATCGCCCGCGAACCGTTCCCGGCTGAACGCCCGGCCTGCCTGAATCCGCAGGCCGTAGCCGATATGGAAATGCTCCAGGCGGCCATCACCGCCATCAGGACTATGCGGGCGGAACTGAATATCGCCCCCTCGCTCCGTCTCAAGGCAGTGATCCGGCCCCAGGATGACGCGGCCCGGGAGCTCCTCACGGCGAACAGCAGCCTGATCGTTTTCCTGGCCCGACTCGGGGAATGCGTTATCGATCCGGAGGCGCACGCGCCCAAGGCTTCGGCCAGTAGTGTGGCCGCCGGGAATGAAATTATCCTGCCCCTGGAAGGCGCGGTGAATTTCCAGGATGAACTGACCCGCCTGGATAAGGAACTAGCCAAGATGGCTAAGGAACACGCCATGTTGGCGGGCAAATTGGCCAACGAAAACTATGTACAGCGGGCTCCGGCGGAAATAGTGGAACGCGATAAGGCCCGTGTGGCTGAACTTGAGGATGCCCGGGTCAAGCTTCTGGCCTTGCAGCAACGCTTTCGCGAGGCTCTCTGATCCACCGGATGCTGAACAAGAAGGAAGGATAGAATGCTGCCCCTCACTGCCACGCGCTTCATAGCGCCCTTGGTGTGCTTTCTCCTCATCCTTGCGGCGGAGGCCGGAGCCTCCGTCGCTACGCTGGCGGGGACCTGGGCCATCGATATTTCGGCCACTCTCGATTTGGTAGTGGAAAAAAATGGTGAACCACGCGATGAAACGGAAAAAATGCTTGAGGCAATCGGGCATATGACCGTAACGTTTGATCTGGAAAACCATGCCTTGATTTACCGCCTGACCGGCACGCCGATAGACGACACGGTCGAAAAAATCGAGGAAATCTCTTATATCAACCGGGTTGAGGAGAAATCCGCCGGTAGATTACAGCTTTATCTCGACGGCAACAGCGATCCGGTAGAGGCCTTTTTCTTGCCTGACGGCAGGCTGCGCCTTGGCTACGACGTGGTGCTGACCCGGCCGCGCTGACGACTACGTTGAGGAGATACCCATGTCCGCTATACTCCGGGCGCGTTGCGCCTCCGCCTTCCTTTTGGTCTCCGTTGTACTCTCGGCCCTAGCGTTCCCGTCTGCCTCCTTCTGCGCGGGGTTCGCTCCCAATCAGCCTGAATGGTTTAGCGGCAGATGGGTTCCCGATGTTGACGCCACCATCACCCATCTGAGCGATATCAGGACCCGCCCTATGGAATCCTATGAATTGGAAGATCTGCGTGCCAATATAGCCGCTGTTGGTCTGAACCTCGATATTCCCCGCCGCCAGGCCGTGGAAACAGGTCCCGGCGGCGCGCAAAGCAGCTTTACTATTGAAAATATAGAGCTCAGCGAAAAAAGCCTGATCATCTCCGGAGAACACCGCCGCTATACCCTCCGGTTGCGTGAAGACGGCTCCATCATCGTGGGCCAGGGCATTATCATGCGCAGGGCGGAATAAGTATGCGAACGGGCACGGTCTATCTCATTGGCGCAGGCCCCGGCGATCCCGGGCTGTTCACCTTGCGCGGCAAGGAACTTCTCTCCGCCTGTGACGTAGTTATCTACGACTATCTCGCCAATCCCGAGTTGTTGTCGCTGGCCCGTCCGGATGCCGAGATCATTTATGTGGGCAAGAAAGGCGGCGATCACACCTTGCCCCAAGCGGAGATCACCCGGCTGCTCATCGAGACCGCCCGGCGGGGAAAATCCGTGGCCCGGCTCAAGGGCGGCGATCCCTATATGTTCGGCCGCGGTGCTGAAGAAGCCGAGGAGCTGGCGGCGGAAAACATTGATTTTGAGGTCGTCCCCGGCATCAGCAGCGCTCTTGCCGCCACGGCCTATGCGGGCATTCCCCTCACCCATCGCGCCTATGCCTCTTCGGTGATGTTGGCAACAGGGCACGAGGATCCCGGCAAAAAGGCCTCCGCCCATAACTGGGAAGCCATGGCCGCAAGCAACAGCACTTTGGTTTTTTTTATGGGCATGAAAAACCTGCCCCTCATCGCGGCCAAGTTGATCGCGGCGGGGTTGGCTCCACAAACCCCGGCTGCCCTAGTCCAGTGGGGCACCACGCCACATCACCGCAGCCTGGTCGCCAGCCTGGAAACCCTTCACGAAAAGGCCATTGAAAAAGGGTTTTCCGCGCCTTGTCTGATCATCGTCGGCGAAGTGGCCCGGCTGCATGATCGGCTGGCCTGGTTTGAAAAAAAGCCGCTTCTGGGCAAGGGCATTGTGGTCACGCGCTCTCGCGAACAAAACAGCCTCATTGCCGAGCATCTCAGCCGCCTGGGAGCCAAAATTTACGAATACCCGGCCATTCGGGTGGAACCCTGCCGTGAGTATGCCCCGATTCATGAAGCCATCCACAGGATTCATGAATACGACTGGATTATTTTTACCTCTGCCAACAGCGTCCGCTTTTTCTGGGAACACCTGGATTTGCTCGGTCTCGATAGCCGGGCCCTCGGCATGGCCAAGGCAGCGGCCGTCGGACCAGCCACTGCTGAGGCTTTGAAAGTGCGCGGCATCAGGGCGGATTATCTTCCGCCGCGCTTTGTTGCTGAAAGCTTGGCCCAAGGTCTGCTTTCGCAGGGGATGCAGGGCAAAAACATCCTTATTCCCCGCGCTTCCTCAGCAAGAACCATACTGCCGGACGCCCTAACGGCCGCCGGGGCTCGAGTTGACGCCGTCACCGTGTACGATACGCTTCCTGAAGTTAACGGGCGGCAGGATCTTATAAACCATCTGCAGGCCGGGGAGATCCAGGCCCTCAGTTTTGCTTCGTCTTCAGCAGTTAAGAACTTTCTCAGCGTGATCCCGCCGGAGATACTGCGGCAGTTTCCGGCGCTCCGGTTTGCCTGTATCGGGCCGGTGACGGCCGAAACCCTTGAGCAACACGGCCTGCCTTGCCACATCATGCCCGAAGTCCATACTATTCCGGCCTTGGTGGAAGCCATAACCCAGAATCTGGGAACCAGTGCCCCTTGAGAAGGCCTAACATCTTCTCCTGTACGCTTCCGGCGACCAGGGCGCTGCCCTGGCCGCCGTCAAACTTCTTCACGCCCGAAGCGCACAACCGCTTGATGGCGGTTTTCCCAGCCGCGCTACCTTTGCCAGTGCTCTTCCGGGATATACTCCAGAAAGGGATCAACCTCGGGATCGAATCCGTGCGCCCCTAGGGCAATATCCCAGCCCCACTCTCGAGCCAGGTCATAAAGATCCATCAATTCAAAATCTGCTTCACAGACGGCCTTGCTCTCCATCGATACGGGCAGCAAGGGACATCCGCCATCCTTATACAAGGCCACTACAGGGATGCCGTAATCCCGGGCCTGTTCAAAGGCTTTGGGGCAGCCGTACAGGCCGCCGGCGATTCGACGGCGATGACGGCAATACCCGCAGCATCTATAGTCACTCATTGCTTTCTCCAGCGCTTTCGGGTGAAAGCTAAAAGCCCTTCGAGCGATAGGCATTGCCGCTACCGCCTCCCGTCGCCCGGACTTCAGCAGTTCCATGCGGCCGGTATTTCCCCTCGTTAGGCAGGAGACCGACTTCACAACGCGATGGCCTCAGCGTGGTATTTCCGGTTTTGAGGGAAAAGGGCCCGGAACGGCTTCCGGGCCCTTGCCTCAGCCGCCCCCCCGGATGGGCGGCTGAGCTTCCAGCGCCGCAAAAACGCCGCGCCTTCCCCTCTCAGGCCTTCTTTGAGCGTCTTTCGCGGGTTCCCGGGCTTTTGCCCGAGCCTTATCCTGCTATTCGCTCACCCAAGTCTAACCCGGCCCGACGTTAGCCCTTCATGCTACTTGCTTCCGTAGAAGACGTT
>CATJOY010000039.1 GCA_949741925.1 uncultured Desulfovibrionaceae bacterium | reverse complement strand
ACGCCGGAAGGCTGCCTGGATGTGAAACAAGGCGTTGTGCCAAGGCCTGCCGCAAGCGCCCCCCGGGCGCCGGGAGCGGCCGAAGTTGGCACATCCACCCAGTATGCGCGTGAAGACCATAGGCACCCTTTGCAAACGACGATTACCGGTAACGCTGCCACGGCCACGAACGCGCAGAACGCGACCACGGCAGAGACCTGTACCGGCAATGCCGCCACGGCGAGCAGTCTGGCCACAGCCAGGACCATTACGGCCAACGACAATGCCACCGCCGGAGCAAGTTTTGACGGATCAAAAAACGTCAGCCTGGGCATCCCCGTAACCATTGCCGCCGGAACGGCCGCCAACACGCTCCCCGGCACCGGAACGCTGAGCCTGCGGGCCTGGCTGACGGCGGCTCGAAACTGCCTGGCCTGGCTTGGAGCGCGGTTTAACGCCAATGGCGCGGCCCTGACCGCCGTGACAGCGACCAATGCAACCAACGCGACCACAGCAGGAACATGCGCCGGCAATGCCGCCACGGCAACCAAGCTGGCCACGGCGCGGAAAATTGCCACTAACTTAGCCAGCACCACAGCCGTTGCTTTTGATGGATCCGTCGCCATCACCACCGGGGTGACCGGTGTTCTCTCGGTTGCCAATGGCGGCACCGGCAACACCAGCGGCACAGCGACAGGCATTACGGGGCTGACTGTTCCGGCTGCCGGAGCAGCGCCCGGCGCCAACGCGCTCATCCGCACAAATAACAGCGGGTACGCCTATACAGGGCATATTAACCAGGATATCGCCGCCGCAGACTTTGTCGTTAACAATATTGTCGCCTCCAACGATAATTTTTTACGAAAGATAACGCCGTCTAACTTTCGTAAACGTATATCCGTCCCTTTTGTGACCAAAACAAGCAATGCAACGCTGGGTACAGCGCTTTCTGTTGAGCCGCGTATTGTTATTGCCTCGTCGGCAGCAAATGCTTTGACCATTTCCAAGACTAATACTGATGCGATAGTATTGTATCCGGAGTCGTGATAATGGGATTTTATAGTAATGGTACAAAATATGGAAAACCATATATTAACAACCAGAAATATAATGGGTATATCAATGGTAAAAAGATTTGGTCATCATATCCTATTTATTATGTAGAGAACAGCGGATTCGTCTGCTTCTATGATGATTGTAATGGAGATGGTTGGGGTACAGATTTTGGGGTAAACTATACAGCAGAATTTAAAGTATATGATAATAATGGCACTATGTTATTTCATAAACATGAAACAGAATTTTCAGCATCAGCACCATGTTTCTATATAGGAACGAAGTACTCTGGTTACCGCGTCGAGCTTATATCATGCATATGTGAATAACAGGAGGAAGGAACATGCCTTATTTTTCTATTGAAACAAACCGCCACTCTTCCTTAACCTTTGTTTCTGAGGATATAACCCGCGAAGAATATGCCGCGCAATTTGATGTACCCCTTACTGCTGTAGAAGAGCTGACAGCGCAGGAATACGACACCCGCATAGCGGAACGCTCCATCAAGCGGGAACTGCGCCGGGTAGATGCCGCCTCTGTGCGGGCTTTGCGGGCCATGAGTCTCGGGCAGGGCACAGATGAAGACCGGGCCAAGCTGGCCGCCCTGGAAAATGAGGCCCAAGCCTTGCGTGAGGAATTCGCCGCCTTGCGGGCGTGAGGGTACGCGGATTACCCGGACGAGATACAGGAGGGAAAAAGAAATATCTTCAATGACCACAAAGATATTACCTCAAAGTGCTGTTAAGGGTTCCCTTATTTTGACTAAATCCTAAGGAAATCTGCCCGTTGAGACCATTCTCAATGGAGTTTTGGAACGTATCAGGCAAACTTTACAGCGAATTCGGCATAGTCTTTGATGCCGGAATAGAATAAGAATATCCTGATATTTTCGTAGAAGCATCCTTAATTTCAGAAGCGTAAAAAACGCATTTTCGGCGCGGAGAAACGGAGCAACAGGAGGAGAACATGACGGAATCGACCTCCAACGGTGGCATACATGAGGTGCTGAAGGCCGGTTTGCTGCAATGGCTTCCTGCCCCGTCACGGTTGGAAACCGCTATCGAGGGTTTGACCTTAAGCCGGTACGATGAAGAGGTTTCCGCCGTACGCTGCTTTTATACCCCCATGGTGGCTCTGGTTGTGCAGGGATTCAAACGCTCCATGATCGGCGATTATGAAGCAAATTACGGCGATCTGCACTGCATGACGGTGGGCATTGATATGCCCGGCGTCTTCCATATCACGAAGGCTTCGCCTCAATCTCCCTTTCTTTCGCTCTCCGTAAAGCTGGATAGGCGCATCATCGCCCGGTTGATGACGCAAGATCCTTCCATCGTTGCCGCCGGGGAAGGGGATGGGAATCCCGTTGTGGTGGATGAGGCAGGCGGGGATCTTTTGCAGGCCTTTGTCCGTCTGGTCGCGCTTCTGGATACGCCGTCGCGAATCCCTGTGCTGGCCCCCATGATCCTGCGGGAAATCCATTACTACCTGCTTTGCGGCAACCAGGGCAAATGCCTGCGGCTGTTCAACACCACCGGCACTCAGGCCAACCGGATAGCCGAGGCCATTTCCCGGCTGCGCAAGCAGTATGCGGAACCTCTTAATATGGAAGATTTGGCCCGGCGCGTCAACATGGCTCCTTCCACCTTTAACCGCCATTTCAAACAGGTGACCGGCTTGAGTCCGCTTCAGTTTCAGAAGCGCCTCCGGCTCTATGAGGCTGAACGGCTGATGTTGATGGAAGGTAAGGATGCGGGAGCAGCGGCGCTCATGGTCGGTTATGAAAGCGCTTCTCAGTTCAACAGGGAATACAAACGCCGGTTTGGCGCTCCCCCTCGCCGGGATATGACCAAAAAACGTTCTTAACGCTCCGGGTTTCTCTGATCATCAGGCGGAAGGCTCTCCCTACGAGGCTTTCCGCCTTCTTTTTACCCGTTGCGCAAGCATCGATCGGATCAGGCAAATAACAGCGCGGATTGGATATGGAATCCTCGTCATGGAATTTCTATGGTGTTGTCAGCCAAAGGGCAGAAAAAAGGAACGCCATGATAAGGAGGATTTCGTGTTCTTGCAATTTGTAACCCTCTTTCTTGGGATTTGGTTTACCGCAACAATAGGATGGGCAGGGATGGCGCATGCGCAAAGCGCGTTTTCTGAATCGGCTCTGAACGCCAAACAACAAAGCATTATCCCCATTGCAGCGTTTACAGCGAACGGCAATATGGAAAAGCTGCAAGCAGCCCTTGCCGAAGGCCTGGAAAACAGCATGACAGTCAACGAGATCAAAGAAGTTCTTATTTAGATGTACGCTTATGCGGGGTTTCCTCGCAGTCTGACGGGGTTGAACACCTTTATTGCCCTGCTCGACGAACGGAAAGCGCGGGGTAGCCACGATGAAGCGGGCCGCGATGCAACCCCCTTACCTGATAAGGCGAACATCCGCGAACGTGGCACGGCGAATCAGACTGCTGTTATCGGCAGACCCGCCGCCCGCCGGGTGTATGAATTTGCCCCCGTCATCGATACCTTTCTAAAGGAACATTTTTTCGGCGATATTTTCAGTCTTGATGTCCTCAGCTTCCGGGAACGGGAACTGGCCACGGTTTCCGCCCTGGCCAGTCTTCCGGCCGAAACGCAGTTGCGTTCCCATTTGCGCTGCTGTCTGGTTGTCGGATTGAGCGAAGCCCAGATGAAAGCGTTTGTATCCGTGCTTGAAGCAAAAGTCGGCAAGGCGGAAGCGGAATTGGCGGAAAAGAGTTTGAACACCGTATTACCAAACGAAATGCGGGCAAAATAGCGCTCTAACAAGTTTATGGAACAGGAGATAATCATGAAAAAAACGCTTCTGGCGACACTGGCGGTGGCATCTTCATTGGCTTTCACATGTGTTGCAAATGCGGCTGAAACCAATCCGTTCGGTCTTGTGTATAAAGGGGCCATCATGGAAAATAGTCAAGGAAATGTGAACATCCATCCGGTTAGCTATACGCTGAACGGCCTGAAAATCGCGGCCAATGTCTATACGCCCGCCGGCTACGAGGCTACGAAAAAATACCCCGCCGTGGTGGTGGCGCATCCCAACGGCGGCGTTAAAGAGCAGGTGGCTGGCCTGTATGCCCAGCGCCTGGCGGAAAAAGGCTATATCGCCATCGCGGCGGACGCTTCCTACCAGGGGGCCAGCGAAGGCGCGCCTCGGAATGTGGATACGCCTTTTTACCGCACGGGGGATATTCATGGCATGGTTGATTATATCAGCACGTATCCCGGCGTGGACGCCAACCGCATCGGCGCTCTGGGCATCTGCGGCGGTGGCGGCTATACGCTGAACGCCGCTAAGTCCGACAAACGGTTCAAGGCCGTGGCCACGTTGAGCATGTTTAACTCCGGTCAGGTACGGCGCAACGGCTTCATGAACACGCAGCGCGATTCCATTCAGGCGCGCCTGAAGGAAGCCTCCGATGCTCGCGCCAGGGAAGCCGCCACAGGGGAAATCGGCTATTCCGGTAACGTTGATTTTGACGCGCTGACGGATGAAAGCATCAGCAAGATTCCCACTGATCTTTATCGTGAAGGCATGATGTATTATGGAAAGACGCATCGGCATCCCCGTTCAACCTTCCGCTATACGACTAGCAGCCTCATGGATCTTATGACTTGGGATGCCATGGACAACATCAACCTGATCAATGCCCCCCTGCTGCTGATGGCCGGAGAAAAGGCCGATACGCTGCACATGTCTGAAGAAGCCTTTGAGAAGGCGACGGGAGCTAAGGATAAGGAACTCTTCAAGATTCCCGGAGCCACGCATATTCAGACCTACTTTGTGCCTGAATATGTGGATCAAGCCGTTGCCAAACTTACGGATTTCTACGGCAAGAATCTGCAATAGCCTGAGGCCGACAACGCGGCCCTCTGCAGGAGGCGTTTCTACAAGGGCAAGCGCCCTCTTGAAGAAGCCCTCCTGCCGATGCCGCGAGTTTTCACGGAGAATATCATGAACCGTCTTTTATTTTTCAGTCTTTGTCTGTTGCTTGCCGGGGGCATAGCCGTACCTTCGGCATATGCTGAAGCCCAAGGGCAGACCGTTATTCCGGGAGGTTCCCGCCCCTCGTTTGCGGCTCCCAAGCAGCATTTCACAGGCCATGTTCGCGTTGATCCGGCTTTTGAAGCCCGGGCCCCGCAACGCGTCTATGGTTCTTACGTCACCTTTGAGCCGGGCGCGCGCACCGATTGGCATAGCCATCCGCTCGGCCAGACGCTGCTCGTTACGTTCGGCGTTGGCCTGACCCAGGAATGGGGCGGCCCGATACAGATCATCCGGCAAGGGAACGTGGTGTTGTGCCCTGCCCATGTCAATCACTGGCACGGCGCAGCTCCCAATACCGCTATGACGCATCTTGCCATAGGCGAACGAATGGACGGGGCCAGTGTAACCTGGATGGAAAAAGTCAGCGATCAACAATACCATCAGTAAAGAGGAGATAGAGCATGCAGAAACACCGTTTTTTCCGAAAAGATATGCTGAAACTGATCATTATGGCCGTTATTCTTGGGTTTTTCGCTCCCATGCTCCATGTTGTGCCGCTACAAGCGGTGGAAAAACCGGGGGAAAAATCGTTAATCGTCTATTTTTCCATGCCGGAAACAAATGATCCCAACAACATGACACGCGAGGAAGATAACAGCGCTGTGGTCATCAATGGAAACGTGCTGGGGAATACGCAGTATGTAGCGCAGTTGATACAGGAAATGACCGGCGGCGATATATTCCGCATCCTGCCTCGGAAGCCGTACCCCACGAACCACCGTACCCTTGTCGATATGGCTAAAGAAGAACAGAATCAGGGGGCCCGTCCGGCCATTGAGGGAACGATCGAAAACCTCGAAGCCTACGATACCGTCTTTATCGGGTATCCCAACTGGTGGGGCGACATGCCGATGATTTTGTACACGTTTTTGGAACAGTACGATTTCTCCGGCAAGACGATCATTCCTTTCTGTACCCACGGCGGCAGCGGCTTTTCCCGCACCATTCAGACCATACAAGAAAAACAACCCGGCGCGAGCGTGCTGCGCGACGGCTACTCGATTTTTCGCAGCCATATGGAACGGGCGCCCTCCGGCGTGGCGGAATGGCTGAAGGAAATCGGCAAGGGAAAATAAGGAGAAAGCCATGGGTAAACACATTATCATGACCGCTCTTGCCCTTATCCTGCTTGCGGCGGGAATGCCGGCGGCATCCGCCGAAGCTGCTCCGAAACAGGCTCCGCCCCCTCTGATCATCCAGGAACAGGGCAGCTTTGCCGCAGGCGGCACCGTCATTCCCGCGCGGGAAGCGTATAGCCCGCTGAAACCCCGGGCCGCCGGGCAAACTCTGCGCGGCGATCATGCCGCTGTTTTCTATCAAAAGCCGGTGGACGCCCGGAAATATCCGCTGGTCTTCCTGCACGGGGCGGGGCAATCCGCCAGAACGTGGGCAAGCACTCCCGACGGGCGTGAGGGCTTTCAGAATATCTTTTTACGCCGGGGGTACAGCGTATATCTGGTTGACCAGCCCCGGCGCGGCGAGGCCGGGCGCAGCACCGTATCCATGAACGTTGAGGCGACGCCCGACGAACAGTTCTGGTTCGGACAGTTTCGCATGGGCCTGTGGCCGAATTTCTTCGAGAACACGCAGTTCGCCCGGGGCAATGAGGCGCTGGATCAGTTTTTCCGCCAGATGACGCCCAATACAGGGCCCTATGACGCGGATATTGTTGCTGATTCTATGGCTGCCTTGTTTGGGGCTATTGGTTCCGGCGTCCTGGTGACGCACTCGCAGGGCTGCGGGCCGGGTTGGCTCACTGCCATGAAAAGCAGCAATGTACGCGGCATCGTGGCTTATGAGCCGGGCAGCGGTTTTATCTTCCCCGAGGGGGAAGCGCCTGAACCCATTGCCAATTCCAGTTCCTTCGGAGCGCTCAGGGCCGGGGAAGCGCCGTTGGAGCAGTTCATGGCGCTGACCAGAATCCCCATCGTCATTTACTATGGCGATAATATCCCGGCTGCGCCTGTCAGCCAGCCCCATCAGGACTACTGGCGGGCCGCCTTGCGCATGGCGCGGCTGTGGGCGGATGCCGTGAACCGCCATGGCGGCAATGCCGCCGTGATTCACCTGCCCGAAGCCGGGCTGATCGGCAACACCCACTTTCCTTTTTCTGATCTAAACAATGAGAAGGTAGCGGAGCATCTTGCAAAGTGGCTGCATGAAAAGGGGCTGGATTGATACGTTCACAACGCATGAACGGAACAAAAGGCGTTTGCCGGGCGAATGCCCCTCTCCGCCATGGGGATTGCCGTAAGCCCCTTCAAAAGCTTGTATTGCCCTTATTGCGGCGTCGCCATACAAGGGCGGCCCGGGCGAAGCAGGCGAAAGCCTTGAACCGGCAAGGCCGTGACGGCGGAAAAAGCCTTATGCCTGCGGCAGGGCGTAAAGCACCGTCTCCCAATTGTTCATGTAGTGGTGTTCCAGGTAGAAACGGTATCCCAAGTCAAGTTCCTTGAGAAACCGGGGAATGGTATAAAAATCTTCGGGGCTGTGGTAGAGGCAGACGGCCAGTTTGGGACGGAACCGGCGCAGGGTATCAAGGGCTCCGCGCAGGGTGGCCAGCTCCGCGCCTTCCACATCCATTTTAATGAAATCCACGCGCGGCCAGCGGCGGCGGGCAACTTCGGCATCCAGGCTGGTTTGGGGCACGTTGACGCGCTGCCGGGTATCCCCGGCCGCCGTGTCCTCTTTTTCAAGGGCGCTGCCTGCGCCGCTCAGGCGGAGCGTCAGGATGCCGCGCGCCTCCGCTCCCGTGGCCGCGGGGACAAAATCCATGCGTTCGGCAAGGCGCGGGTTGGCCTGCCGGTTGTGGAGAAACAGCCTGCCGAGATCCGGGTGGGGCTCAAAGGAGAGCACGCGACCAGCGGGGCCCGTTAGAGCCGCGAACAATAAGGCCGTATCCCCGTAGCACGCGCCGCAATCCACCACATAATCGCCCGGAGCCACCTCCACGATGGTTCCGCTTGCGGCGTAACGGTAAGGCGGAAAGGCCGCCGTCTGATAGAGAAATTCAGGATGGGCGTACAGGGTTACCGTTTCTTCCCCCAGCGGCAGGGCAAACCGATGCAGAGTATAGCCCACGCCAAAAGCATCCTCAGCGATGGCCCGGCACATGGCCTCATCATGATCCGGAACAGCATAGCGGCTTGCCAACGCCGCGCGGCGGGCCAGGGCGTCGGCAGCGTAGTAGGGGAACTTGACGAAGCGGTGCCCCAGGAGGGCATACAGGGCGACCAGGACCAAGGTTTCCTGAGAATGCTTGTCTGCGAGAAGAGCGTACAGCGGCCCTTTGCTCAGGGCCTCCAGATCAAGAGCCCGGGCATGGTCGCGGATGAATGCGGCAGCCTCGGGCAGGGGGCGCTTGGCAAACCATTCTTTATCCTTGCGCATGGCCGCGGGGGTGGGATTGGCGTAATAGGCCAGGCTGTTATCCACATAGCGGTAACGGCTGGAAGAGAGGCGCTCTTCAATGCCCTGCAGAAGGCGGCGTTTGAAAGCAACTGGAGCGTCGGCATCCATCAAAACATCTCCCGGCAAAAAACATCGTTTGGAACGGTAGCGGCTTCCCCATTCCGCCTGGCGGCAGGGCGTATCCAGCCCGAGCCCCTTTGTGCGGTCTCCCTCAAGGGAGAGGGCGCACAAGGCGCAGAATACCCTATCCATAGGCCCTTTCAGGATGTCTGCCAAGAAATTTCTGCTGTCTCCGGCAAGGGCGGCTGTGCCGGATCAGGAGGCACGGACTTCCAGGCGGAGTAGGGTCTTTCCAAGGGACGGCGGACCTGGGGCGCGGCATACCCTAAAGGCAGCTCGGACATGTGCGGACACGACCTTCCAGCGGGATTCCCGATTCTTTAGGGCACACGATCTCTTCCCCGGCACAGGGTCGGATTCCGCCCGGTCCTCAGCCTGCGCGCGCCGGCGGAATCCGCAGGGCATCAGGTGCCGGTATGGAGGGGCGAGGCCAGCCGCCGGAACGCTCCCAGCGCGGCCTGGGCTGCCAGAAGCGAACTGCGCGGGTTTTGGGGCAGGGGCACGCCGGTGGTGGTTGCGGTCATGGCGCAGGGTCCGGCCTTGGCGCTGACGGTGAGCACGGTTGTAGTGGTATTGGGGTCAGCTACCAGGTGGACGCGGGTCCGGCTAAAACCGAGGCCCGCCAGGCTCAGGTTGATGGCGACATTGACGTTGGCCGGGAAATTGCGAATGGCTTGATCCGCCGGGCCGTCAAACAGGGTGACCGGTTCCGTAAGAGCCGTCAGATCCACGCCCTGCTGTTCCAGATAGGCGTTGCCGGCCAGGCTTTTGGGATGCTTGGTGATGGTCAGAACAACTTCCTCCAGGCCGATCTCCCGCATGCCCATAATGCCGTCAAAGCCCGCCAGCGCGCCGGAGGGCAGGTAGATGGGGGCCACGGCCGCTTCCGCCTCAGCCAGCAGATCGGGATCTTGGAGAAACCCGCCGATGCTCAGCACGACAAGGGCTTTTCCATGGCGCGCGGCGGTCCGAAGAACCCCGGGCATAGCCTGCACCGTGGTAGCTTCCAGAACAACATCACAGCGGGGGATTGCCTCCTCATAGGGGGCTGCCTGCCCGCCGAAGCGGGCGGCCAGGGCTTCAGCCTTGGCCATAGTGTTGCTGGAGAACCAATCCAGGCTGAAGCTTTCCCGGAAGTTCTCGTGCAGACGCTCGGCCACAAAGGCGCCGATAGCGCCGCAACCAACAATGGCAACGCTCTTTTTCTTCATTGGTTTCTCATTTTTTCAGATCAGATGGTTAGGGCAACGTGCCGCCGCCGTATCGGGGCGGAGGGGGTTCAGCGAGTATCCTTTCCCGCGGGCACAAAGGCCGTAGGGCCTAATGCCCCATGGCATCCGAAAGGCGAACAAAGCCTTTTTTAGATGCGCCGCAGACCGGGCAGCGCCAGTCCTCGGGCAGGTCTTCAAAAGAGGTGCCTTTGGGAATTTTTCCTTTTCTGTCGCCCCGATCCGGATCATAAACATAGCCGCAATTGGCCACGGGGCAACGCCACATCATGGCGGGATCGCTCATAGGTACTCCTTGTGTGCCCCGGATGGCAGGGGGAAAACCATTGCCGGCTCCGCCCGTGGGGAATCCGGTTGCGCTTTTCCGCGGCCGTTGGGGCTGTTATGAAAGAGAGTTGCCACGCCGCCTTTTCCCGTGGCGGCGTCAGGTTGTTAACGCGGTTCCGCGGCGCTTTGGGGCGGGAAAAAGCTTGCGGCATCCAGGGAACCGATAGCAATGGTTGCGCCGGAACTATGCAAACTGACGGGCCAGTGCTCCTCCCCCAGGGTGTCGATGAGCAAGACCGCCCGGCGCGTGGCATCCGGAGCCAGAACCAGGATCAGGGCGCCGGGCAGGAAATCCCGGCGTGATTCCATATAGGCGGCTACCGGCAGAGGCTCGGTTCCCAGCGCCTCGGCCGCGGCTCCGCCCAGAAAGCGTACGGAGCGTTTTTCCGAAGAAAACAGCAAAAAAGGTTCGGTCTCGCCCTGCCTGGTCCAGGCGGAGGGCAGCCGTTCAAAGAGCGGGATAGTTCCCGCAAAAAACCTATCGAATTTTTTTTCGCAACGCCGGGCCAGCACGGGCGCGGCGTCCGCCCCCGGGCTCAGAATCTCGATGGTGCGGGCATCGATAGCTTTGAGAATTTGGACCGGCGTTGGACCATCAAAAATGGTCAGGCTGTCGCCCTCCTCGCGCAGCGAGCGGTCGGCCGGGCCGAACGAGAGGGCGATCTGGGCGCCGGCCGCTTCGCCCTCGGGCAGGGTCACGGTTTGCAGAAGGCCTTGGGCCAGAGTCAGGGTGCGGCGCTCCAGCACCGGGGCGTTATCCCCGGCCCGTTCATAAAAGCTTTCCCAGCAGCCGTCAAAGCGGGGCGAAGCAAACAACGCCGGTTGCCGGGCCCCGCTTGCCGTTATGCTTTCCGGCATGCCGTCCGCCGCGCTTTGCGCCTCCACCGGCCCCCACAAGAACAGGGCGAGCAGGAGGAGCGGGACTAGGGAGCGGCGTAGGCGGACCTGTGACCGTAGAGGGAACGGGGCGGGCGTGGCCCGGGAAAGCAGTTGGTTCATGATGTGATCTCAGCTCAGTTTGTTGTGAAGCAGGGTGGTCATAATTTTTACGCCGATGGGCACCGCCTCCAGGTTATAGGTCACCTCGGGGTGGTGGTGGGTTTCAGCGTCGGTGCCGATGCCGACCAATGTAGTGCGCATGCCCCCTTCCACCGCAAAGATATGGAAATCTTCCGAGGCGGGAACTTCCACCACCGGGAGGGAACTGCCAAGCACCTCGGTGATGGCGCGCGCGGCGTCAGCGACAAGCCCCGGGTCCAGGCTGGCCGCCGGGCAACGATCAACTATCTCGATGGCGGCGGCCACGCCCAGGGCTGACGCGGTCTGCTCAATGGCCCGGGTAACCTTTGCCAGTTGATCTTCCATGACCTCGTTGGTCTGGGCGCGCAGGTCGAACCGCAGGATAGCTTTATCCGGTATGATGTTAAACACGCCGGTATCAGCCAGAATGCCGGTACACTTGGCCGAATGGGTAACCCGGGGATCGCAGTGGACCAGGCCGACGGCGTTGACAATCAGCCCGGCCGCCTCGGCGGCGTTACAGCCCTGGTGCGGCCGCGCCCCGTGGGAAGATTTTCCCGTCAGGGTAACCTTGAGGGGGCAACTGGCGCTGTGGGCGATGCCCGCGGCTGCCTCGCCGAATTTGGCCTCGGAGCGGGGGCGCAGGTGCAGGGAGAACATTTCCTGCACATCATCCAGCTTACCGGTTTTGAGAAAGCGTCGGGCCCCGGTCAGGGTTTCCTCGGCGGGCTGGAAGATACATTTCACTGTGCCGCGCTTGATGCCCAGCGCGGCCAGCGCCTTGGCAGTCCAAAGCACAATGGTGCTGTGGGCGTCGTGGCCGCAGGCGTGCATACGGCCGGGATGGGTGGAGGCAAAGGGCAGGCCGGTTTGTTCTTCCAGGGGCAGGGCGTCCATATCCGCCCTGATGCCCAGAACAGGGCCGGGTTCGCTTCCCCGGAGCACGGCCAACACGCCGGTGGTGCCTTCGGCCTGTTCCTCCACCTCAAGCCCGGCCCGGCGCAGTTCTTCAGCCAGAAAGGCCGCGGTTTTGAATTCCTGGTGGGCGAGTTCGGGGATCGTATGCAGGTGTTTGTATGTGTTGATGATCTCGTCGTTATGGGCAGTGATCCAGGTCAGGCGGTCCATGCAAGCCTCCGTTGCGAATCAGGCCAGTTTGTTCAGGGCAAGGGTGGTCAGGATTTTCACGCCCAGGGGGATGGCTTCCAGGTTATAGACCACCTTGTTGTTGTGGTGGGTTTCGGCGTCGGTGCCAAGACCGATGACGGTGGTGCGCATACCCCCTTCAATGGCGAAGATGTGGAAATCTTCGCTCCCGGCCACCTGAATCGGCGGCAGGGCGGAACCCAAAACTTGGGTAATGGCGGCAGAGGTTTCGGCGATCAGGGTTTGATCCATAACGGCTGCCGGGAGCCGGCCCATGATTTCGATTTCCGCGCTGGCTCCCACGGCTTCCGCAGCCTTAGTAATGGCCCGGGTAACCCGTTCAAGCTGAAAATCCATAACTTCGTTGGTCTGGGCCCGCAGGTCAAAGTACATCTCCGCCTTTTCAGGAATAATGTTGAAGGTGCCGGTATCCACAAGAATTCTGGTGGGCTTGGCGGAATGGGAGACGCAGGGATCACAATGAACCAGGCTGACGGCATGGGTGATTAGCCCCGCAACCTCGGCCGCGTTAATGCCTTGGTGCGGCCGCGCGCCGTGGGCCCCCTTGCCGCGCACGGTAACCTTTAACGGGCAGATGGCGGCGTGGGCCACGGCGGGGGTGGCTTCCCCGAATTTGGCTTCGGATTTGATCCGGAAATGGATGCCGACCATCTCATCAATGCCTTTGAGCTTGCCGGAGGCCATCATGTTTTTGGCGCCGGTCAGGCATTCTTCGGCGGGCTGGAAAACAAATTTGATCGCGCCGCGTTTAATGCCGGCGGCAGCCACGGCCTTGGCGGTCCAGAGGGCCATGGTGGAGTTGGCGTCATGGCCGCAGGCGTGCATAACCCCGGGATGGGTGGAGGCAAAGGGCAGGCCTGTTTCCTCGGTCAGCGGCAGGGCGTCCATATCTGCTCTGACGGCAAAGGTAATGCCGGGTTCCCGCCCGCGGATGGTCGCGATCAGGCCGGTAACGCCATCCACCTTTTCCTCGACCTCGATCCCGGCCTTTTTGAGTTCTTCAGCCAAAAAGGCCGAGGTTTTGAATTCCTTGTGGCCAAGCTCGGGAATGGTATGCAGATGCTTGTACGTAGCGATGATTTCCTGCTCGTGGCTGTCTATCCACTGCATGCTGTCCATAGAACCTCCGTGCGGGTAAGGTGGGGTATGCATAGTATCGGTCTGCCGCTCGGCGGAAGACCATCATTGCCGCCAACATCTTCTTTGCCGGAAACCGCCCCCGGGGGCTCAGGCGGCAAGCCTGGCCGCCCTCGGCGTTTTAGGAACGCATGTCCCCAACCCCCGGCCGCGCAGGGGGCGCCGTCAAGAGAGAAGGCCAATGTAGCGCGGAGGGAACGGCTTTGTCTATCACCATCCCTTGTGGATTGAACGGAAAAGCGTTGCTTGAGCGAGCGGCCCGCCCGGCGGCTGCCGGATCAAGGCCGGACCTGCCGGGGGCTTCGTGTTGGAAAGAGGTCCCTTCTTTACGTTCATGGATCGGGCCGGACCTGCCGGGGCATCTGGCGGCCTCCAGGCTCGGGAAGCCGCGGTCTCTGCCTCGCCGAGGCGGCGGAGGACGCGCCGGGCGTTTGGGGATGGCCGGGATTCCGAGCAGTTTGAGGCTCTTCTCTCAGGCGCGCCGGGCGCTTGGGGATTGCATATTGCCGCTGTATATGGTTTGTTGCCGCAACACGAGAGGATATGCGGGACGAGATCCGCGGCAGGGGAGCGCCACGGCGTCGGAACACCGCGCCGGAACGCCGGCGGCCTTCCGGCAAAGGCTGCGGAGAGATTTGAGCGCAGCATATATTTCGTTGCGGCGCAACGGATGGCGCGGCCCGGGCAAGGCCGGGCCCGGAGGGAGAATTGCCATGCGGCTTACAGGAGCACAAATTTTACTGGAGGCCCTGATTGCCCAGGGGGTGGATACCGTGTTCGGCTACCCCGGAGGCACGGTGCTGGATATATTCGACGCGCTGTATGGTCGGGAAAAGGAGCTGCGGCTCATTCTCACGGCCCACGAGCAGGGCGCGGCCCATGCGGCGGATGGCTACGCGCGATCCACCGGCAAGACCGGGGTTGTGCTGGCCACCTCCGGCCCGGGGGCAACCAACCTGGTTACGGGCATCGCCGCCGCCTATCTGGATTCTGTGCCCCTTGTGGCGGTGACGGGCAACGTCGCTCAAGATCTGATGGGCCGGGATGGTTTTCAAGAGGTGAACATCACCCAAATGACCAAGCCCGTGGTTAAGGAGAACTTTTTGGTTCGGGATGTCCGGGATATGGCGGAAACCGTAGCCACGGCCTTTTCCCTGGCCAATTCCGGCCGCAAGCGGCCTGTGCTCATTGATATTCCCAAGGATGTAGGGCGGCAGGCCATGGAATTTACGGCCGCGCCCTGCTATGCCCCGCTTCCTGAACCCCGGCCCGAGGCCGGGGAGCTTCGGGCGGCGGCGGAAAAGATCGCCGCGGCCAAGCGACCGCTTATCTACGCGGGCGGCGGCGTCACCTTTTCCGAAGCCTCCGGAAAGCTGCTGGATCTCTCGGCCAGAATCGGCGCGCCCATTTGCGCCAGCATCATGGGGCTCTCTTCGGTGCCCTATACCTATCCGCTGTATCTCGGCATGGTCGGCATGCATGGCTCCCCCACGGCCAACGCGGCGGTGCGGGATTGCGACGCGCTGATAGCCGTGGGAGCGCGCTTTTCCGATAGGGTGGCCGGGAACAGAGAACGCTTTGCGGCCGATGCCGCGGTTGTGCATATTGATATCGACCCTGGGGAAATTTCTAAAAATGTCAGGGCCGATGTTCCCTTGGTCGGCAATATAGAACGAATTCTCCCGGCCTTGACCGCCATGCTGCCCGAAGCCAGGAACCGGGAATGGATTCATGGCCTCTTGCAGCACAAAGCTATGAACGCCTTGCCCGTGGGATTATCCGAGCGGCTGACGCCCCATGACATCATTGTGGCCTTGCGCCACGCCCTTGGCGATGAGGGCATTGTGGCTACGGATGTAGGGCAACATCAGATGTGGACCGCTCAGTACTACCGTTTTTCCAGACCGCGGACACTTATCAGCTCCTGCGGCCTCGGCGCTATGGGCTTTGGCCTGGGGGCGGCCATCGGAGCCCAGGTCGGGAATCCCGGAAAACGGGTGGCCCTGGTGACCGGGGACGGCAGTTTCCATATGAATCTGAACGAACTTGCCACAGCGGTTTCCTACAATTTGCCCCTTGTCATCGTGGTCATCAACAACGGCGTGTTAGGCATGGTCCACCAGTGGCAGAACCTCTTTTACAATAAACGCTATGCCCACACCGAACTGAACCGGGCCACGGATTACCTGCTCCTTGCCCGGGCCTTCGGCGCGCGCGGCTTCAGGCTGCGCCATAAAAAGGATCTTCGCGCAACGCTTGATAAGGCTTTGCGCTGCGGCGGCCCCTGCGTCATTGACTGTCTTGTGGATCCCACCGAGCGCGTCTATCCCATCATTCCGCCGGGATGCACGGAAGAGGACATGATCTTTTTTGACTAGGGGCGCAAGAACTTGTATCCGCGCGCAGGAACATGCTTCCGGCGCGGCGGCCCCGGGCAAGGTCCGCGTTCCGGGGCGTTTCCGTCTCCCCTTGCCGCGAGCGCCGGAGATGGGCTTTGTTGCCTTCAGGTATGCCTTGCCAAGAACACTGCCGCATTCTCCCCGGAGCGGAGGGCGCTACGGCCGATGAGAAAACGCCGGCGGGCGGCATTTTCTCGCGGCGGCGCTCCCGGGGCTCCTGCCGCGCTGTTCCCGGAGAGCGCCGGAACGAGCGGGCCCGGTCTTTTGCGGACCGTTTTTGCCGGAGGAGACGCGAGTCCTGACCCGGGCTGGTCGGGGTCTGAGCGGGCGCTTAGGCTATTATCGTTTTTCGCCGCAATGCAGCCAGGCGGAGCGGACGGTATTTTTCATGAGCATGGCAATGGTCATAGGGCCAACGCCGCCGGGCACCGGGGTTATTTTTCCGGCGATTTCCCGGGCTCCGGCAAAATCTACGTCGCCCGCTAGCAGGGCTTTGCCCGAGGCGCTCTCGCCGATGCGGTTGACGCCAACATCAATAACCGTGGCCCCGGGCTTGATCCATTCGGGCTTGATCAGGCCCGGCTTTCCGGCGGCCACAATCAGAATATCCGCCCGCTTACAGTGCCCGGCCAGATCCCGGGTATGGGTGTGAACGCAGGTCACCGTGGCGTCGCCTCCCGGCCCCTTTTGGGCCAGCATAAGGGCAATGGGTTTGCCCACGATGTTAGAGCGGCCCACAACCACGACCTCGGCTCCGGCAAGGGGCGTTCCGGAGCGCACCAGCATTTCCCGGATGCCCGCCGGAGTGCAGGGCAGAAAACGCGCTTCCTCTCCGCCAAGGACCATGCGCCCCAGGTTCACGGGATGAAAGCCATCCACATCCTTATCAGGGTCAATGGCGTTAATGACTTTTTTTTCGTCGATGTGCGGGGGAAGCGGCAACTGGACCAGAATGCCGTGGATGCTCGGATCCCTGTTCCAGGCTTCGATTGCGGCCAGCAGATCCGCCTCGCTGATGGTTTCCGGCAAGGATTCCTGTACTTCGTGGAAGCCGAGTTCCAGGGCCGTTTTAACCTTCAGGCTTACATAACTGACCGAGGCCGGGTTTTTGCCTACCAAGATGGTGACGAGACCAGGCCGAACGCCATGCTGTTCCTGAAGGCTCTGTACCTCTGCCGCCAGTTCCGCCAGTATTTCCCGGCGCATGGCCGTACCGCTGAGAAGTTCCGCGCTCATGCCTTACCTGCTTTTCCTCGGAGGGCCTTGGGGCAGTGATCTTTCCTGCCCGGCAGAAGCCGCGAAAAGAGGCTGCCCCGGTTGGGGTCAATGGTTCACGCCGGGAACAACGGGCCTGAATGCGCCGCGGGCATCCCGGAAAAAACGCTACTCTATCCGCAGAACAGGAAACAGTAAATACCGGAAAAGGGGAACTGCCGTCAGAAGCCCGAAGCTCTTGCGGCAGAGACGCCCCACAAGGGAGAAACTGCCGAGCGGCGAGCAAGAAGAGAGCGGCGCAAAAAAACTTATTGCTCTTTGGCGGGCGGATTGACTTTACCGGTCATGACATCGAAAATAGCCCGGTAACGGCGAGAAACCTCGGCCATGATCTCTTGGGGAATTTCCGGCAGGGGCAGGGAGGGGTTCCAGCCCTGGGCGGCGAGCCACTCTTCCAGAGGCTGGCGATCTAAAAGCGGCTGGGGCCGGCCAAGAACAAAGCGCTCGGCAGACCAGTAGGTAGAGGTGTTAGGGGTCATGACATCGTTAATCAGATAGGGGTTGCCTTCATGCAGGCCGAATTCAAACATGGTGTCGGCAATATAAATGCCTCTGCGGGCCGCATAGCTGCGGGCCACGCCAAAAATGGAAAGGCAAATATCCTCTATCTTTTTGTAAAGCACAGGCCCGAACATGCGTTGGGCCCACTTGGCGGGATCGCTAATGCCGAGAGAAGCAGCATTGGGGCTGGTAGGAATAACAGAAAGAATAGCTTTTTCAATAGGTTGCGATTCGCGCAAGCCCCGGGGCAGCGATTGCCCGCCCACAATGCGCGATTCTTGATACGCCTGCCAGTCTTTCCCCGCCAGGCTGCCGATAACCCGAAACTTCAGGGGCAATTGCCGCAGTTTCTGCGCGATGAAACTGCGGCCTTTGAGCAAGGAGGCATGGGCCTGCAACGCCGCCGGAAAACGCTCTATCCCCTGAGCTACCAGGTTATGCCCCACTAAGTGGGGGAACTTGTTGGCCCAGTACAAGCTGATCTGATTGAACATAATGCCTTTGTACGGAATAGGCTGCCCCAGCGTCTTGCCCCGCACGGCCATACGGTCGGTGTAGACAATAAGCTGTTTATCCTGAGGCAAATCATAATAATCATGATCCTCATCAGCGTAGGACAGCCGCAATGACGGAACAGCTGATTTCAGCACAATTTGCATGGCACTGCTCCCTTATTTCCGTCACGCGTCTTCAGGCTGTTTACCGATTACGGCTCAAACCTTGATGTTCACAGAGCTTATGCCGCGCGGGGCTCCGTTTGTTCCGTATCCCTTTATGGAAGAGGATGTAAACATTGTGTTGAAATAATCCTTTTCACTCGGGTTCAGTATGGTGGATGCTTCCCTGCTGAAAAGATCTCCCCCGCTTTGCTCAACGCTTGGGGTGGAACGCAGCATCGTGTTGAAGTAGTATTTTTCCCGCATGGATAAATACGAGGTCGGCACTTTTTCAATCTCGCCGCCATGAGGGGTGCTTTTCCCCGCGGCGTTCAGGGCTTCCTGAAACGAGGTTCCTTTGCCCTGGGCTTTGCGGGAAAACTGACGACTATCTGCATACGCATAAGGTGTCGACAATCTACCAACAGCTTCCATTATCCTCCTCCTCCTTACCACATACACTGAACTGATACCTATTACGGCATCACGCCTCGTTGCGCCGAGGCTAAGGCCGTTTCGTCAAAAGATCGTCGTTTATTTATAACTATGCAAAAACCATACCATCATGATTTGGCGTAGTTATTCACCTTCCGCCTCTAGGCCAGGCGCTTGCTTGGCGTTGATTCCGCCGGAACGAGGCCCTTTGTTCAATTCCGTCAGAATAAGCGCTGCCCATGAGGCCAGTATAAAAAACGACACTGCTGGAACCGGTTTTGAGCAATACCCAATTACGCGGTAAATTTCCAGATTTTTTTTAGGAATATTCCTTAGTTTATGGTTGTCAATTCAAAGGCCGAGCCTGCGGCTGTTCCCTGCCCTCGTCCCTTGATGCATTCTGCTTTTTTTTTGCGGGCCTCCTGCCCTTTGGCGCGTCACCAGTGCTTGCAGGGCGTCATTTTTTTGAAGGGAAGCCCCGCAGCAAGCCGCGCCCTTTTTATGGCCGGTTCGCCTGTGCTCTTCAAGCAGCGGCTGCCGAAAAAACCGCGCGCAGCCCGTGCCCGAGGCCTGCGCTTGTTTTTTCTTCTTTGCCAAAAGGATCCCTTGCGCGCGGCGCGCCTGTTTTTGAGGCAGCCCGTAGTGAGGCTTGAGACGAGCGAACCCCTGCGGCCGGCGAGGCCTGAGGCTTCGGAAAAAGTGATCCGTGAAAAAATTGTGGCCTTCCGCTCCGGGAGGGGCGGAAGGCCTGACGGTTTTTTGACGATCGGCCGTATGCGGCTTGAAAGGCTTAGAATATGCCGCTGACGCGGCCGGTTTCGGTATCCACATCCACGTTGTAGTATGCGGGTTTGGAGCCGGTGCCGGGCATGAGGGTGATGGCTCCGGCCAAAGGCACCACAAAGCCCGCGCCGCCGTAAGTCATGATATCGCGAACCTGGAGCCGCCAGCCCGTGGGCGCGCCCTTGATGGTCGGATCATCGGTAAGGGAGAGGTGGGTTTTGACCATGCACAGGCCCATTTCCTGATGTTTGCCTTCCTCATTGAGCTTGGCAAGGGCTGCGTGGGCCTTGGGGGCAAAGTCCACGCCGTCTGCGCCGTACACCTCCCGGGCGATCAGTTCAATGCGTTCCTGGTAGGGCAGGGACCAATCATAGAGCGGTTTGAATGTCGAGGGCTCGTTAGCGGCCTCGATAACAGCGTCAGCCAGTTCAAGCGCGCCTTCGCCGCCTGATTCCCAATGGCGGGAAACGGCCACCCGAGCGCCGACCGCCTCGCAGAGTTCGCGGATTTTTTTGATTTCCGCCTTGGTGTCGGTGATAAAGGCGTTAATGCAAACCACCGGGGAGATGCCGAATTTTTTCACGGTGGCGATATGGTGAAGCAGGTTGGCGCAGCCTTTTTCCACAAAGGCAACGTTTTCTTGGGAATAGGCCTCAGGCAGCGGATGGCCCAGACGCGGGACCGGCGCGCCGCCGTGGCTCTTAAGGGCGCGGACCGTGGCCACAACAACGGCGGCATCAGGAATAAGCCCGGAATAGTGGCATTTGAGGTTACAGAATTTTTCAAAGCCGATGTCCGCGCCGAACCCTGATTCGGTGACGTGGTACTCGCTGAGCTTGAGGCCGACCCGGTCGGCGATGACGGAACTTTGACCGATGGCAATGTTGGCAAAGGGCCCGGCGTGGACCAACACGGGCTGGCCCTCGATGGTCTGAATCAGGTTGGGGTTGACGGCCTCCACCAGCCAAGCCGTCATGGCTCCGTCAACCCGCAGATCAGCGGTTGTCACGGGCTTGCCCTCGCGATCCAGCGCCACAATGATGCGGCCGATGCGTTCGCGCAGGTCTTTGAGATCGCGGGCGACAGCCAGAATAGCCATGACTTCGGAGGAAACAGCAATATCGAAGCGCGAACGCATCATGTATCCGTCGTTTTTGCCGCCCGGGCCGTCGATGCCGATGATGATGTTGCGCAGGGCCTGAGCGCAGAAATCGATGACCCAGCCCATGGAGACGCTGGTGGGATCGATGTTCAGACGGGGCAGGCCGGAGAGTTTGAGCAGCTTTTCATCAGAATAGTTGCGCTCGTGCTGCATCCTGGCGGTCAGGGCGACCATGGCCAAGTTGTGGGCATTCATGATGGCGTTGATATCTCCGGTGAAGCCCAAGGAATATTGAGTGAGCGGAATGCATTGGGAGAGCCCGCCGCCGGCGGCGGAGCCCTTTGCGCCCATGGTCGGCCCTCCTGAAGGCTGGCGGATGGCGGCGGAGGTTTTGAAGCCGCGTTTGCCCAGCCCTTGGACCAAGCCGATGGTGGTGGTGGATTTGCCCTCTCCAAGGGGCGTTGGCGTAATGGCGGTTACATCGATATACTTGCCGTTGGCTTTGTTGGCGCAACGGCTGAGCACAGAGCGGAAATCCACTTTTCCCATAACATGGCCGTAAGGGAGGAGCTCCTTCTCTTCTAAGCCGAACTCCCGGCCGATTTCATAAATGGTTTTCATCCGGCTTTCAGCATCCTGAGCAATCTGCCAATCCGGGTGGTTCCTGGGGTCCAGTGCCATAACGACCTCCTTATAGATGGGGAAAGCGGCATGCCGGGGTATAATGAGCCGCTTCCATAGGGTTTACCATCTAATAATTCTATGGAAAAGTCGATCAAAATATAGAGAGGCCCGGCGCTTTTGTCCGCTGCCAAGGCGGCCGGCCTTGTCTTACGAGGAGAGTGTTGCTGCTCGCCACCGGCGGCGTGGGGGGGCAGGCGACGGAAATCCGGCGGCCACAGCCCGACAGCTACGGAAACCCGGTGGTAACGGAAACCCGGCGGCCGTGGACCAAGGCTGCTTCCCTGGGGCGTGTCCCGGGCCACGCCTCTGCCTTAGGGGCGGCGCCAGGGTATGCCCTAGGTCATGAGGCGGCTAAGAAAGAGCGCCTGCCCGGGGCCCTGCTCTGGGGGGACATACGGCAGGGGAGCCGGGAAAAGCCGAAAGCTTTTCTCCGGCCGGGAAGAGGGAAAAAAAGCGGATGGAGGCCGCGGGCAGGCCCGAGCTTGATTGTTCCGGCCGGAGCCGCCAGGGGAAAGGGCGGCCCAGCAGCGGCAAGCTCAGGGGAACAGCCCTTAATAATCGTTTTTCCAGCCAATGCCCACCTGGCTGGAGGTGGTGCCGGTGCGCCCCTGCACGGTGATGCTGGGCGTAAGTTCGATTTCCACGCGCACGGCGGTATCTTCCTGGGTTAGCCCCTGTTCAACGCCGATATAGATATCATCCCCGATATATTTGCCTGCTTCAAGGGTCGGGTCGCCGGCAGCATCCATGGAATCCGCCCCGGCGGAAGGGCCGGTCAGGTTTTCCCCAAGGCCGGAATCCGAGCGGGCTTGCCCGTCGTCTCCGGTAGATCCCAGGCGCAGCACGTCAAAGCCCGTGGCCTTGCGGATATCGGCCAGAGGGTTGAATTCTCCTGTGCCAAATCCGGCCAGTTCGCGCAGGCCGTTGGCAAGCTGCAAGGCCTCGAAGCGGCTGAGTTCCGAAAGCCGTTTGCCAAAGAGCACTTGGGCCAGCACCTCATCTTGAGGCACCGGCGGCCTGCTTTCCAGGGTCAGCCGCGGCTTGGCCGCCGTGCCCCTGGCCCGAATGATGGCCTCCAGGTTGGGGCTTGTATAGGTCAATTCCAGATTGATGCCCGGATTGATCCGGGTTCCGCCGTCAAAGGTGATTTCCCCGTCGTTAAAGGAAAAGGTTCGGGAGAGCAGGTCAAAGGTGCCGCGAACCGGATGGAGCGAGCCCACCAGAATCGGCTCCGAGGCCCGCCCGGTGACGGCAAGATTTCCGCCCCACTCGCTATCCAGGCCATGGCCGCGGATAAAGAAGCGGCGAGGCACGCTCACCTTTACATCCAGCGCCGGGCCGTAGCGGCGTTCCATGGCTTCCTGGGCGGGCTCGCTGATATCCAGCGTGGGGATGGAGCCGCCGCCGAGGGAGGTCAAGAGCAGCTCCCCGCGCTCAACGATGATCTCCGCGCCCACTCGTGGCGCGGCCAAGGAGCCTTTGGCGCTCAAAAGCCCGCTCAGGGTGATGCTGAGGTCATCCCGATGCAACGGGGCAAGATGCAGGATCTGGCCGCGGAAATTCAGGGGTTCATCCCGGTGCGGATCAAGGGAGCCTTCCAGCCCCAGGCTGCCCTTGGCGCCGTCTGTGGCCGAAAGGAGCATGGCAATGGCTCCTTCTTCAGATACCGTGGCTTCCAAGGCAATATCGGCAAGCATGTAGCCGGCGGCTTTATCCGTGAAGCGGCCGTTGACAAGGTAGGCTGCCCCACTGAAAACCGGTTTGGCAAGAGTGCCGCTGACGGCCGCATTGACCGAAACCAGGCCGGAGGCTTCCATATCCGGCAGCGGCACAACCTGCCAGAGAGGCTGTAAGGAACCGGTCCAGGTGAAGGCGGCCCGGAAGGGAGCCTGCATGTCAGGCAGGGGCAGGCCGTTTGCCTCCAGCCGCAAGGGCAGGCTGAAGGTCAGCGGCCCGCTTGGCGGGGCTCCGTTCAGCTCGGCCCGGGGGCTGAGGTCTTGCAGCAGGGCGAGGGTGCCGTGTCCTTCCAGGAGCAGCTTGCCGTTTTTTCGTCCCAGGGCTGCTTCCAGGGAAAAATCCGGCGGGGCCGTTGCGGAAGGATCCGGGAGGGGGAGCCCCAGCGCGGCATGATCAAGCGCCAAGCGGGCTTGCAGGGTGCCTTCAGGGCCTTGCCGCCCCTGCCGTATATCCACGGCGGCGCTGAGCAGGCCTTCGGGAAGCCCGGCCTTGATGAAGCTCTCTACAAGCCCCAGCGGCAGGGCCGAAAGGTTGGCCCGCGCCGCCAGCGTTCCCGGCCGTAACGTGGCGTCTGCCGTGAGCGTGCCGCCCGGGGTCATGGCAAGATTCAGGCCTGAGATCCGGATGCCGTCGGCAAAGGAAGCCCGGAGAGCGCCTTGCTGGTGGAGAGCCAGTTGCCGCGCCCTATCCCGGGCGGACAAGGTTTCCACGGTCAGCTCCTTGGCCGCCAAATCGTAAGCGCCTTTGATTTCAATATGCTGCGCGTTGGCGCGCTGTGCGGCCCGTTTTTCCAGGCGTTGCTGACGGCGGGCTTGGCGCGCTGCCTGGCGCTCTTCCGGAGCGAGGGTGGAACTTCCTGCCCGGCGGCGGCGCGGCGTCTCCGAAGCCTGAACAATGCGGATCTGTTGGTTGCGCGGGCTTGCATCAACGGCAGCCGCGCCCGGCAAGGCCAGCAGATCATCCGCTGTCAGCCCGACTGCAAAATTGCCCTGGCGGCCGTTGCTCTCCAGGCTGGCGGTAAGGCTGTTCCAGGCGGCGGGTCCGGCTTGGCCGCCCTCACTCTGCGCCTCCAGGTGGATGCTGGGGTAAGGCCGTTGCAACCGCGCTTCCAAAGCCGCCGTGAGCCGGTTAAGGGAAAGCAATTGCCTCCCGGCCGTTTCCCCGTTGGCCTGTTCCGGCAGGCTGAAGGAGGCCAGGCGCAGATCTGCGGCCAGGGCTTGGATGCCTCCGGAATGGACAAAGCGCAGGTCTGCCGCGACATCTTCGCCCTGAAAATCCAGGCCGGAAATATCGGCAAGGGGCTGCCAGTCGCGGACGGCAAGGGCGGCTGTGCCGTTGAGAGCCAGGCCCTCGGGCCAGAGAGTCCCAAGATCGTAGGCCGCGCGATGCGTCTCGCGGCTCTGCATCCTGTGTTTTTCTTCCGGCGTGGGGGCGAGCAGGGCGGCGGCCACGGTGGCCCGCAGATCCCCCCGCAAATCCAGGCCGAAGCCGTGTATATCCAGCTCGCGCAACGAAAGGGAGCCATCACGGCGCAAGGCGGCAATATCCGGGCTGGAAGGAACGGAGGAAGGAAGCGGGGCGGCGGCTTCGGCCGTCTGCACTGTATCCCCTGCTACCGGTGTTCCTGCCGGGCGGGTTTCCGGGGCAGTTCCCGGCGCGGCAAGCGGTTCTGGCCCTCGGGCGGCTGCTCTTGCCGGAGCGGGGCGATCCCCTGTTTCTTTGGGCAAGGCATCGCCCGGTGTGGTGTTCGGGCCCTGTTCCGGGAGCGGCGCGGCCGTTGCAACCGCCGGCATAGCGGGGGGGAGCAGCGCGCCGATGAGCGGCAGAGAAAGTTCCCAGATGGCTCCGGCCCGAGCGGGCCCTCCCGGAGCCCCGGCCGCCGAGGCCCGCAAGCGGCCGTTGCCGCGCAGCCCTGCGCCGTTGTTCAGCGAGGTCAGCGCCGCCGTCAGGTCAAGTTGAAGGGCTTGTATATCGCCCGCCCGGGTGCCGAGGCGAGGGCTTGAGGCGGTCAGTTTTCCGCTCAGCTTGCCGAGGTTGCCTGAAGCATCCAGCTCGGCCCGGACCGGCCCGGAAAAACCTGAGGCCAACGGCGCCAGATCGGAAACCGCGAGGCGCAGCTTGGCTTCCAGGGAGCCGTCATGGAGCAGCCGGTCCAGACCGGTTCCGAGGCTTTCCCCGGGTCCGGGCAGAGCCGCCAGATCCCCGGAGGCGGTCAGAACGCCCGCCCGCAGAGTATCCAGGGCCAGAGTAACACGGCCTTTGGCGCTTGCGGCAAGATCCCCTTTAAGATGCAGGGGGTCAGCCAGAGCCGCGAGTAACTTCTGGTCCAGGCCGCCCAGGTCGGTCAGCAGTGTTTGCCAGGCCGCCCCCGGGGGGCTGTCCAGAGCGATAGCCGCCGTCAGGGAACCGGCAGCCAGGTCCAGCAGGCCGTTCATGGAGCATTCCAGCCCCATGCCCTGGAGCGAAAGGCGGGGCACGGCAAGAGAAAGCCGGTTCAAGGGCGCATGCGGCGGGAGGTTTACGCGTGTTTCCAACGCCAGGGAAAGCGTTTCCCGGCGTCCTCCTAACGGCGCTTCCAAGAGGGCCGTGGCCTCGCCCGTCCCTTGCAAGGCGGCATCAAAGTTGAAGCGGAGATCCTTGAGCGCCAGGTGCAGGGCCATATCATTGTTGGTTTGGGCGTGCGCGTCCGCGTGGGCCGTGGCAACGCCCTGCCGCAGCGCGGCGCCGGCCAGAATATCCACGGTAAGCGTGTGGAGAGAGGCCAGCAGCGGCGGCGCGTTCTCCGGCGGGCTGAATCCCAGAGCGGCCGGATGCAGAATGCCGCCTTCGATGCGCAGGGCTTCGGCCTCAAGGGCCAGGGGAAGGGAGGGCAAACTCAAGGGCGTCTCCGGATTCTGCGGGGGCGTCGGTTCGCCGGAGCCCGCTGTGGAGGGCAGGCGGAACAGTTCCGGTTGCCGCAGGGCCAGCAGGTCCAGGCGCAGGGTTTTGCTCAGAAGCGAGCGCCATGCAAGAGAAAGCTCCAGTTCCGAAGCCCGGAAGAGGAGGCCTTGGCTATCGCTCAGGCTGATGTCACGGAGCAGCAGGTGGATGGGCAGGGGCCCTTCAATGCCGCCGATGCGCAGATCATAGCCCTGCGCCGCCAGCAGGGATTGGGCCAGATCCGCAATCTGCCGCTCGCCCCAGGAGGAGCGCAGCGCCAGGAGGGCGCCGAGAGGAATAAGCACAATAAGGAGCAGGAGAACGAGGAGGCCGCGGAGCAGCCAGCGCCACACTTTCCGCCGGGGCGCGCGCTGTTTTTCAATGGGGATGGAAGGGGCTGCGTGTTCGCTCATTAGAAACTCTGCCCTATGCTGATATAGAACTGCAACGACTCATCGTGCTTGCGGGGGTTGAGGGGCGTTGCCACATCAAAGCGCACCGGGCCGATGGCGGTATAATAGCGGAAGCCGAGCCCGGCCCCCCAGCGTAAATCCGTGCCGTATTCCATATCCGGCATATCGTAGACATTGCCGCCATCCAGAAAGGCCACCAGGCCCCAGTTTTCACCGATTCTCAGCCGGGGTTCAATGCTTATTTCCGCCAGCGCGCCGCCGCCCAGAGGATCGCGTTTGCTGTTGCGCGGGCCGAGAGATTGGTACTCATACCCGCGTACAGACCCGCCGCCCCCGGCATAGAAGCGCACCGAAGGCGGCACGTGGGAGGAGGAGCCGCCCGCAAGCAGCCCCCCGGAGCCGCGCAGGGCCAGAATCAAGCGGTCTTTGCCCACAAGCGGGAGATAGGTCTCTATATCCACCCGGCTCCGGGCTACGGTAAAGGAATCTCGGTATTCTCCGGTATACGGAGCAACGGATACGGAAATCCGAACGCCTTCCGTGGCGTTCAGCAGGCTATTGGCGGTACTGTAGGTAACGGTTGTGGGCAGGCCGGCCATGAAGTATTCAGTGCGGCTTTTATCCGGATCCTTCAGGGAACCGCCTTCCAGAATGGCCTGAACGGCAATGTTCCAGTTGCGGCCGACACGCCGTTCGATACCGGCGGCAACGCGGCCGGCCTGGAGATCATAGGCGTCGGTTTTTTGGTTGATGCCCGCTGCCTGCGCTATAAAATCTTGATCCTTACGCAGAAAAAAGGGCAGGCGGTATTTTGCGGTCACCTGTTGCATATCCTGCCAGATAGGGGCATCAAAGCGAAGGTTATCCCCACGGCCGGTGAGGTTCCGATTTTCCCAGAAGCCCACAACGCCGACGCCGAAATCCGTGTCGTACTTGAGCGCGCCGCCAAGAGTCCGTCTCGGTCCGGCTTCGAGGGTTGTAACGATATCCAGGCGGCCTTGATCATCCAGCGTTTCCGCCGGCTCCAGGTTGATGCTGGCAAAAAGTCCGCTGTTGCGGAGAGCTTCGCGGAACTCCTCAACTTTGTCCTGGCTCCAGGGCTCTCCGGGGCGCCAGGTGCGCAGGTTACGTAAATACGAATCTTTGACCGTCTCCTGACCGCGTAAGATGATTTTCCCCATGCGGGCATAGTGGCCGGAGTTGACGGTTACCTGTGACTCAAGCAGTTTTTTTTCTCGATCCAGCACGTAGCGGGTAGAGGCAATAACGGCATGGGGGTATCCCCGGTTCCGGAAATCTTGCAGCACCCTATCCACGGCATTGAGCACATCCTGAGCTATGGCCGGCGCTCCCTCGGGCAGGCCTGCATCAGCCAGGGTTGTGGGGAGCTTTGGGGCATCCGGAGGCGTTTGCGGACCGGCAAGGTTCCGGGCTGCTCCGGCGTAGGCGGCGGCCAGCACGGCGGCGGCGGCCACTTCTTCAGCCGGGGCTTGATCCGTTCCCGTCCCGTTGGGCAGCGCCGGTCCCGTTGTGCGGATGATTTCGCTCGTCCCTACGTGATAGAGGGGGCCCGGCCGGAAGGTGACCAAGACCCGAACCGGGGGGGCCGAAGGGGCGGAGGGCTCCCCTCCGGTTCCGCCGGTTGCGGCTGCCGCAGGGGCTTCGCCCGCGGAGGCGGGGGGGGACATCCCCCCTTGGGGCCCTGGTGGCGGGAGAAATATTCTCCCGTTGACCGTGCCGTCATAAAACCCCAGCGAATGCAAGAGATCATTGCCTTCTTTAAGAGAATTTTCCAGGCGTTGTTCCAGGCCGGTAAGGGTATGCAAGGGCACGTCCCGCAATCGGGAGAGCGAATTGACCGCCGAAAAGCGTTCGGCAACTTCGGGAGCATCCCGGGAGACGCTTTCCACCGTGTAGGCGATAGCTGCTTTTTGGTCCGTTGGCGGCTCAGCGGGTTTTTCGGCCGCTGCCGCGGCCAGCAAGCCTTCGGGAATATGCGGTTTGGGAATCGGACCGGCCGGGTCTCCAGCCACCAGCATATCGGCTTCCCTGGCCGTAGTCTCTTCGCCGACATGCGAATCTAATACCGAAAGCAACGGGTCTTTGCCCGCACAGCCCGCCAGCAGCAGAACGCAGAGGAGCGCCAGGCTCAGGCGGCAACGGGGAACTCGCTGGAAGATGCTGGACATCGGCGGATCACGAGAGCTTCAAGGTTGCTTCGGGAATGCGGAGAAGAAAGCGGGAGAGCCCGGAATTCTTGAGGCGGAGAACAGAGGCCCCGAGCGTGGCCTTGACGGTATGCTGTGAAGTGCCCGTCTTTCCGCAGTCTATAGGGCCGGCTGCCGCCATGCTTTGGGCTCGGCTTGTTCGCGGAGCCGGCCAATGCCCTTTGGGCTCCGGAATGGGCAGAGCGCCGGGAGTGTTCCGGGTGCGCTGCTCCGCGGGCAAGGCCTCCGGATGGCTCCGGCTGCCCCCTGCTTCTGCGGGATTCAAGCCACAGTACAGGCAAGAGCGCTCGGTCTGTTCCGAACTCGTTCCCGAGGCCGTAGCGGCGCAGAGAAAGAGAAGGCAGAGGGCGAACACCATTTTTTTCATACTGATTCCCTTATATTTCAGAAGCGGAACAACGGGCAGCATATATCGCTTTGCGGTCGGAGCAAAGAAAAATGTTCATAACGCGCGGCCTCTCGGCGCTCTGCGCCGAGGAACGGAAAGAGAGGATTGATTGATAAAAAAAGAGGCGCTGCCGTGGCAGCGCCTTCAGACCTTCCGGGAACCGGAACTTATTTGATTTCCACTTCCGCGCCGGCTTCCTGCAATTGCTTCTTGGCGTCTTCGGCCTTATCTTTGGCCACGCCTTCGAGGATCGGGGAGGGAGCGCCATCCACTTTATCCTTGGCTTCCTTGAGACCAAGGCTGGTCAGGGCGCGCACCACCTTGATGACGGCGATCTTGTTAGCCCCGGCGTTCTTGAGGATAACATCAAATTCGGTCTTTTCTTCCTCTTCAGCGGCGGGAGCGGCGGCGCCGGCGGGCATGGCCATCATAGCGCCCACGGGAGCGGCAGCGGAAACGCCAAACTTTTCTTCAAGTTCCTTGATGAACTCAGAGAGTTCAAGCACGGTCATATTGGAAATAAATTCAACAACTTGTTCTTTGGTAACGGACATGGTGCAATCTCCTTGCGGTGTCTTTGGCTTCGCGGATCAGGCGGCTTTCTTTTCTTCGATCGCTTTGAGGGCGTAAAGAAGCGGCCGGATCATATTCGCGAAGAGAGAAACAAAGTTTGTGGGCACGGCATTCATGGTGCCGAGGGCCTTTGCCAACAGTTCGGGCTTGGAAGGCAGCTTTGCCAGCGCTTCCACCTGATCTGCGGTCAGGAACTTTCCTTCAAGGCTGCCGTGGCGGAGTTCCAGCGTTTTGCTGGTACGGGCAAAGTCGCTAACGGTCTTTGCCACCGCTACGGGGTCGTTCATGCCGAGGGCCACAACGCAGTTCTCTTTAAACTTATCTTTGATAGCGTCGTGCGCTCCGTCGGAAAAGGCCAGCCGTGCCAAGGTGTTCTTCACGACAACGAGTTCTGCGTCGTTTTCGCGGAGTTTCACCCGCAACCTGGTCATCTCTTCCACCGGCATGCCCTTGAAGTCGCTGACCACGGCAATCGTCGCGCTGCCGGCTCGGGCCTTCAGCTTATCGATTACCGCTGCTTTTTGCGTTCTGTTCACGCGACTCTCCCGGGTTTGGGGTTGCCTGGTGGAAATCCAAAGACCGAATCTCGGCAGGAAATTAAGGCCGTAGCCGCCTGCTTTCTTCGACTCGAATTTCCAGTACCTTTACCATATGGCCGCTGCCTTGGCAGGGCCGTTTCCCGCGTGCGGGAAAACCGTCAGCCCCCTGAACGGGGGCTGCGGAAATATATGCGCTCTAGCCTTCGATGAACTTCCGGATCAACGTCGGATCAACCTTGAATCCAGGGCCCATGGTCGTGGAAAGCGCCAGGGTCTTCATATATGTGCCCTTAGCGGCCGAAGGTTTGAGACGGTTAATTTGCTCCAACAACGCCTTGAGGTTCTCCAGGATTTTTTCCGGGCCAAAAGAGACCTTGCCAAGAGGAGCATGCAACACGCCCGCTTTATCAACCTTGAATTCAACCCGTCCGGCCTTAACTTCTCGAACCGCGGCCGCCACATCAAAGGTAACTGTGCCGGTTTTGGCGTTGGGCATCAGGCCGCGGGGGCCGAGAACCCGACCAACCTGGCCTACCAGCGCCATGACGTCCGGCGTGGCAATGGCTGTATCAAATTCCAGAAAGCCTTCCTTGATCCGGGCTACCAGATCTTCAGCCCCGGTAATATCCGCTCCGGCGGCCTTGGCTTCGGATTCCTTATCGCCCTTACAAAAAACCGCCACCCGCACGGTTTTGCCCAGGCCGTGGGGCAGGGCCACAGCGCCCCTGACCATTTGGTCAGAGTATTTGGGGTCCACGCCAAGGTTCATAGCCATATCCACGGTTTCGTCAAACTTGGAATACGAGGCGGCCAGGGCTTTGGCCACGGCGTCCTCCACGCTGTATCTGGTCTGCAAATCAAGACCTTCAACGGCCTTGCGGTATTTCTTGCCATGTTTGGGCATTGAGCCACCTTCCTTACGTCGTTTGAATCTCCTGCCGTAGGCCAAAGCCTACCGGAATATCCGGGCGGCAGTACAAATGATGCAACCTTACTTAACGTCAATGCCCATGCTGCGGGCGGTGCCCATAATAGACTTGCGGGCGGCCTCAGGATTTTTGGCCGTCAGGTCGGGCATCTTGATTTTGGCGATTTCGTCTATCTGGGCCACAGTCAGGGAGGCAACCTTGGTCCGGTTGGGTTCCCCGGAACCTTTTTCTATTTTGGCGGCCTTGGCCAGCAAGACAGAGGCCGGGGGCGTTTTGGTGACAAAGGTGAAAGAGCGATCATGGTAAACCGTGATAACCACGGGGATAATCATGCCTTTGTCTTCGGCGGTCTTGGCGTTAAAGGCCTTGCAGAATTCCATAATATTCAGACCATGTTGACCAAGGGCCGGGCCAACCGGCGGAGAAGGGTTGGCAAGGCCTCCGGGAATCTGCAATTTGATTTTCGCTACTTCTTTCTTGGCCATGATAATATTTCCTTATGCGCCCTTTGCCCGATACCGCGGGCCGCAGGGGATAAATCCGTGTTCAGCCTTTGGATACCTGGACAAAGTCAAGTTCGACCGGGGTTTGCCTGCCGAAAATGGATACGGAAACCCTGAGCTTTCCTTTATCATAATTCACGTCTTCCACAGCGCCGTTAAAGCCGCTGAAGGGGCCGTCAATAACGCGAACTTCATCGCCGCGCTCAAAGCTGAATTTGGGACGCGGCTGCTCCTGACGCGTTTCCATCATCTGCAAAATACGCTCGGCTTCGGAATCCCGCATGGGGGTAGGGCGGTTTTTTCCGCCAACAAAGCCGGTAACCTTGGGAATAGATTGAATCAGATGCCAGGAGTAATCGGTCATGACCATGCGCAGCATGACATAGCCGGGATAAAACTTCCGGGTGGAAGTGCGTTTCTCGCCCTTGATGAGTTCGATGACCCTTTCGGTGGGAACCACTACCTCTTCAACAAGGCCCTGATCCTGGCCATTGCGCATCATTTCACGGATAGTTTGATCCACCCGATTCTCAAAACCGGAATAGGTGTGGATAATATACCAGTGCGCTTTGGGCAGTTGCGTTTCGGACATGGTCAGGCACCGGGGGTTAAGATAATTTCAATAATTTTGGTCAGGCCCAGGTCCACGACTCCGAGAAAAACGGACATGATGACGACCAGCACCAAAACAGCGATGCTGGTTACCCGGGCTTCCTTTTTGGTCGGCCAGGTAACCTTTTTGATTTCTGCCTTGGATTCTTCAAAGAACTCTTTGATTTCGGTTATTTTGCCCGATATGCCGCCTGAAGGTTGGCTGAGTTCCTGATCTTTGGTTTGTTTTGCGGCCATAGAAGTCCATGCCTCGACACGGAGTCAGCCCTGTCGTTGTTTACGGCCCGGCTTCGTAGAGAAACCGGGCCTGACGACCGGCGGCGCATCAGCGCCGTTAAGCTTCCGGCGCCGTGTCACGCACCGGATACTTTTGGCAGGCCAGGAGGGACTCGAACCCCCAACATGCGGTTTTGGAGACCGCCGCTCTGCCAATTAGAGCTACTGGCCTGTGCAAATAACAGTATCAGGGAAAGCGGCCGGCTGCGTTCCCGGAGCCGGCCGCAGGAATCTTAGCGGGTTTCGCGGTGGAGCGTGGCTTTTTTATCCCAAGGACAATATTTCTTCAGCTCCAAACGGCCCGTTGTATTCTTTTTGTTCTTGCTTGTGGCGTAGTTACGCCGTTTGCACTCGGTGCACGCAAGCAGAATGTTTACACGCATGATTTACTCCAGAATTTCGGAGACAACGCCCGCGCCCACAGTCCGGCCGCCTTCGCGGATAGCGAAGCGCAAACCCAGTTCCATGGCGATGGGGGCAATCAGTTCCACGGTAAAGGTGGAGTTATCGCCGGGCATAACCATTTCAACGCCTTCCGGCAAAGCAATGGAACCGGTGATATCCGTGGTCCGGAAGTAGAACTGGGGCCGGTAGCCGGTGAAGAAAGGCGTATGACGGCCGCCTTCTTCTTTGGAGAGCACGTACACTTCGCCTTTGAACTTCTTGTGCGGCGTAATGGATTTGGGCGCCGCAAGCACCTGGCCGCGTTCCACTTCATCACGCTTCACGCCGCGCAGCAGGGCGCCGATGTTGTCGCCGGCTTCACCCTGATCAAGCAGCTTGCGGAACATTTCAACGCCGGTGCAGGTGGATTTCATGGTGTCTTTGATGCCCACGATTTCCACTTCATCGCCCACTTTAATGACGCCGCGCTCAACACGACCGGTTACCACGGTACCGCGGCCGGAGATGGAGAACACGTCTTCGATCGGCATCAGGAAGGGCTTTTCGATATCGCGCTGGGGATCGGGAATGTATTCATCGCAGGCGTCCAGCAGCTTGAGAATGCATTCGGCCTCAGGCGTATCGGCGGAATCAGATTCCAGGGCCTTCAGGGCGGAACCGCGAATCACCGGCACATCATCGCCGGGGAAACCGTAGCTGGTCAGAAGTTCGCGCACTTCCAGTTCAACAAGCTCCAAGAGTTCCTCGTCATCCACCATGTCGCATTTGTTCAGGAAGACCACCAGGTAGGGCACGCCAACCTGACGGGCAAGCAGAATGTGTTCACGGGTTTGCGGCATGGGGCCGTCGGTTGCGGCCACAACGATAATGGCTCCATCCATCTGGGCGGCGCCGGTGATCATGTTCTTGATGTAGTCGGCGTGACCCGGGCAGTCCACGTGGGCGTAGTGACGCTTAGCGGTTTCGTATTCAACGTGGGCGGTGGCGATGGTGATGCCGCGTTCTTTTTCTTCGGGGGCCTTGTCGATTTCATCATAAGCCACAAAGGTGCCGGAGCCCTTCAGGCCGGAAATTTTGGTAATAGCCGCGGTCAGAGTGGTCTTGCCGTGGTCGATGTGGCCGATAGTGCCGATGTTAACGTGCGGTTTCGTACGCTCAAATTTTGCTTTACCCATGGTATTCTCCCTGGTGTTTTGTCTGTGTTGCGGACGCAAAAAAAATGGAGCCCACAAGCAGGATTGAACTGCTGACCTCGTCCTTACCAAGGACGCGCTCTACCGACTGAGCTATGTGGGCTTTCGATACTACCTACGACAACAACAAGTGCTTCGCAGTATACCGTAACCGGAATCTCTCCGGTGGGGCAGCCTGCGCTGCCATCAAAATCACCAACGAAGCTGTATCGTCTGACGGGAGAACGAGGGGCTTTGGTGGAGCGGGAAACGAGACTCGAACTCGCAACCCTCAGCTTGGAAGGCTGATGCTCTAGCCATTGAGCTATTCCCGCACTCGCCGTAGTTCTCCGACAGGTATCCCTGTCTCCTACAGCTTGAGTCGCTTGTCAAGTGGTGGTGGGGGGGGGATTTGAACCACCGAAGTCGATGACGGCAGATTTACAGTCTGCTCCCTTTGGCCGCTCGGGAACCCCACCATACCTGGAGCTGACGATGGGACTCGAACCCGCAACCTACTGATTACAAATCAGTTGCTCTGCCAGTTGAGCTACGTCAGCAACACGAGTGGTTTACTACGCATGCTTCAAAAAAAAGGCAAGCAAAAAAATCACATTTTATTAAATTTTTGTTGTGGCGGGCACAATCTCCTGAAGCGCCGGGCTCAAACGGCAATGCCGCTGGATTATGCCCGGCCGCGCCGCGAGATCGGCCGCCAGAGCGGTTGTTCGGCTGTCCTGCCGGAAAAAGGCGGCAGAACAGAAACCCTGCGGCGGCCTGAGCAACTGCTTGTCGCCTCCTGGCGGCGCTCTATGCCGAAGGCGTTTTTTGGAAAAAGGTTTTGGGAAAGGGCAGATCCTTGCGTTGCAGCGGGGTCCAACCCACTTGGCGGGCCTCTTCGGGGTGCTCTTGGAACCAAGCGTCGGAATCGGTGAATGCTTTGATGGAGTGCGCTTCAAGGGTTGCCGTGGGCGAAAGGCCTTGTTCCCGCAAGAGGCGCAAAAGCAGGCCGATATCCGCGCCGCCTTGGCCGAGGCCCAGGTGCTCATCCGTTGCGCCGTGGTTATCGTGCAGATGCAGGTGTCGTATATGGGGGGCATAGGCCTTGAGCCACACGGGCAGATCCCGGCGTTCCACGCCCAGGGCAAAAACATGCCAATGTCCGATATCCAGGCAGATGCCCGCCCGGGGGCTTGCCAGGCCTTCCAGGATGGCGGGCAGCACGGCGGGGCTTGTCTCGTAAATATTTTCCAGGCAAAGCGGGGTGGCAGAGGCTTCCAGGATGCCATTCCAGAACACCCGGGAGCGCTCAAGCCAGGCCTGGTTAAGCGTTTCGCAAAACGCTCCCGTACCGTCTCTATTTTTCGTAAAGCCGGGGTGCCCGACCATCAGCCGGGCTGCAAAGCGCTCTGCTAATTGTGCGCCGCGCTTGATGGTTTCAAAGGCCTCGCGGCGTTTTTCCGGGTCAGGACCGGCCGGGTCCAGGCCCATAAAGGGCAGATGCACCGTGCAGGCTAAACCGTATTCGCGCAGGCGGCGGGCTGTTTCTCGGTATGCGGATTCCGGCAAGGCCAACGATTCTTGATCCAGTCCCCATTCGGGAGCCTTTGCCTGGGCCGCGAACCACTCGAACCAAGAGGGGTCTGCCACGGCCCAGGCGAGAGGAAGATTAATAAAGCAACGCATGCAGATACAGTACATCACTCTCCGGCGGAAGGGAAGTATTGCTGCCGCTCCGTCCGGAATACGCCCCAACGGCGCGGCAGCCTGGTTATTGTTGTTCCGCGGCGGGAGCACGCCGCAGCACTCTTCCCCCAAGCTTTCCGGTAAACGAGCCCTCCTTGACCGTGTGCTCGCCATTTACCACAACATGCGCTATGCCCTGGGGAAACTGCCGCGGGGCCTCGTAGGTTGCCGTATCCTGTATGGAACCGGCGTCAAAAACTACAAGGTCAGCGGCAAACCCCGGCATCAGCAGACCTCGCGCTTTTAGGCCGAGGCGCGCTGCCGGTTTTCCCGTCATTTTATGCACGGCTTCTTCCAGGGAAAGTTCGGCGCGTTCACGGACATAGCGGGCCAGAACGCGGGGGAAGGAACCATACACCCGCGGATGCGGCGTGCCGCCCAATAACCCATCCGTGCACAGCATCCCGAGAGGATGCCGGATGCCTTCGGCCACGCGGTCTTCATCCATGTTGAAGTAAATAACCCCCATATCCCCTTGCTCTTCTTCCATCAGTTGAAAGGCGGCCAGCTCCGGCGAAACGGCGCGCTCCGCTGCGATCTCCGTCATCCTTTTCCCCACGATCCGGTCATTTCCGGAGCGGGCGGAAGAAACAAGAATATTGTTCCAGCCGTTGAGGTGGACGGGGTTATCCCAGCCTTTGCTCTGCATGGTCGGCTTAACCGGGTTGGTCCATTCTCCAATAATTTTTTCGCGAATCTCCTGCTGCCGCAACCGTTCAAGGGTTGCCTGCATGCCTCCTTCCAGAACCCATGGGGGCAAGAGAATGGTGAACATGGTGCTGGCCGCCGTGTACGGATAGATATCAAAAGAAACATCGCCGCCCGCCGCCTGCCGTTGCTCCAGCATTGCCAGCGCCTGGCCCATTTTATGCCAGTTGGCTTTGCCGGCCGCCTTGAAATGGGAAACATGCAGCGGTATTCCGGCTTCGTCGCTGATTCCGAAGAGCTCCTCCAGAGATTCTAGCAGCAATGTGCTGCCGTTGCGCATGTGAACAACCAAAAAACCGCCTGCTTTTGCGGCCCTGGCCAGGATTCTCACCAATTCTTCATGCCGGGAAAAAATGCACGGCATGTAGACCATGCCCAGGGAAATTCCCCAAGCGCCCGCGGCCATACCCTGATCAACTTCCTTTTCCATGGCGCGGATATCGTCTTCTCCGGCCTCCCGGTCCTCCAGCCCCATGATTCGCATCCGAACGTTGCCTTGGGGCAGCAGCGGCAAAAGATTGCAGCCCCGGGGCGCTTTTTCCAGCGCTTCGGCGTAGTCGTTGAGGCTGCGCCAGGTCCATTCGAGCGGCGGGTTACCCGCGAGCCCCGCCAGATAGCTTCGCCATGAGCTGATCACGGCGGGGTCATCCGGCAAGGGGGCGGGCCCGATGCCGTCTTGCCCCAGCAGTTCAGAGGTGATGCCCTGCATGACTTTGGGCAGAAGTTCCGGCTCGGAAAGGGCAACAATATCGGAATGGCTGTGCATATCGATAAAGCCCGGGGTAATCGCCATGCCGGAAATATCATATTCCTCAGCTCCGGCTCCCGGGGGAATCGTGCCCACGGCGGCTATCCGGCCGTTGTGCACGGCGACATCCGCGTTAAACCCCTTCTTGCCCGTTCCATCCACAACAAAACCGTTACGGAAGACTATTGCATACATGCCTATCCCCCTTGAGGGCATTTTACTGTTGAAACGCTTTTTTCCGGACGCCATGCCGGTATTGTGAACCATGGGGAAGCAAAGCCAAAGGGTTTTTTGGCGGATGGCCTTTGCCCGCCTGGCGCGGCGTGGACCCATTTGAACCCTGTATAGGGTGTATCGCTCCCTGCTCGTTTCGATTGAGGGCCGAGGGCATACACCGGAGAACATTCCCTGAGACTAGAGGTTGCCGCACACGCGCGGAAGCCAGAGAACCACTTCCGGCACAAAGGAAATGAGGGCCAGAACCCCAAGCTGGTACAGGAAAAACGGCATCATGGCCCGAGCCACCGCGGGAACCGGAAGCCGCGCAATGCCGCAGGAGACAAAAAGACATGTGCCCACTGGCGGCGTGATCATGCCCATGCACAGATTCAGGACAACGATCATGCCGAGATGGACCGGATGAAGGCCGTAGCTGTAAGCAATGGGCGCAATAAGCGGCATAAGCATGATCATGGCGGATGAAGGCTCCATAAAACAGCCTACAACCAGCAGAAAGACGTTCAGCATAAGGATAAAGAGATAGGGGTTATCCGTGATGTTGCGGAAACCGGCGGCGATCTTTTCGGGGAGCTGCATTTCGGCCATCATCCAGGCAATGACGCTGGCCGTGGCAATAACCAGAAATACCATAGAAGAAATCTTTGCGGCCCGCACCAGGCACCCCCAGATGCCCCGCAGGGTGAGGGTGCGCATAAATGCGCCCAGGATAACGGCGTAGAGGACGGCCACAGCGGCGGCTTCCGTGGGCGTGACAATGCCTCCCCGGATGCCGCCTACAATAATAACCGGCATCAACAGGGTGGGGAGAACCTTCAGAAACAGGCGGGCGATGTCTTTTCCGGAATGGGTTGCGGCGTCACGCGGGTAGCCTCGTTTTACGGCCAGACGCCAGGCTATGACCATCATGCCGCAACCGATGAGCAGGCCGGGAATGATGCCGGCCATAAACAGAGCGCCGATGGATACGCCCCCTGTGGCCATGGCATAGACGATCATAGGAATGGAGGGCGGCAGGATAGGACCGATGACGGAGGAGGCGGTTACAACGCCTGCCCCGAAAGCCGCATCGTATTTTTTGCCCATTGCGGGAATGAGAATGGCCCCGATGGCGGCGGCATCGGCAACAGCCGATCCGCTGATGCCCGCAAAAACCATGCTGCACACGATAGCCACAAGGGCAAGGCTCCCCCGGAATCTTCCAAGAAACACCATGGCAAAGTTGAGGAGCCGATCCATAATGCCCGTGGTGACCATCAGCTCTCCGGAAAGCATAAACAGGGGAATGGCCATAAACACGAATTGATCGACGCTGGCAAACATCTGCAGGGGTATGGCCAGCAGCGTATGCCCGCCTTGGCTCCAGGAAAACACAAAGGCGGAAAGCCCCAAGCTGAAGGCCATGGGAACGCCTATGACGAGGAGAATCATGAACGAAAGAAAAAGAGCACTCATGCATCCACCTTTTCCTGCATAGAACGCTCCGCCTGCGCGGCATGATCCGTTGGTCCAAAGCGCCGGATAAGCGCAAGAACCGCCTGGATAAGCATGAGCAGCGCACAAACGGGCTGTGAAGCAAACACCCAGCCCAAAGTGATATTCACCCCGGGCGAGATGTCGTATTTAACAATTTCATACGATTCTACCGAAATGACGCCCCACATGAGGAGAAAGGCGATGGAGGCGATATCGGCAACAACAAGGAATACTGTTTTTCCGGCGGGGGGCGCCATATCGCGCAGTATGGAAATACCGATGTGCCCCCCCTCCCGCACCAGAACGCTGGCAGCCAAAAAACACATCCAAATCATGACATACCGCGCCATCTCTTCGGTCCAGGAAAGGGCGTCTTCCAGAACATAGCGGTAAAATACGCCGATGATGACAACAACAGTCATGACCGTCATCAGTATGCCCACCAAACATTCACAAAGCGCGGCAAGATACGCGCTCAATTTTTCGGCCATGGGAGATCTCCCTGCGGCGTTTCCGCAGCGGTATGCCGTTGTGGAAACGCCGCGTTGCTGTGGAACGATGCCTCATTGCGCATAGCCGCCACGGGGCGGCTGGTGAGGATTCCCGCGCCGCAAGACCGGGTTTCTACTCATTCCGGCGGCCTTGCCGCCGCGCCGGGTTCTTGCTGACGGGAGGCCTCATTGCTGCGCCGCCTCCTTCTTTACCGCCGCCTTGGCCGCAAGCATCGCATCCAAAGCCCCCTTGGGGAGATCGAACTCTGTCCAAACCGCCTTGGCGGCTTCAACGAGTTGGGCCCGGTTTTCCTCGCTCAACCGGGTGATGACGCAACCGTCTTTTTCAAGCTTATCGATAACCGCTTCACTTTCTTTTGCTGTCTCGCGCATCTGCCAATCTCTAGCCTCCCGGACGCAGGCGAGAAAAATGGGCTTCAAATCTTCGGGAAGCGCGTTAAACCACTTGGCGTTGGCAAACCAGACCAAGATAAAGGCCTGGCAATCCACAAAGGCCAGATTGGGGGCAACTTCATGAAAGCGCATGTCATACCCGAGCAGTTCGGGAATCAGAACCCCTTCGATAACTTTCTGTTCGATAGCGCTGTATGTATCGCCAAAGGCCAAGGGGGTGGGGGCTGCGCCCATGACTTTGGCCGCGGCGATATCCATGGCCGATTGAGCCACGCGCAGCTTGAGGCCTTTGATATCTTCCAGGCTGTGCACCTGGCGCTTATTGTTGAATATCTGGCGGAATGAGGCCGGAATATAGGTCAGGCCCACAATGCCGGCCTTGGGCAAGGTAGCGAGGAGTTCCTGGCCATAAGGGCCGTCAAGAACGGCCAGGGCCTCATCGGTGCTTTCAAAGAGATAGGGCAGGTCGCATACCGCCATCACGGGGGAGAGGTTGGATAAATTCGCTGTGGCGTTGGTGGCTACTTGAATGAGGCCGGCCCGTACCTGGCGGGCCACATCAACATCAGAACCCAGGCTCATGCCGCCGTGCACGGAAATGGCAAACCGGCCGGGCGCTTTTTCGTTCAACAGTTTTTCAAGATGTTTAAGGGCAAGATAGTTGGGATGGGTTATCGGCTGTGTGGCCGACATTTTCAGCGGAATAGGGGCAGCGCCCCCCTGCTGTGGAACCGTCAGAAAGGCCAGGACCAGGAATCCCGAAAGGCAACAGCGGATAAAAGAACGCATACACTACTCCTTGGTTTGAAGGTTCCGGAAAAAGACAGGCGGTGTTCGGCGCGTTTCCCACTCCATTTTTGCTGTGAAGCCGTCTTGGCGTCCCTGGCGGCGGCAGCCGGAAAAAACCGATTGCGGCGTATGCCCCTATGCCTTGGCCCGCGTTTTTTTCGCCAGGGAAACCAGCCGGCTTTTCGCGGACAAAATGGTTTTTTGAAGCCTGCTCGGGGCCTTACGCATCGCGGCCCTGCTGCCGGTCGGCGGGCAGAAACCGGCCGTCTCCGGGATGGCCCAAAACATCCCGGCCGTTGTAAAGCAGACGACCTCTGACAATGGTGGCAACAACTTTGCCCTGCACAGCAACCCCCTCGAAAGGAGTCCAGCCCGCGGCGGCAAACAGTTCATCGGCATGGATTACCCAGGAAATTGCCGGGTCCAGAATGGTTATGTCGGCATCCATTCCGGGAAAAAGCCGTCCCTTGCGGGATGCAAGGCCAAAGCGCCGGGCCGGGTTTTCCGCCATATGGCGGGCCAGGAACGAAGGGTGCGCTCCCCGCCGCGCCACGGCCTCGGAGAACATGAGGGGCAGCAAGGTTTCCACGCTCGGCGAACCGCTGGCGTTGGCAAAAACATCATCGGAAGCCTTGCGGGAGAGGGGCCAGGGGGCATGATCCGAGGCCAGGATATCAATTTCTCCGGCCAGAAGGCATTTCCACAAGCCTTCTCCGGCGCCGTTCTCGCGCAAGGGAGGATTGATTTTTGACCGCATTCCCAAACGGACCATATCGCCTTCATCAAGCAAGAGATAGTGGGGGCAGGTTTCCGTGGTAATATTGCATCCGGCTTTTTTATAGCGCGTTGCCATCGCAATACTGCGCGGAAGGCTTACATGGTTCAAATGCAGAGGAACGCCCGAGTAAGCCGCGAATTCCAACAGCTTGGCAATTTCCAAATATTCGCTAAGAGGGGGTCTGGTGGCCCCGTGCTGTTCGATGCCGCGCCGGCCGGCAGCCTTGGCCACTTCGGTGTTGTGCCTAATGATCTCGTCGTTTTCCGCATGAAACCCTACCGGCAGGCCATAGGCGGCATATTGGGGGAGAATGTTGTGGAGTATGGCGTCATTGATGCGCGGAAATCGTTTCGGATCGCTTTCCGTAACCGAAAGCTTTAAGCCGCAGATTCCATCTGCAACCATTGCCGGCAGTTCCGTTGCCTCACCGGTTTTGGGAATCGTGCCCAAAAGCGCCACATCAATAATCGCTTCTTTGTTTACGGCGATAATCTTGCGCCGCAGGATGGAATCAGTGGTAACCGGATCAACGGCATCAAAGGGCATATCCACAATGGAGGTCACGCCGCCGGCAACGGCGGAGCGGGTCGCGTTGGTTACTCCTTCATGGCTATAGCTGTAGCAGTGAACATGGGCGTCGATAATCCCGGGAAAAACAAGTTTCCCCCGGGCGTCTATGATCTCCTCCGCAGCAAGGCGTTCATTTCCCGTATGAAGCGATGCAATAACGCCGTCGCGCGCGGCAATTTGCATATCGTCCAGAATTCCCTCGGCCGTTACAACGTTGCCGCGCACCACCAGCGTATATGGATTCATAGCTCTGCTCCTTCGTTCTCCCGCGGCATCACCCCGGGCAACAGCGTTGCAAAAGCGTGAGCAAGGACTATTCCACTCTTTATATTCCATGAAATTTCAAGTGGTTATTCTTTTATTGAGGGGTTTTTCCGCTGGAAATGTGTAAACCTCAGTTGGCATAGGGTTTACATTTTATAAGTACCATAGTAATTTTATTACTCATTTCATGTAACCTGATTGCATAAAAAATGATACTTGCGGTTGACAGCGGCGCGCATGTTCCAATTTTTGGAATACCTCTGCAGAAAGTTGCTTTTTTGCATCAGGGGAGCCTGCGCGTTTTCCGCTGCTTTTTACCGAGCGCCGCGTCATGAGGGAGAGGAGGTGGGGAATGGCCCGGAAGAAAATCGCCGGTGCGGGCACTGCCTGTAAGGAACTTTCAGAACTCCTGGAAAACCCGCTTTTTTTACAGCTAATAAACGCATTTACTATAGGAATATCGCTTGTTGCCCCCGATGGCACAATTCTTTATTTTAATGATTCAGAATATAAAATATTTAATATTGATAAAAGAAAGAATTATATAGGGGAAAAACTTGATACGCTGTTCAGTACAACTGAAACAGGGTTTTTTACTGCTGTAAACTCAAAAAAAACGAATACGCATCCAACCATATCCCACAGCGGCGTTGAAGGCATCACCTGGAGAACTCCTATTCTGGATGACTCCAAAAAAGTTATTTGTTGTGTTGTAGAAACGCTTACGACAACCCTTGAAAAAAATAATATTGATAAACTTCTTGAATCAATCCAGATCTTAAAAGAAAAGATAGCATATTACGATAAAAAGAGCTTTGATCCGCACGGTATTCTTTATACCTTTGATACTATCATTGGCGAAACGCCGGTCATGCGGGAGATGAAGGAATACGGACGCCGTTTTGCCAGGAGTTCCGCTTCCATATTGGTTGTCGGCGAAAGCGGCACCGGCAAGGAGCTGGTGGCCCAAGCCCTGCATATGGCTAGCCCCCGCGCCGGAAAGCCTTTTATTTCCGTCAATTGTGCGGCCTTGCCGCCCAACTTGGTCGAATCAGAACTTTTCGGCTATGCGGATGGAGCTTTTACCGGATCGAAATCCGGCGGGCTCAAGGGGAAATTTGAATTGGCCGATACAGGGACTATTTTTTTGGATGAAATCAGCGAGCTGCCCTTGCCGGTGCAATCCAAATTGCTTCGTGTTCTGGAAAACAAAGAAGTGCAAAAAATCGGAAGCGGCGCTCCGGTGTACACGGATTTTCGGCTTATTGCCGCGACCAATAGAGATCTTGGCCAGTTGGTGCGGGAACGAACTTTTCGTGAAGATCTTTACCATCGTCTGACCATCCTCGAATTGCGAATCCCTCCTCTGCGCGAGAGAAGGCCCGATATTCCGCTTCTTGCTGAGCATCTGCTTCACGAAATCGCGGGCGATCAGCGGGCAAAGGAGATCAGTTTTTCCCAGAAGGTGATGCGTTTTTTCCATCAAAACGCCTGGCCGGGCAATGTCCGCGAATTAAAAAATATCCTGACCTCCGCTCTTTGCAGCATGGAAGGTTCGGAAGATTGTATGGAAGTATACCACCTGCCGGTTCGTTTTCTCAGGGGAAACTCTTTGTCTTTGCCCCGGGGGGCCGAAGTTTCCGCCCCTGAACTCTCCCTTGTCAACGCCAGTGCCCACACGGAAAGGCGGATTATCCTGACGGCCCTGCAACGGAACAACAACAATAAGAGCCGCGCCGCCAAGGAACTTGGCATATCAAGAAACGGGCTTTATAAAAAGATGCGTAAACTCGGCTTGCTCGCATCCCATGAATAATGTCCCCGAAACCTGAGGGCTCCGGGGACATAAAGCGTGATGCGCCTTGTGATCAAAGAGGCGAAAAGACGGGTTCCCGGCCGAGGCTCACGCAGTCGTTCGCGGGGGCTTCTTCTCGGCGCACGGGCGCGTAGATGATCTCCTGCAGATACATGGAGGCGTTGGCGCTGATTGTGCGCAGAAATTCATTATTCAGGCCGTGCCCGGAGCGGGAAACCGTAAAGTGCCCTTCCAAAGGCAGGCCCAGATTGGCCATATCGCCGACAAAATCCAAAATTTTGTGGCGGACGAACTCATCAGGGAAGCGCAGGCCGTCTTGATTGACCACGCCGCATTCATCCAGAACAACGGCGTTATCAAGGGAGCCGCCAAGGGCGAGCCCTTTTTCGCGCATCATTTCCACATCGCGCAAAAAGCCGAAGGTTCTGGCTCTGGAGATGGCCGCAAAGCTTTGCGGGGTTATCTCCATGGCTTTACGCTGGCTGCCGATGAGTTTGTGGGGGAAATCGATGCTGTAATCCACAAAAAAGCCTGCATAGGGCCGGGCAATGATGGATTTTCCTTCATGGGCGAAGGTGATGGGCTTTTTGATGCGCATAACCCGACGGGGGGCGTTCTGGCGCACGATGCCGGCATTGTTCAACAGCATAACAAAAGAAGCCGCGCTGCCGTCCATGATCGGGATTTCGCCACCTTCAGTATCTATATGGATGTTGTCGATGCCCAACCCGCGGACTGCCGCGAGCAGATGCTCCACCGTGGCCACCCGAGCGCCGTCCCGGCCGCCCAGGGTTGTGGCCAGCCCCGTGGCTATGACCGCGTCAGGAGCAGGGCTGAGCCGGATAGCTTTTTTGGTTTTGCCGTCACGAAGATGGAAAACAATACCTGTATTTTCGGCGGCGCTGCGCAAGCCAAGGCGAACAGCCTTCCCGCTGTGCAGGCCAATGCCGGTGCATTCGATGGATTTCGCGATAGTGGTTTGGTTCATAGACCCTCCGCCAAGGAAAAAGCAAAGACTATGCCACTATAACAGCCGCGATTTCTAAGAAGCAGCGCAAGAAATAATGCCGAAGCGGGCAGATCAGGCATTGTGTCTTTTTAGACGAAGTGGCTTTTATGCCACATGGTTGTGACAAAAAAACAACATACTCTCTGCCTGTTCCCGAATACCGCCTGGATTCATTGGAGTTCTTTCAGAAGTTCTGTTTTTCTCGGCAGCATCCGGCGTGCCGAGGCATACCCTGCGCTTTGTTTTTCCGACTGACGCCGCCAGGGGGGAGAGGGCGCTTGGCGCCGGGAAGGATGGGAACCCAGCCGCCCGGGGCGGAACGCCTCCAGGCTCTGCCCCGGCTGTTCCGAGAACACGCCTCCTGCTGCGGAGGGCCTGTGGTTTGCCTGAGGCTGCCGCTTTTCCGGCGGAAAAGAAGCTGCCCCGCCCTTGCCTCTGTCCGGCGGCTGGTGCTATGAGCGAAAAAAGGCTGTATCTTTCCCTCTCCTTTTTACGACAAGGAAGACACTATGAACAAACAATGGGTCAGCAACGTTCTGGAAACCCTTTCCACCATCGGCAGAACACAGAGCGGCGGCTCGAGCCGGTTGGCTTTTTCGGCGGCCGATCTGGAGGCGCGGCGGTATTTTACCGGCCTGATGAAAGAGGCCGGTCTGGCCGTGCGTGAGGATGCCTTCGGCAATATCATCGGGCGGCTGGAAGGCACGGATAGCGCGGCTCCGGCCATCGGCACCGGATCGCATATCGATACCGTGCCCGAAGGAGGGCACTTTGACGGCATGGTCGGCAGCACGGCCTCTTTGGCCGCCCTCATGCGTCTTAAAGAGCGCGGCCCGCTGCGGCATCCCTTGGAGCTGATCATTTTTCAGATGGAGGAATCCAGCCGTTTCTCACTCTCTACCTTCGGCAGCAAGGTTATGGTCGGCACGGCAGACCTGGATGTGGCGCGAGGCCAGAAGGATAAGGAAGGTCTCAGCCTGCCCGAAGCCATGAACCATGCCGGCTACGATTTTGAAAAACTGCCCGGGGCGATCCGGCATAAAGGGGAGCTTGCCGCCTTTGTGGAAATGCACATCGAGCAGAGCGCCAACCTGGATGAAGCCGGCATTCCTGTAGGGCTGGTCACGGCTATTGCCGCTCCGATCCGCAGTCACGTGGTCATTGAAGGGAAGGCCAGCCACTCCGGCGGCACGCCGATGAACAACCGTAAAGACGCCCTGGTCTGCGCGGCGGATCTGGTCTTGGCTATCCGCGCCGTGGGCAACCGATTTGCCAAAAAGGAAATCGTGACCACCGTGGGCAACCTTGTTGTCTCCCCTGGAGCCATGAACGTGGTCCCGGGCAAGGTGGAGCTGTGGCTTGACCTGCGCGGCACGGATAGGGCTGTCATGGATGAGGCCGAAGCGGCCGTGGAAAAAGCCGCCGAAGGCATCAGCGCGGTGCATGGTCTGCCTATCAAATTCCGCCGCCTGGTCACCGATACCCCTGTGCGCATGACCCCGCGCATTCTCGAGGTTTTGGAGGAATCCTGCCGGGCCCTTGAGCTGCCGGTTATGCGCCTGGTCAGCGGAGCCGGGCACGATACAATGAACGTTGCTCGTATTGCCGACGTGGGCATGATCTTTATTCGCAACAAGGATGGTCTTAGCCACCATCCCGAAGAGCATGCGGATATCGATGATATCATGGCCGGCTTGGATCTGCTGACGGAAACCTTGTACCGCCTGGCCAAATAGCCGGGCCAACGGTCTGCGTTGTCGCGGAGCCGGTCTGACGGCATCCGGCGCCTGGCAGACCATGTGCCTGTACGTTTTTTTCCAATGCAATGGCCGGCCTTGTACCCCTTGAGGTACAAGGCCGGCGAGCGTTTCGGAGGCAGATTGTGCCTTATGGCGCGCGGCAAGCGGCGGCTTGGCCCGGGCGCGCCGGGCTTCTTCCCCTGGGGGGGACTAGGGGAATCAGGCCCCGGGCGGGTCCGGTTTGATCCCCGGCCGCCGGAGGCATACAAAAATATTCCCGGGCTTCGGGCAGGGCCGCTCCAGGCCACCCGGCCTTACCCGGCGTGGTGCTCGAACTCAGCCCTGCGCAGGCGCATGGAGTTTGGATTCGATATCCTCTTTGACCTCGGGCGGAATTTTCAGAGCCGCGGCCAGCGCATCAAGGTAGCTCCGCTCCATAAAGTGGTCAATACCGGCGATTGAGCAGCTTACCATATACAGTTGCAACGCTTCTTGTTCGCTGGTTACGCCTTCAGCGACGCGGGCGGGATCCAGGGGTTCCTTGAGGGCCTGGTTGACCAGGGCTTCCCCTTCAGCGCCAAGGTTCAGTTTTTTGATATTTTCGTGGATGGCGGCCTGTTCGGCTTCAACAATATGGCCGTCGCTTTTGGCCGCGTAGACCAGGGCCCGGACCAGACGAACGGCCTGGTCGTGAAGCGGCGCGGGCGCGCCTGTGTAGGGGCTGGATCCGGAAGATTCGGCCCCGAGGTCGGAGCCCTGATCGGAGCGCGTCTCTGCTCCCAGCTTTGAAAAGCCGTTTTTATATTTATTCCACAGCGCTGCCGCGCCGCCGGCCAGAACGGCTCCTCCGGCAACGCCCCGCATTGCTTTGCTGGTCAGCAGCGCCCCGAGCAGGCCGCCAAGGGCCGCGGGGCCAAAGAGGCCCGAGGATGACGAGGGGTTCAAAAGATCGCCCAGCCCGCCGAGCGTCTTATTGCCCTTGAGGCTTTGCAGGTTTTGTCCGAGCATATTTTGTAAGTTTTGGAGAAGACTCATGGATTGCTCCTTGGTTGTGTGGTTGAAAGACCGCGCCGACCGGCTCCCTACTTCCCGGAACCGGCGGGCAGCCCTGACCGAATACCGGTGCCCAGACGATATCCCCGGGGAAACAATCCGGCTATAATAATGTAGGGGCAGGGGGGTGATTTTTTCCTCGAGGCGCGGTTTCACTCCAGAAACCGGTTCTCCCCGCGCAGGTGGGAAAAGACTGATTTGCTCAGAGCAACAATAAAAAATTCCCGTATCCCGACAGCATGGAATGCCGGGATACGGGAACCATACCACCTGTGTGCCGAGCGGTATGCAATGCAGTGATCAGACGCAACCTGTGGGTTTGGGCAGACCGGCCATTTTACAGGCTCCCTTGCCGGGGCCAGAGGGGAAGAGTTCGTACACTTCCTTCAATTTGTAGCCGGTGTTTTTGGAAAGGATGCGCACCATGGGGGCGATGCCGTTCTTTTTGTAGTAATCCTGAAGGAAATCGAGGATCTTTTGGTGATCATCGGTGATATCGGTAATCCCTTCGGATTCCTTCACATATTCCATCCAATCCGGGGTCCAGTCATCGAAGCGAAGCAGGAAACCGTCTTCGTCAACTTCAAATGTTTTTCCATTAAAAGATACTTCAGCCATCGGCTTCTCCTTTTTAGGCTTACTTACCATGCCTGATAAGGCGGTTGCCACCTTCCGACGCCTTATACCGGAAGGACGCTTTCCGGATTCTCCCGTGCGCCTGAACCAGGAGAGCCGGAAGACCGTCAATGCCGTAAGAATCCCCACTACAGCCCCGGGGATTCCCTAAAAATTTTGTGGCGCGCGCATCCGGCGGGGCGGGCTTCCTGACGCTTTGTAAAATAAAGGAAAAAAAGCAAAAGTCAACACACAAGGGATTGTATACAGGAGATGCAGGTCTCTGGCAAGACGCAGTCCGGAGAATCATAGTTTGCTCATAGACCTTTGTCGCGCGATACGTTATAGCCTGCTGCGTCAGCAGCGCCGGAGCGCGCTCCTGTAGCTATTTTTACAGCATTGTAGCCCCGCGTCGAAAAAGCGGGAGGAGCCGGAATATGCCTCATTTTGATATCCGCCGTATAACCATGTCGATTCCTTGGAACATTTTTTTACTGACCGTTGGAGGCATTTGCTTCTCCTTTGGTCTTAAAGCCTTTGCCGTACCCCACGAATTCATTTCCGGGGGCCTGTTCGGCGCGGCCATGCTGCTTTACTATGAAACAAATCTGCTGTCTTTGGCCATCTGGTACGTGCTTTTCAATATACCCGTGCTGCTGCTCGGCTGGCATTTTCTGAGCAAACGGTTTTTTTTCTACAGCCTGTACGGCATGTTGGTCACCTCTCTGGCGGCCCAGCTCATCACCTACCACGCCCCGTTGGAAGATTCTCTGCTTGCGGCCGTGGCTGCCGGGAGCATATGCGGCGTGGGGCTGGCCATCATGCTTCGTTCTCTCGGCAGTGACGGCGGCCTGACCATCGTTTCCATCGTTTTGCACCAGAAATACAATCTCAAGGTAGGCGGGTTCAGTTTTGCCTTTAACCTGGTCCTCTTCCTGGTTGCGCTGACCTCTATGCCCCTGGATAAGGTCCTGTATTCCATTGTTGTCGTCTACATTTACAGCGGCATTTTGGATTACTCCATGAATATCGTCAACCAACGCAAGATGGCTATCATCATCTCGGATATTTCCGAGCAGATCGCGGAAGCCATTTTAGAACGCCTGCACCGGGGGGTAACCTACCTTTACGCCAAGGGCGCCTATACCAACCAAGAACGCTACGTCATTATGACCATTGTGCAGAACTACCAGCTCAAACGCCTTGAAGAGATTGTTTACAGCATCGACCCCAAAGCTTTTTTGATCATCGAAAATACCTATAACGTCATTGGGCGGGGGTTTGCCGAACGCAAACGCTATTGATCCCTTGCCGCGCCGTGGCCCTAAGAGCGGGCCTGTGGTGATCCCGCAAGGCTGTTCCCGCCCGGGGCATTTGCGGGGCTTGGCAAGCGGGAGCGCATGAGAGCAGGCAGCCCGCCTGATGTTCCTTTTCCGGTCCTTACGGCGAAACGGCGTTTTGTCTCCGGAGGATGCCCTTTTTTCACGGCAAGGCTCCAGGGGCTGTTGCTGCCTGCCTTGCGTCCGCGCAACGCTCCCTGGTTCCTGCGGCAGGAAAGAGGGAAAAAAGCGGCAACGGCGTCATAAGGAGCTACGCCGCTCGTTGTTTCCGCCTGACGTTGCAGGTCCGCAAAAGGCACAGCGGCGGCAATGAAGGGGAAAACACCCCGAGGCCGGGCAACAAGGCAGCAAGGAGATCCCATGCGCGGATTGATCAGGGAAGAGATCATCGTTTTGGAAACCCACATCGACCACCTCACCGGCGAGGAACTCGGTCAGGCCTTTGACCGTCTGCTCGAAGCCGGGGCGGCGGATGCCTTATGGATTCCCGGTATTATGAAGAAAAACCGTCCCGGCGGCGCGTTTCGAGTTATCTGCCGACCGGAGAAGGAAGAAGAGGTTATGGCCGCCTTTTTTCGCCACACCCACACCCTGGGCATTCGCCGTCAGGTCATGGAGCGCCTGGTTTTGCCTCGGGAAGCGACCACAACCCGCCTGAACGGCAAACCCCTTCGGGCCAAGCGCTACGAACTCGAGGGCCAAGGCTACGTTCGTCCCGAGCACGACGAACTGGCCCGTGAGGCCGAAGCCGCGGGCGTGGGCGTGCCCGCCTTGCGTTTTCACACGGCAGGCTCAGACCACGATCCGGAGAGCGCGTGAAACGATCCGGCGGCCCGAGAGCCGGCTGTGCCCCGTGAAAACGTCCTCCGCCCGGGGCGGGAATATGGCTGATTCGGTCGCCTCCGCTCGTGGTTTTCCAGGGCAGGGGAACGGCCTTTCGGTTCCTTTGAGACTGCTGTGCCCCTTAGGGGAAGGCCGGGGCAAGGCCCCGGCCTTCGGAAGAAGAGGGAGTACGATGCTCCACGACGCTAGTTGCCGTTTCTAAAGGTACTGTTGTGCATATCCGCAAGGATGCAGGGCAGGCCGATGCCCTTGGCCGCCCGGAGCCCTTGTTCCGTGGTGACCAGAGTTCCGGGGCCGCCGCTGCAGATGCCGCCCGCCATGCGGATTTTGCCGCCGGTGATGGTGTAGCGGGCCGCCGCCGTAGCCATATCGAAGACGGCGATATCCGCGTCAGCGCCCGGGCTGAAATGTCCTTTGTTGGTCAGGCCGAGCATGCGGGCCGGGTAGAGGGTGCTTTTGGCGACGAAGTCGCGTAGTTCCATATAGCGCATCCCCACCAGGCGGATGCCGTTTTCAAAGATGACGTTGCGGGGGATGCCGCCGCCATCGGTGCTGATGGCGTTCACAACAAAAGAGCCGTCTTCGCGGCGGCCGGTGGCGGCAGCCAGCATGGCCACGGGGTTGTTGACGGGGAAGGAGCAGTTGGCGGTATAGCCGCTCTTTTTCCAGTAGGCCATACCCTGTTCCGGACTGAGGTAGGTCATTTCCCCGCCTCCATTGGCGTAGATCAGGGCCCAGCCCTCTTCGATGGCCTTGGCCATGCCCGCCCTATTCGCGGTGTAGCCTTTTTTCTCAAGCCAGGTTCGGGTGACGTTGCTTTTGGGGGTATCATTTTCGGTAAAGGCGGCGGTGGTGCCGTTCATGACCGAAAGGTAGCCCTCGGAGACAATGTGCGGGTTTTTACGGAGTTTGTCGAGCATCCGGCGGGCTTCACTGATGGGATCCTCGATCTGGCCCCGGCAGTAGGCGTTCACGTGGGCTACATGCAAGGGGTGGCCCTGGGAGAGATCCACGGCTTCTTCCAGCCCCAAGATGTTGCTTCCGGTTTTGGTTGTGCCCGCGTGGGTAGCAATGTAGACGCCCCGCTTGGCGCATTCTTCAATGATCAACGCTGTGGCTTCGGGGGTAAGCGGATAGTGCCCGCCCAGGATTTTGATGCCGAAGGCCCCTTTTTCCAACACGGCGTCGATGGCGGCGGCAATTTCCTCCCGGCCGGGGTCGTTGGTTTTGATATCCTTGCCAATGCCCAGGGCATGCAGCGAGAGCACGGTCAGGCCCTGGCCGTAGGCCAGGGTTTCCTCCATAACAGCGTCAATGGGGCCGCTCATATCCAGGGCGGTCGTCACGCCCTTGCGCAGAAGCATCGTGTAACCAACGCCCTTGACATCTTCCCGCACAACGTGAACGTGGGCGTCTACAATGCCGGGCATGACCAGAAGGCCCGCGGCGTCGATGACTTCGGCAGCGTGTATCGGGTCGATGCCGTTTTCCAGAGTGCTGATTTTTCCATCAACAACGCCGAGGTCCGCGATGGTGTCAATAGTATTGAGGGGATCAACGACGCGGCCGCCGCGAATGAGGAGATCGTAACGCATGCTGCCTCCTTGGGCTGGGTTGGGGTGGAAACAGAGGGCGGCGCGTCCGCTTCGCGGCAGGAGAGGCCGCAAGAAGATGCGGAACGCCGAGACCATATGCGCCGAGTATACCCGGGGGGAGAGGAAAGGGCAACGCTCCGGCCGCCGAAGGCATGGGGCGGAAGATGTTCACGGCCCGAGGCTTGCGGAAAGGGCAGGCAGTTGCGCGAACTATCGGACCAGCTCGCGGGCCAGGGCTTCGCCCATGGGACCGCCGCCGGCCATACGGGCAAGTTCTTTGCGCTGTTCGTCAGGGCTGAGGCGTTCGCAGAGGGTAAAGGTATCGCCGCCGCGCACTTCCTTGCGCACGCGAAAATGCCGGGAGGAGCGGGCCGCAAGCTGGGGCCAGTGGGTGATCACTAAAAGCTGGCGATCGGCGGCAAGCTGGCCCAATTTTTCCGCGACGCGGTTCAGGGTGAGCCCCCCAACCCCGGCATCCACTTCATCGAAAATCAGGGTGGCTTCTTCGCCGGATTTCCGGCTTAAAAGCGAGACCAAGGCCAGGAGGAAGCGGGAGAGTTCGCCGCCGGAGGCTATTTTATCCAGGGGTTGTTCGGGCTGGCCGGGGTTGGGCCGCCAGAGCAGCCGGGCCCGTTCTTCAACGCAGCCGTCATGACCGGGGTGCAGGATATGCGGGCTGAACGCAAAACCAACAGCCACATGCTCGGAAAAGCCCAGGCCGCGCAGCTCTTCCTCCAAGGCGCGGCCAAGGCGGGCCGCGGCCTCGCGCCGGGCCGGATTGAGCCGGGCCAGGTGGGCGGCCAGGCGGGCGCAGGCGGCTTCTTCTTCCCGGGCCAGTTGCTTGGCATCCAGAGCGCAGGAATCCAAAAAAGATAGATTTTCAGCGATTTCCTCGCGCAAGGCCAAGATGTGCTCCATGGGGCGGTGGAGTTTGCGCTTAAGCTGGGCCAGGGTGTACAGTCGGGCTTCGATGCGTTCCTGTTCCTTTTCGGGGGAGGCGGCAGCCAAGCGGCGTAGCCGACCATCCAGATCGCGCAATCCGGCGGCCAGTTCTGTTAGAGCCTCGTAATCCGGCTGGAAGGATTCATCATCCTCGGCCAGGGCGTGTAACAACCGCTCCATTTTTTCCAAGCCGCGGACCAGGCTTGTAGGGTCATCAAAGCCGCCGGTTCGGCCATGCAGGGTTTCCAGGGCTTCTTCCACGGTTTTGCTTTGGGCTTCCACACGGCGCAGTTCTTGGCGCAGGCTTTCCAGTTCCTCCTCTTCGCCGGGCAGGGGATTGACCTTGTCGATCTCCTGTTGCTGGAATTCAAGAATTTCCCGCTGTTGGGCCAGTTGGGCGGCGCGTTCCTCAAGTTCCCTGCGCCGGGCGGCAATGGCCTTAAGTTCTCGGATCAGGCGGTCTTTTTTCTCGATTACTCCCGGTTGGGCCATGAAGGCATCCAGGATGCCCGCCTGGAAGACCGGCGAAAGAAGCTGCTGTTGCCCGTGCTGGCTGCTGTGCAGCAACAGAGAAGGCCGCAGTTCCCGGATTTTTTCTTGGGAGACAAGGGCATCATTGAGAAAAATTCGGCTCCGGCCGCTTTCGGCGGTCAGTTCTCGGCGGAGGATATGTTCGGTTCCATCTGGCATGATGAAAAGGCCCTCGGCCTGAGCTTTTTCCGCGCCCGGCCGCACCAGATCAGCCCCCAGACGTTCGCCGGCAAGAAAGGTCAGCGCCTTGAGGATAAAGCTTTTCCCGGCGCCGGTTTCACCGGTCAACACGTTAAGGCCCGGGGAAAATTCCAGCTCCATATCCTCAATGAGCGCCAGGTTCTGAATCCGCAGAAACTCGAGCATGTGCCTTACATCCCTATCACAAGTTCAGGTTCAATATACGCATGGGAAGACGAGGCGGCAAGCATGCGCATGGCTTTGACCTCTCCCCTTGAGAAGGGGCGGGGCAACGGAGCGGGTGACGGCCGGGGTTCATCGGGAACGGGGGTCCAACAAATCGCGCAGACTTTCGCCGAGCAGGTTATAACCCAACACGGTTAACAGGATGGCCATGCCCGGAAAAACAGACAGCCACCAGGCGATTTCCAAGGATTGTTTGCCCTCCAGGAGCATGTTGCCCCAACTGGATAGCGGAGGCTGGATGCCCAGCCCTAGGAAAGAGAGGGAAGATTCCGTGAGAATGGCCCCGGCGATGCCCAAGGTGGCGGAAACCAGCACCGGGGCGATAACGTTGGGCAGGATGTGCCGGATGAGGATGCGGCCGGTTCCGGCTCCTGCCAAACGGGCAGCGGCCACGTATTCGCGGCGGCGTACGCTTAGGGTTTCGGCCCGCACCAGGCGGGTTACCCGCATCCAGGATGTCAGGCCGATGATGATCATGATGTTGAAAAGATTGGGCTCCAGAAAGGCGATAACTGCTAAGATCAGGAAAAAGGCGGGAAAACAGAGCATAACATCTACAGCCCGCATAATGGCTTCATCCACCAGGCCGCCGAAGTAGCCTGCCACCAGGCCCAGGGTGACCCCAATCAGTGTGGCAATGCCCACGGAAACCAGACCTACCCAAAGCGAAACCCGAGCCCCGTAGAGCAGGCGGGAGAAAACATCCCGCCCGAGGGAATCGGTGCCCATGGGATGCAGCAGCGAAGGCGGCTGGAAGATAGTTGAAAGATCGGTGGCCAGTTTTTGTTGATTAGGGTCAAAGGGCGCGATAACCGGGGCCAGCAGAGCAGCCAGAAAGGCCAAGCCCACCAGGGAGAGCCCCAACCAGAGCATCCAGTATTTGCGGAGCAAGCGCGCGGAAGCGCGCACCGCCGGCGATACGTTTTTTCTTACAGCCGGATTGCCCCGGCGGCGCGGGCGGCAGGCCTTGCCGTCGTTAGGCTGCGAAGGGAGGGGAGCTTCGCCTTCCCCGGCGTTGCGGGGGGCATCGTGAGTCTGGCGCGTGGCAACGGGGTTCATGCTCCATCCTCTTTGTCGGGGCCGCCGCTGCGGATGCGCGGATCGGCCAGGCCATAGCAGAGATCGGCCAGCAGCGTTCCGGCCAGGGTCAGGAAGGCTCCGATGACCAAGTTGCCCATAATCAGGGGATAATCCCGGGTCATGACGGCCGTGTAGAAAAGTTGGCCCAAGCCGGGCAGCCCAAAGATAGATTCAATGATCACGCTGCCGCCGATAAGCCCGGGCAAGGAGAGGCCCAGCAGCGTAATAACCGGAAGAAGCGCGTTGCGTAAGGCATGTTTGAAGACAATCGCGGTGTCTGAAAGCCCTTTGGCCCGGGCCGTGACGATGTAATCTTGACGTAACGCGTCGATCATTGAGGAACGCATAAAGCGGGATATGCCCGCCAGAGCGCCGAAGGTGTAAACAAAAATAGGCAGGGCGAGGTGCCAGGCTACATCTTTGATTTTGCCCCAGGCGTCTAGGGATTCAAAATGCAACGAGGTTAAGCCCGAGAGCGGAAACCAGCGCAGTTCGATGCTGCAATGCAGCAGCAGGAGGAGGGCCAACCAAAAGCTGGGCATGGCGAAGCCGATATAGACCAGCAGGGTCGTTGATCTGTCAAACCAGCCGCCGCGCCGCCGCGCCGCGATGCAGCCCATGGGAATGGCAATGAGCAGAGTGAGCACAAGAGAGATGGCGTTCATGCCCACGGTCAAAGGCAGCCGTTCGCCGATCTTTTCCAGCACCGGGCGTCGATCGCTGGAAAAGGAGGTGCCGAAATCCAGACGAACCAACTTGGAAACCCACAGTATGTACCGTTCGTACAGGGGCTTATCCAATCCGTAAAGCTTTTCAAAATGTTCTTTGGCTTCAGGATCCACCAGGGGGTTAAGGCTGGTTTCCAGATCTACCGGAGAACCCGGGGCCAGGTGGATAACGGTAAAGCTGACCAGGGTGATGCCGAAAAAGACAGCCGTCAGCAAACAGAAACGCCGCGCCAGACGGAGCCCGAGAGCCTTGAAGCGGCCTCGTTGTCGGCTGCCCTGCCTGCCTTGGCCGGGAACAGCGTTGCCGCCGGATCTCGCGGCATAAAGCGGTTTGTCGGTGGCATGGCCGCACGGTGCGGAACGCCCGGAAGAATCAGGCACAACGGCCGGTTCTCGGTTGCCCGAGGCGGTCAAATTATCGGCAATGGCCGGTTTGCCGGTCCTCCGGCAAGCCTTGCCGCCCGGTGCGCCGCTCACAGCGTCTTCTCCGGGGTGGCTTTGGCGCGCAGGCAAGCGCGCATGGCTTCACATTCCGCCTCGCTCCAAGGCGCTTTGGGCACGAGATATTCATGGCTGCCGTCATAGAGGAGGATGTGCTCGGAAAGCTCCTGCCAGCCCTGCAGATATTCCCAGCGGAGGATCGAGGTGAAATAAGCGCATTCTTCAAAAAAAACAGTGTCGTCAAACCCGATGCGGAAGGTGCTGTCCAGGGCTTTGCATTGCTTCGCCCGTTTGAGAATAGCGCGATAGGCGGCAAGCAGGAAGAGGAGCACGAGAAGCATAATGAGCGGCAGATAGGGAAGCCAATATTCAGGGCTGGCCAGCAGGTCAGGGCCGCCATAAAGAAGCTGTATGCCGAAAAAAAGGGCGACCATGATCACGGGGACGGCGATAAGGGATTTTCTGGAAACGGCCAAAGAGACCCGCACCATCTCCTTGCGGGTGATGGTTACCGTTCGTGTGTTCTCCGGCGCTTGGCACTCCATATCGTCCACCTCTCCGTTATCCGCCCTATATAGAACAGCCCGCGGTTCAAAGCAAGACGCCTTCGACACGGAAAGGGACATGGTTGCCTCGGGCCGTCGTACCTTTTTCAATTTCTCGGATCAGGGGAAAATGCAGCCTTTCGTAAAGGAAAGTTACCGAGAAATTGCCCGTAGAAAAGGGAGCGTAGCGAGACAGACCAGACCAAAGACGAGGTAGCCAAGGGAGAAACTGGCGTACTGGCCGCTGGCCCCCAGGAGCAAGGGGATAAAGCCGGTGCCGAAACAGGTGCCGAGGGGCACGGCGATGGAGAGTAAAAGAGGCTGTTGACCAAGGGGAAAGGACTGAGCCAGAAGGGTAAAAAGCGGTGGGAAGACAAAGGCCGTAGCCATGGCCTGGCCGAGCATGGCTGCGAAAAGGCCGGGAAGGCCGACCATAGGGGCGGGCAGGGCCAGAGCGCACAGGGCCAGACCGTGGACGAGTAAAAAAAGCATCAGGCAGGTGGTCGCGCCGAGGCGCGCAGTGGCCCAGCCTCCGGCAACGACAACGAAAGGGGAAGCCAGGCGGGAGAAGGCAAGGAGGCGGGAGGCGGTTTCGCTGCTGAGGTGCTGCTCCGCAGTGAGGGAGAGGGGCAGGATGCTGAAGGGAGCGAATTCACCGGCCACACACAGGCCGAACAGCCAGGTAAAGCCCCAGAAGACCGGACGCCTTAACGCCAGGAGAAGACCCGAGGCCGAAGGTCGATCCGCTTTGCGGAAGCCGCCTTTGCCGAAGAGCAAAAACAGGAATCCCGCGGCCAGAGAGAGGCAGCCCATAATAAAAAAGCCGCTTTGCCACCCCCACAGGGCCGCGGCGGATTCCGCAAGCAGGGGCGCGACGATGAAACTGATGTTGGGAGCAAGCTCATGCACGGCAATCGTGCGGCTCCAGTCTTCGCTTTTGACCAGGCTTCCCAGCGTGGCCATGGCTGCCGTGAGATAAAAGCCCGCTGCCAGCCCCAGCCCCAGGATCAGCAAGCGGGCTTCGGCCAGTGAGGCCGCGCGGGTCAGGAGCAGCAGCATAATGCCGCACCCCATGGCAGAGAAGGATATCAGCAGCCGGGGGCGGATGAGCGAGGCGGCGATTCCGGAAAACAGCAACCCAATACTCATGCCGGTGGAAAGAGAGAGCAAAAGTGAAGAGGCCTGCACATGATCCAGCCCGAGAGCCGTTTCCATATGCACCAGGAGGGGGCCGAGAATGGCCCGATCCGTATAGTTGATGAAAAAGACCGCAGCCACAAACAGCACCGCCGGAAGGGCGCTGCGCAGTGAGGAAGGCGTTGGTTCTGATGCGCTCGGAGCCATGTCTTGTCTGTACCAGCAAAGCCCGCGGCAGCAAAGTAAAATCCGGGCCGCGGGCTTCCCGAAAACCAAAAGCCGCCTGCCGCCACGCCCGGGAAAAAGGACGCAACGGCAAGCGGCTGCCGGTCTGCGGAAGGCGTTTTCCGCAAGGCCTCTTTTTATTCCTGCGGCCTGCTTCCCTTGTGTTCCCGCTGTTCTTGCCGCAGGGCCTCGTTCCGTTTTTCCTGGAGCATGTAGCTCTCCTGGGAAAAGCGTAGGTAACGCTCGTCAGGCGCCAGGCTGCCATTGAGGAGGATGGCTCCGAGAGTCGCCATATCCTGAGGGGAATCCGCCAAGCGGGCGAGGGAAAAGGCCACTATAGATAACCGTTCAGGCCGCCGGTAGCCCAGGCCCCGGGCTATGGCCATGGCGGCGTCGGCTCGGGCGCGGCTTTCTTCCTTGGAAAGGTCGTTATATTCCAGGAGCGCGTCAGCCAGACCCTCGCGGATCACAGCTTCGCCATTTTTCAGTAATTGTTCCAGATCATGCGGCGAAAGCGAGAGCAAGGGCGCTTCTCCCAGCGCCAGCCCTTTGGCGTCGGCCCGGGGGGCATGGCGGATTTCCTGCCAGCCGTTGGTTCCGTTCTGAGGGCGGCCCCAGGGGCCCAGCGGACGCCACAAGGCGGTTATAGGGCCCATAAGCCTGGCCGCTCCCTTGGCGTCCGCCATGAGGAGCAGTTCCGGCAAAAATCCGGGGTAGGCAACGTTAGTGAGCCGGGGCCGGGGGCCGGGGGTATCTACGATATCTTCTCGAGATGTTTGCGGTGTTTTGGAGATATCAAAAAGATAAATGCCCCGGTCGGAATACACAACGCCAAGGCTGCCGAGATGGGCGGCTACCTCCTGGGGCCCGGCGGGCGAAGCCAGGAGCAGTATGGGTTCATGAAAGTTCCCGGCGGCAAGGAAAATCCAGTTATTTTCCTTGGTAAAGGGCATCAGGAAAGGGCCCCCTTCGGCAATTTCCGCCAGGGGCGTTCCGGTGAACAGGGGAATGCCCCCTTGGGGCCGGGTGCCCCAGGAGAGGGCGTACAGGGTTTCTCCGGGCCGAAGCAAGGAAAGCTGGAGGCCCATCTTACCGAGCGCGCCGATTGAAAAGGCCTTTGCCTCTAGCTCTTCCATTGCCTCCAGTTCCCGGCCGGAGAAGAGCTTCTCTCGTTTGGTTACGGTCAGGGAGGCGGCCGGTTTGCTCATTGGTTTGGTGGCTAAGGGAATCTTTTTCAGCTCCGCAAAGCGCTCAGCGGCTTGGGGCAGCAACGAGGAGACCGAAAAGGCAACGGCATCGTCCGCTGAGGAGAGGATATCATCATACCCCTGTTCCAGGGCCAACAGACGCGGCAGATCAGCGAGGCGCTCCCGGGCCGCCTCGATATCTTGGAGGGCAAGCTCGATCAGGGCCCGCTTGCGGACCGGGGAGAGATCGTTGACGCGCAGGATCTCCATAGTCAGGTTGCGCGCTTCCGGGGCGTCTTTCATAGCCCAAAGCAGGGTGAGTCCTTCTTTATTCCCGAGAGCATGCTGTATGGCCTCCACAGCCTCGCCATTGGCGGCGACAAACAAGAAATAGGGCTCCAAGATCTCCTGCACGGCCATGCTTCCGGCCAGCCCTTTCGGTCTGTCGCGATACCGCCGGTATGCTTGGGGGTTCTCGGAAATCATGAAGGTAATCATCTGCCGGGCAATATCGTCATAAAATTTGATGCGCTGTTCAAGGGCCTGCATCCGCTGGGCTGGGGGGACGCTCCCCTCCAGGAGGGCGGCTTTTTCGGCTTGCAAACGGTCCGGCAGAGGCGAGAGCCGCCAGAGGATCTCGGCGGCTTGGTGGGCCTGCCGCTGCCAAGGCGGAAGAAAGGGCGAGGCCTCAAAACCGGCTTCGGCCAGGATGGGTTCAAGCTCTGCGATGAACTGAGCTTGTTCCGCGAGCATTGCGGCCAGGCGGCTTTCCGCCTCCTGCTGGGAGAGAGGCGTTTTTTGCGGCGCTGCCGCCGCCGGGAGCGGGGCTGTGAGGATCGAGCAAACCAGGCTCATCAAGGCAGCGAGCGCGACTAGGGCTGCCAGGGCGCGGCAAGGCCGCGCGGCGGGAAAACAGAGGGCGGTATGCGGCCGGATCATGATCATTGCTTCTCCTCCATTATGCCCAGGGCGCGGCGCGCCTCGTGCAGGCGCTTGCGGACGGAGAGTTCTTGTTGGGCCAAAATGCCTCGGAGGGTCTCCGTGGCCGCGTCATCCTTCTGAAAACGCCAGAACAGGAGTATGGCTTCTTCGCGGTGTTCGGGCTTTTCCAGGCCCCAGTCGTAGAGTTCCTGATCCAACGCTTTTACAGAATCAAAGGCCTGCTTGCGGGTCATGGCCGGATCAGGGTTTTCCTGTAACAGGCGACGGGAGAGCTCGATTACAAAGCGGTCTGCCGTGGTGAGGTCAAAGGCCTCGTCAATATCCCGGGAAATCAGGAAAGCCGGCGTGGCGGCCCGAGAGGAGAGACGCGGCAGAGCCGGTTCCGGCCGGGCTTCATACCATTGATCCTGCTCGGCTCCCTGCTGGAGAAACCAGAGGGCCCGAATCGGGCCGAGAAACCGGGAGGCCGCCTCGCCTTTAATGTTGGGCAGAACGCCCAGCATGAACGGGCCGCTCTCGATATGCATCAGGGAAAGATCGGGCTTGTCGTTGCCTGACAGCGCCTGCTCTTCGGGGGATTGGGGCCACCACATCAGATGCAGGTCGGCTAGGTGCCCGGCAACGGCTTCAGGCGACCCCTCAGCGGCAAAGAGCAAAAGCCTGCCCTCCCCGGCGGCTTCATCCCGATACCAGGCGAACAGGGCGGCATCTTCAGGACGCTTGAGGTCCAGAGGCAAGAGAAGCGGCTGGTTTTCCAAATGCCGCAACGGGGAGTTTGCAAAAACAGGATAGGCGCGGGAAAGATCATAGCGCAGCTCTTCCCCGGGGGCATTTTCCAAGGCGTGGCGCATATCGGCCAAGAGATATAAGCCGCTCTCTCCCTCATGGCCTTCCAGGGAGGGCGCGTCGGTTTTTTCCACGGCAATGCCCGGCCCGCTCTTGCCGCCGAGAAGGAGTATGCCGCGTTCCTTGAGATGCCGTTGCAAGAGCGTGCCGAAATCATCGCAGCAGCCGATCAGGTAACCGAGATAAGCGGGCTCTGTGCCGAGGCAACGGGTGATGCCGTCCAGATCGCTTTTAAAACGGGACCAGGCAAGATATTCAGCCAGGGGCAGACCCGGTTTTTTGACCATCAGCGGAATGATCCGGTACCGGGCTTCGGGCGTGCCTTCTCCGCTTTCCAGAAAGGCAAAAGCCAGCGGGGCGAAGTAGGGTTTATCTTGCTGGGCATAGAGCGTTGCCAGGGCCCGGCCGGCGTCATCACGATAAATATCGTTGCGGGTCCAGACAGGATATACGAATTCCACATAGGCGAGTTTCTCCGCGTCGGTTTGTGGTTCGGGGCGGGTCAGCCGCTCCTCTTCAGCCCGCTGCATGTCGTCAGCCAGAATGGCCAAAAAGCGCCGTGCCAGAGCAGTTCTCAGGGCCTGGTCGGCCTGGTCTTTCCGGATGGCTGCAAGGCGCTCCGCCTCTGAGGCCGGTTCAGGCCGGGCCGCGGCCTTGTTTTTCAGCGCCGGATCAACCGTAAAAGCGGCAAAAGGGTTGGCGCTGTCTGCTTTGCTGTTGTCCTGCCGAGGAGGAAGAGCATCGCTCTCGGGCAGGATCGCTTGGGCCACATCAGCCAGGGCGTTGTACATGCCGAAAAAACGTTCCTGCCGGTAGCGCGGGTCGCGTTCGGTTTCCAACAACCCCTGCAGCAGGATGGCTTGGGCTTCGGGAAAGGCCCGCAACGTCCACAACTTTTCGGTGAGGCGTTGGGAGAGGGAGGGGGAATCGCCGCCCAGGAGATTCGCCATATCCGCGGGAGAGCCAAGCCCAGCCTTGATCAACCGGGGGCGGACCTCAGCCTCAAAAAGATTGCCGGCCTTGAGCAGAGCCGCCCCCGCCTGATTCGCGGAAAGCGCGGAGGTTGGCAGGGCCTTTTGCCAGGCGGGTTTTGTTTTCAGACCGGAAAGAGAAATGACCAGCAGCAACAGGGTCAAGGCTGCCAGCAGAACGGAAACCAGGGCCAGGGCCTTTGCTGTCCGGGTGGGCTCCTGGGACAACGTGCCGGGGGTGTTCGGGCTCATGCGCGCTCCTCGCCTTTTCATAAAAAAATTAGGACTCTGCCCGGCTGGAATAACGGGCGTCAAGGAATCTGATACAGAGTTTTCCGCCAAGGTCAATGCCCGGCAGCGCTGAAATGGTCTTCTTTTGAAATGAGCGCGCGCCTCCGGGGGGGGCTGCCCTCATGCTGCCGAGGGGGGAGACCGTCAGCAGCGCCAAGAGAAGAAGACACCTCATGCTGCCTCCATGCTGCCGAGGGAGAGCCCCCCGGTCGGCATCGTGGAGACAAGGGGGAATCATGTCCTGCCGGGGTCCGATCAGCCCTCAAATGGTTCTTCTTGCCCTCGCTCTTGAGCCGAGTTCTGCCGCGGGGAGAGGCCTCCCCTTGTTTGAGGTCGCGCGGCGCTGCCGCCCGCGGCCGTTGCCGCAGAACAGGAAAAGAGAGAATGGCCGCCTTGTCTTCTGGCGGCACGAGGCGGAAATCCTCCTTTTCCCGGACATGGAATATCCCCAATTTTTCGGAAACGCAAAACAACGGCGCGGCAAAGACGGGGCTTGTTTCTTAAGCCAAACGGGCATATAAAAGAAAAATATTTTCTAAAACCCACTGTATTCATGCAGGAGGCACGCATGTATATGGGAAAAATTCCGGATACACAGTTCTCGTACTCCCTGGAAAGCGGTGGCTTGAGCCCCGACCCGGGGCAGGGCGCGCGCGAACCGTATGATCTGGATCTTCTCTATGTGGAATGCCGCTACTGCGGCAAGCCTGTTGTCTGGGAGCAGGGAAAAACGCGCTCTCTGGTCAAGGCCGCAGGCATAGACGACGCCGTTTTTGACGCCCGCTGCCTGCTGCTTTCTGATGGTTGCCCTCTCTGCCGCCCTGGAGAAGCGCATTTTTATTTGCATGTTGTGCGGCTGGCCGCCTTTTCCGCTCCTGACCTGCTGTTGCTTGGAGAGAGCAGAGGGCATGCCTGAAGCCGGATGCTCCCGGAAGTTACGCCTTTTTGACCTGAAGGGCCCCGGATTGCTTGGGGGAGCGGCTTCTGGAAACCCCTCCCGGCCCTCACCCCCCTGGCTCTCGTAAACCGCCCGGCGAAGAGCAACGGGCGTTGCTTTATAAAGGAGTATTCTCCTGCCGGATGGGCTGCGTTGCCGACGGGTTGCGCCCCGGCCCATGGCCCAAAATTGCTTGACTTTACCATGTGTTCCACTTAAGGAATAATTCCTCCTTTCTTGAGGAGACAAGGGCTTGTCTCTTTCAACATCCGTCCTTTAGGTGTTGTGTACCGTTGCTGCGGGATGCCGCGTAAACGAAGCTGAACGCTCGGGACCATTCATGAACACACATCCCCCCTGTTGCGTTAGAGGAAAACGATCCCGGATTTCCGGAATTATGCCGGCCTTTGTCCTGGCCCTCATTCTGGTGGGCGCCGGGCTGGGCCTTGCAGCTCAGGCCAGGCCCGGAAGCGCTCCCGGAGAAGCCCGGCAGCAGGCGGATCTCATTGTGTTGGATGTGGCTGCTCCCGATGCTCCGGAGCTTCCTCCGGTTCCCTTTGCCCATGATCGCCACACCAAGGCCGTGCTTGCGGTTGGGGGGAGCTGCGCTTCCTGCCATAATGATTTTGCCGAGGGCGTTCCGGCCACTTCCGAACCCGCCGAGCCCGGCGGCAGCGGCAAGCATATTTCCTTTGCGTTCAAGGGGTTAGCTGATGCTCCGGCCGATGCCTCCGTTGCTGCAATGCAACGCCTTTTTCATGAAGGCTGTTTTAGTTGCCATGAAGGGATGAAAAAGAAGGGGCTTTCCTCCGGACCCACAGAGGCGGAATGCCGGAGTTGCCATACCGGCGCTCCCCGGGGCTGGGCTCAGGAAGCCCGGACCGACGGCGGGCTGGACCCGGGATTGCACTTCCGCCATATCGATTCGCCGGTAATGCTTGAGGCGGCCGAATATAGAGCGCAGGGCGACAGCCTTTCCCAAGGGCTCTCTCCGGTCTGCGCTGGTTGCCACCATCCGGTGGAACAGTTTTCTTCGCCCGAACTGGCGGCTGATTCCTGCCGCTCTTGTCACCAAGCAGGGCCCGAACCCGGCGTTCCCTTTGCCGGCGTGGGCTTTGACCAGGTTGCCCATGAAAGCTGCCTGCCCTGTCATCTTTCCCTGGCCGCTGCTTCTAAGGCCACAGGTCCGGTGGAGTGCGCTGGCTGCCATGATGAAGCCCGTAAGGCCGCTTATTCCAGACCGGCCACAAGGCCTAGACTTCTGGTGGGGCAGCCCGACGCCGTCTTGCTGGCGGCGGATGACCCGGCCGGCTCCCGAATTTCCAGCGCTGAAGGCCCTGCCGCGGGGATCAGCCCGGTAGCCTTTAACCACGCCCTGCATGAGCAGGCCGTTGCCGATTGCGCCAGTTGCCACCATATGACGTTGGCTTCTTGTTCTTCGTGCCACGAAAGCCCTGCCAACCCCCGTGATGGAGGCGAAGAGGCTTCCCCGGAGCCCTTTGTTGTAAAAAGCAGCCTTTCCTTAATGGCGGCTCTGCATGATCCTGCATCCACTGCCTCCTGTGTTGGCTGCCATGCGCAAACGGCTGTTCGGGAGACGGAATGCGCCGGCTGTCATGCCACGCTTCCGGTGGCGGCATCGCCGGAGTGTTCGTTCTGCCATACCGCGCTCAAGCAGCCCTTGGCGCCGGGCCGATCCGAAGCCGGCGTGGCTGCGGATTTGGTTAAAGCCAGAGCGGAGCAACCCAAGATGCCTGATCTTACCGCGGTTCCGGAAACCGTGGAGATAGGCAGCCTGGCCCAGGCCTACGCGCCTGCGATCATGCCGCACCGGGCCATAATCGAAGCCTTGGCCAAGGGGATTGCGGAAAAGGCTCCGGGCTTCGGGCCGCTGCACGCGCAACGCGTTACAGGCGTGCCCGGCGCGGCCGGGGCGTCGCAGCTCTGCGCCTCCTGCCACCATAACAGCCCGCTTTCGGCCAATCCTCCGGCCTGCGCCTCCTGCCATGCTGAAGAGCCGTTCAAGGCTTCGCCCAGCCGGGGCGGCTTCCTCCCGCAACCGGAGAGGACGGCCCGGCCGAGCAAGCTGCCGCCGCTCAAGGTCGCCTACCACCAGCAGTGCATGGGCTGCCACCAGCGTATGGATATCAGCGCGCCCGCCGATACTGATTGCGAGGCCTGCCACGCCGCTATCGGCCCGGCTTCCTGAGGAGAGACGCATGAACCGGAGAAAATTTCTTCAGCTTTTGGGTATTACCGGCGGCGCGGCTACTGCTGTTTCCATGGGCGCGCGTAAAGCCGTTGCCGCTTCCGGAGCCAGGGTCGAACCTGATAGGAACGCTGTAGGCGTCCTGCATGATTCCACCTTATGCATCGGCTGCCGTCGTTGCGAGGCGGCCTGCGCTAGGGTCAACAATCTGCCGCCTCCGAAGGATCTTGGGGATGCGGCCGTATTCGACGCCAAACGACGCCCCGAGGTTGATGCGTACACCGTGGTCAATCGGTATGACCGCAATGCGGGCAAACCTATTTTCCGTAAAATGCAGTGCAACCACTGCCTGGAACCGGCCTGCGCTTCAGCCTGTTTTGTTCGGGCTTTCAAAAAGACGCCCGAGGGGCCGGTGGTGTATGATCCCAGCCTATGCGTGGGTTGCCGTTATTGCATGATCGCCTGTCCCTTTACCATACCTGCTTATGACTACCACAAGGTGCTCAATCCCTTGGTCCATAAGTGCACCCTGTGCGCTCCACGTTTGGCTGAGGGGAAACTCCCGGGGTGTGTGGAGATCTGCCCCACCGGCGCTCTGGTTTTTGGCAAGCGGACGGAACTTTTGGATCTGGCCCGCGAGCGTATCCGCAAGACGCCCGGCCTCTACGAAGATCATATTTACGGCGAAACGGAAGTGGGCGGCACCAGTTGGTTGTATCTCTCTCCAGTGCCCCATGCCGAACTGGGGCAGCCGGAACTGGATACAACCTCCATTCCTGAACTGACCTCCGGCGCTTTGGGCGCCGTGCCCATGGTCGCCGCTTTGTGGCCGGTGCTGTTGACCGGCGCGTACGCCATCAGCAAGCGTCGGGATAGAATAGCGGCTGAAGAAGAGGCTGCCGCTGTTGCCAAGGCCGTATCCGAGGCCGAAAGCAAGGCCGCTGAGGAACTGAAAAAGGCCCTGGCCAAGGCCGCCAAAGAGAAGGAAAGCGCTTTGGCCAAGGCGGCTCAAGAAAAAGACGCTGCCGTTGCCAAGGCCCTTGCTGAAGCCGAGGCCAAAGCCGCCAAGACGGCCGCAACAGAGGCCGCCGCTCACGAACCTGACGGCAAAGGGGAGCGTTGATGCAATACCCGAGCGTTATCCGAGAAACCCTGGATTCGGCCCGGAACCAGGCGGCCCTGTGGCGTTCCCGGCTTCCTTCGTTCAAGGAACTTCTTCTTTCTATCCCCAGAACGCCGGCCAATATCGTGACCGCGGCCATATTGGCCATGGGGGCGCTCCTTACGCTGCTGCGGTTCACCCTGGGCATCGGCGGCATCAGCAACCTGGATAACGTCAATCCCTGGGGCATCTGGATCGGCTTTGATCTGCTCTGCGGGGTAGCCCTGGCCGCCGGCGGCTACACTACGTCAGCCGCCTGTTATCTCTTTGGCCTCAAACGCTACCATGGAGCGGTGCGCCCGGCCATCACCACGGCCTTTTTGGGCTACCTTTTCGTTGTTGTGGCCCTGCATTACGATGTAGGCCAACCCTGGCGGCTGGTCTATCCTATTTTTGTTTCTCAAGGCACAACCTCGGTGCTTTTTGAAGTTGGCCTGTGCGTCTTTATCTATCTCTGCGTGTTGCTGGTGGAATGGACCCCGGCGAGCCTGGAATGGCTCGGCCTGAAAACCATACGTTCCTTTGTTGTCAAACTGACTCTGCCGCTGACTATCTTGGGCGTCATCCTCTCCACCATGCACCAATCCTCTTTGGGGGCGCTCTTTCTGACCAGCCCCGGCAAGCTTCACCCTTTGTGGTATTCCAGCTTCTTGCCGGTCTTTTTCTTTGTGTCTTCGATGTTCGCGGGCATGTCCATGGTTCTCTTTGAGGGGGGCTTGGCCCACCGCTTTTTGCACCACAAGATGGATGAAGCGCACCTGCATTCCAGCCGTGAGATTGCTCTGGGCTTTGCCAAGGCCTCGTCCTTTGTGATGGCCGGGTATCTCTGCATGCGTCTTTTCGATCTGGCTATGAACAACAACTGGGCCTATCTCGGCACCGGCTATGGCCTGCTTTATCTGGTGGAACTCCTGGGCTTTGTAGCCCTGCCCATGCTCCTTTACGCCTTTGGGGTCAGGGAAAAGCGCTTCGGCCTGATTCGCGCGGCCTCGCTGATGGCTGTCTTGGGCATCGTGCTCAACCGTCTCAATGTTTGCCTGATCGCCTTCAACTGGCAGTTGCCCGCTGACGAGCGCTATTTCCCGAGCATTATGGAAATCGGCCTTTCGGTGTTCATCGTGACCATGATCATCACCGCATACCGGATTTTTGCCCATTTCCTGCCGATGCTCCACGAGCACCCGGAGTATAAAGACGCCCACTGAGGCGCAACGAGGTACGGTTATGCAGCCCGAAGTTTTTACTTCGCTTCAGGATTTCATGCTCCACACCAAGAGCATCACCTACATTCTTATGGGGGTGGGGCTTGTTGCCTTGGCCTGCTTTTGGGTCTTTCTCAGCGGCCGGGATGAGGATATCAGGAAGTTTTAGCTCTGTTCCGGACGTGCCGTTGCCGCAGTCGTTCGGCCCTGGAGCGTCTCCGCTTCCCTAAGGAGAAATGCCCATGCGCGATTTGTATATGTTCCTGACCGGCCCCGGCCTGATCGTTGCTCTGCTGGTCTTTTTTGGCGGTTTGGCCGCCAGGGCGCTGTTGTATGTACAGGGCCTGGATTGGAAGCTGGACCGCGTGGCCTATATTCCCCATTTCAAGCAGGGCCTTAAGGGAGCGGCGCAATCCATTTACCGCTGGCTGATTCCTTTCGGCACCCATGGCTGGCGCAAATCCCCCTTTTTTACAGTAGGCTTTTTTGCCTTTCATTTCGGGGTCATTGTGCTGCCATTGCTGGTAGCCGGTCATGCGGTTATTGCTGAGAACCTGCTCGGGTTTTGGTTGCCCCATCTGCCTCCGGCGGCGGCGGATTTCTTCACCCTGTGCGCCATCGGCGGCGCGGGCCTGATTCTGGCCCGCCGCATTGCGCTCCCTGAAGTGCGCCATCTGAGCACCTGGCGCGATTACGCCGTGTTGGGGCTGGCCACGCTGCCCTTGCTCAGCGGTTTCTTGGCTGCCAGGCATTTTCCCGGCTATGATTACTGGCTGCTGCTGCATATGGTCAGTGCCGAGGCGCTGCTTATTCTGGCCCCCTTTACCAAGCTATCGCATATCGCGTTGTTTTTTATGTCCCGCGCCCAGCTCGGCATGGATTACAGCATCAAACGCGGCGGCGATTACAGGGGGACCAGCTTCCCCTGGTAAGATTTTTACGTTGTTGAGAAGGAGCACGCCATGCCTCAAGGCAGCTTATGCAACCGTGAGCCCATAAAAACCGAGGAAGCCCTCAAGACCCTGCTGGCCGATAAGGGCGGCGTCGTATATTACAAAGAGATGGAAGAGCTGGATGTTGATAGCGACTTGCTCTGGTCCATGCTCAAAAAAACTTGCAAATCCCGCACCCGCACCTGGCTGGAGATTTGCGCCCGCTGCGGCATGTGCGCCGAGAGCTGCCACTTTTACCGCGTCAATGAGCGCGATCCAGAGCAAGTGCCGGCTTTCAAGATTCAATCCACCCTTGGCGAGATGATCAGGCGCAAGGGCAGGGTTGATAACGCCTTTATGCGTCGGGCCATGGATTACGCCTGGGGCCGCTGCACCTGCTGCAACCGCTGCGGCACGTACTGCCCCCACGGCATTGATACCGGGGTTATGTTCAGCTATTTGCGCGGCATCCTTTTTGCCATGGGCTTTGTGCCCTGGGAACTCAAGATCGGTTCAGGCATGCACCGGGTCTATAAAGCGCAGATGGACGTCACTTCCGAGGATTGGGTAGATACCTGCGAATGGATGGAAGAAGAGACCTGCGAAGAGTGGCCCGATCTGAAAATTCCCATGGATGTCAAGGGCGCGGATGTGCTGTACACCCTGAACGCCCGTGAGCCCAAGCATTACCCCGAAGATGTGGCCCAGGCAGCTATTCTTTTCCATCTGGCCGGAGAGAGTTGGACCATGGCCAGTGAGGGATGGGAACAGACCTCTTTAGCCATGTTCGCCGGCGATTGGGAGGCCTGCCGCCTTCAGGTGCAGAACGTCTATGACGCCATCGAACGTTTGCGGCCCAAACTGGTTATCGGTACCGAATGTGGCCACGCCCACCGGGCCACTGTGGTTGAAGGCCCGTATTGGGTGGGCAGGCCCGACGGCAAACCGCCTGCCCCCTACATCCACTATGTGCAGTGGCTCGCCAAGATGCTCCGTGAAGGCAGGATCAAAATCGACCCGGCCAAAAAGATCAAGGAACCGGTAACCCTTCAAGATTCCTGCAATTATGTGCGCAACCACGGCCTGGCCCGTTGCACGCGCGAAATCATGAGCTACATTGCCGAGGATTTCCGGGAGATGACGCCTAACCGTGAGAACAACTACTGTTGCGGCGGCGGCGGCGGGCTCAACGGCATCGGCCGCTATAGGAAGGAACGCAACAAGGCCCTGATGACCAAGCGCGATCAAATTATAGCCACAGGCGCTCAACTGGTTATCGCTCCCTGCCACAATTGCTGGGACGCTATCCGGGATCTTGAGGAGGAGTACCAGCTCGGTATTCGTTGGTCGTTCCTTAAGCCGCTGATTATCAGCATGGCTGTCATCCCGGATCACCTAAAAGCGGCTGCCGAGGATTTTGTCAACGAAGCATAGCCGCGGAGCGGCATGAACTCCGAGGAGGAAAAACCGGCGCCGCGCGGTTTTTCCTCCCCGTTTTTTCCATGGCGTTCCCGGCTCCCCGTCCAAGCATCCTCAGGAGCCAAAGCGGTAGAGAAAGCGGCACAGCTTTTGGAGCTTTGGGGAGCGCATTTTTTGCATCATCCAGGTTTCCGCGACGCGCTTACTAAGAAAGCCCATGGTCGGGAAGGAGTGTTGCTGCATCATAATGCGGAACAGCGAAATGCGGTTTTGCAAGGCCATGGCCCATTCGTTGATCATTTCCCCGCTGCCTTCGCCGACGATGGTTACGCCGAGGATATGTCCCCGCCCGGTGACGGCCGCCTTGATGAATCCTGTATCCACGCCTTCGGCAATGGCCGCGCCGTAATCGCCGTACCGCGCCTGTACCAGATCGTATTTTCGGCCGGTTTCCGCCAGTTGTTCCAACGAGAGACCGACCCGCGAAACCTGCGGCTCTGTAAAAACAGTCCACGGCACCGGGAAGCGGCGGAAATTCCTTTTAAAGGGCAGGGGGCTCATACAGTTCATCAGCGCCAGCATGCCTTGATGCATGGCAGCATGGGAAAATTGGTATTCGCCGTTGACATCGCCGCAGGCGTAGATATGCGGCTGCGAGGTGCGCAGGTGCTTATCCACGAGGATTCCCCGGGTATTCCAAGCAACGCCAGCCGCGCCGAGATCCAAGGGGGCCGGGTCGAAACGGCGTCCCAGGGCACAGAGAACTTTTTCCGCGGTAACGCTGCGTCCATCCTCCAGAGTGAGGCGGATGGCGCCGTTATCGTCGGAAAAAGACTGCATAGCGGCGTTTCGCAGCAGCGTGACGCCTTCCTGTTCAAAGCGTTGTTCCAAAATGGCCGCTACCTCAGGATCTTCCCGCCATAGCAATCCTTTCCCCCGGAAAGCCATGGTCACCTTGCAGCCAAGGCGAGCAAAGGCTTGGGCCATTTCGCAGGCTATGGCTCCACTGCCTAGCACCAGCATGCTTTCGGGAACTGCTTCCAACTGAAAAAGGTTTTCATTGGTCAATGGCGCGCAGGCGCGCAAGCCCGGTATATCCGGTACGGCAGGGCTGGTTCCGGTACAGATAAAAATACGTCGCGCGCTGATTCTGCGGCCGCCCACCGTTACCTCATGGCTTCCTGTGAATCGCGCTGCGCCCTGCCGGTAAACCAATTCCACTTTATTGAACATTCCCATAGTCTTGTGGCGCGAGATGAAATCCAGGCTCTCCGCGATTCGGGCAAAGGGGCTCGGCAGCGCGGAAGCGGGCGTGGTTTCTTTGCAGCCTTCGGGCAGACCGCCGGAGAGGCGTTCGACTGTGGCCCGGGCCTTGGCCATGCGCAAAAGCGCCTTGGAAGGAATGCAACCGACATTCATGCATTCTCCCCCCACGTGCTCTTTTTCCACAGCGCAGACGGAAAGCCCCATTTCCGAGGCCATAACGGCGACGGCCATGCCCGCCGGGCCGAGACCAATCACCAAGACGTCAAAATCATAGGCCATATTTTCCTCACTTTCTTTATCTCTATTTCCCGCCGCATTGCCCCGCATCCTTCCGGCCCGCGTGGAGCGGCCTGCAGGTTCTGCATAAAGCGGATTTTTCTACGAGCATCCTCCGAGCCCGCGGGGAGCGGCCGGTTCAGCGCCGTGCCGTCACTGTTGACGTCTGTGCAGGCAGAAGCTAAATTTACTTACACTACCCCGGGCAGGGGCCCTGAGAGAAGCCGCCGGAGGCGTGCTCCCCAAAGCATGCGCGGCGCCGCGCCCCCTGCCGCCACGGCAGATGCGGGAGCGTTGCGGAAGAGGCGCGCGGACCGCCTTGTCCGGAGAGGGGAACAAGGGAGGCTCCCATGGATATGCTTGAGGCGGCAGAGCGCATATTTCCCTTTTGGGAGCATCTTTCCGCCTCCGAAAGGGAGTTGTTGGCCGCATCCCTGCGCCGCAAGATTTTCAGGCCGGGGAACCCGCGGTTGGCAGGCGCTGCGGAATCCCGGGGCTTGTTGTTCGTGGAAGCGGGCCAACTGAGGGTCTATCTGGTTTCGCCGGAGGGCCGCGAAGTGTGCCTTTATCGTGTTTTCCCGGGCCAGTTTTGTGTTCTTTCCGCCTCCTGCATTCTTGAGCAGATAACGTTTGATGTTTTTATAAGCGCCGATAAGCAAACTAACGTCATCAGCGCGGATGTTGCCGCTATAGCGCACCTTGTTCAGGAAAATCTTCTGGTTGAGAACTTTATCTATAAACAATCCGCCAAACGCTTTTCTGAGGTCATGTGGGCCATGCAGCAGATTCTTTTCATGCGCTTTGACGCCCGGCTGGCCTCCTTTTTGATTTCCGAGAGTTCCCGCACCGGCAGCGATACGCTCAGGATGACTCACGAGCAGATCAGCCGTCAGGTGGGCAGCGCAAGAGAGGTGGTAAGCCGCATGCTTGGTCATTTTTCAGAAGAAGGATTGGTCGCTTGTTTTCGGGGCGGCCTGCGCATAGTGAACGCGTCCGGCCTCACGGCAGTGGTACACGGCGCATCTCCCTTGCGGCATGCGGCGCTGACAGATGTTCATGATAATGCATCTCTCGATGAAGGCGCAACGTTCCCCAGGAGTTGACCCTTTCATATTCCATCTATAGCCGGAACCTGGTTATCCGTCTGTGAGCAAGTCACGGAAACGGGCAAGGTCTTCCGGAGGGGATAAAGGACATTGCCGGGGCCATTGCCTTGGCGGCTGGTTTCCGTATATATTTTCTTCTTGAGCATTCCGGTCATGAGCGTATTTGGCACAGGGCAACCGTGTTTACGCTGGGAGCGGCGGCAGAGGCGGCAAGGGCAAGAACGGTTCCTCCCCCGAGGTAAACCCGGAATCAGGATATTGCTTTCTCCGCCGGCGCGGGAAAACTCTAAGCATACGGCTTTCCATGGGGTCCGGCCATGAAATTTACAACCCGCAGTCGCTACGGCGCCACGTTGTTAATGGATGTGGCCATGAACGAGGAAAAGGGCCCCGTCTCCTTGCGTGATGTCGGTTTGCGTCACGATATTTCGTTAAAGTATCTGGAAAAATTAAGCAGGGTTCTGCGTGAGCGGGGCTATCTTGAAAGCGTTGCCGGAGCCCAGGGCGGCTACCGCCTTAAAGTGCATCCTTCGGCCATTCCCATGGGGGATGTGGTCTTTCTCTTGGAGAACATTTACCCAGATGAGGCTTGCCGCTCTGAAGACGCCCCCTGCTGCGAACGCTTGAATTCCTGCCTAACCAGAAACATCTGGAAACGGGCCATCCACGCTATGTTCACCACCCTTAACGCCATTACCCTGGAAGACTTGCTGCGCGACGCCTGTTTCTGCCCCAAAAACAATTGCGGTATAGCCTTATCGCTGCATCTTCCTGAAAAGAGCGCAACGGCGGAGAAAGCCTGAAGCATGCCGCCCCTCGCTCGCAGGATAAATGTCCGGCGCTCTGTTTTTCGATTCCTCCCGTGGCGCGCCGCCCCCGGGCCTCACGCCTGGTGGGGAAACATCCATAAAAACGCTGCCGGCAGGCAACCGGAAACTGAGGGGCATTTTGCAGACTGTTCTTATTTTTTTCAATAAATAAGCGCGGTTATAAAGTTACGCACAGGCTGCTCCCACCATAAGGAACAGCCTGTGCGTTGCTATGCTTTGTAGAGCAGGCGGGGAACTGCCCTTGCGCTCCTTAGACTTTCGGGAGGGCGGGCAGCGGAACAATTCTCCTGCCGGAGCTCGGGCGAGTGGCTGCCGGGGCGGCGAACTCCTTCCCCTGGCTTTCCTTATATGCAGCAGGGCAGGGGAAAAGGCAGTCGAGGGCGTGGCAACGCCATGCCGTTTGGCCCGCCGGCCGCATTAGGGTTCCCCTGCTGTTTCGGTCGAGCACCAAAGAGCGCGCTCCCTCAAAGCAGGCGTATCGTTCTTGCAGGCAAATAACAATTCTCTCGTGTTGCCGGGCCTCGGGATGCAGCCTGCGGCAGGCCGGACGAGGCACGACGATAAAAAAGCCGGGAAGCTCTTCCCGGCTTTTAAGCAAGACCTGTTCGGTCTTGGAGGCCTATTGTTCTTCCACGGTGATGGCGTCGCTGGGGCAGACTTCCACGCAGGATTCGCAGCCCAGGCATTCCTCGGCGTTCACGGGGTCGGCCTTGCCGTCTTTGAGTTCATAAACCTGGGTGGGGCATACATCCACACATTCGCCGTCGCCGGTGCATTTGTCGGCGTTTACGATAACATTCCAACCCATGGTATCCTCCCATGCTGAGTTTAAGCGTTCGGGGGCTTGCGGGCAGGTAAATCCTCCCCCGCGTTAGGCCCGTTGTATAAAGGCAGATAAGCCGCCGGAAGCCCTTGTGTCAAGGGGTTTGACGTATTCGCGTTGGTCTCGTCCACTTGCGCTTTCCCTCGTATGTGCCCCCTGATATCCCGGTTTGAAACGAACGCGGGGGCAACCTTCTGCGGTTGGAACGGCGCTGCCCTGGAATCCCGGCCGGGCCGGAGCAATACGGCAGGTTTTCTTTGCGCTGTGGAAAATACTGCCTTTTGCGCTCCAATACGCGTACTATGGCCTTGAGCGGAACAAGCCACCCTGTAACAACTCGTGAATATTCGATTTGTTCGGTGAAGCAGAAGGCCCGGGGCGAGGCAGCTCACGGAGGGAAAGCCCGCGGGCGGAAAGGGAGCGCACCGCCTTCGACGGCATATGGTTCTTGCGTATCGTACAATTTCAGCTATATCATTAAGGTATATTTTTAACCTTATTTTTGGAGGCGAGCGCCCATGTCCAAAGCAACTAAGGTTTTGTGCGGTCTTCTTCTGGCGGTGTTCACGGCCGCGCCTGCGTATGCAGCCAAAACCCTGAACGCCTACACCATCATGCCGGAAAAGTACGCCTCGCAGATTACCCAGGCCTTTACCGATAAAACCGGCATTAAGGTCAACTTTGTGAGGTTTGCCTCGGGCGAGGCCCTGGCCCGGCTGATTGCCGAAAAAGGCAATCCCCAGGTGGATATCCTCCTGGGCGGCCCGGCTGATACCTACGAGGCGGGCGTCAAGGAAGGGCTTTTTGAAGCCTATGCCCCGGCCAACCTGGGCGTGCCCCCGGAATTCCGTTCCTCTGAAAATTACTGGATCGGTTACGGCTTGATCCCGCTGGTTTTCATGACCAACACCAATTTCCTCAAGCAGCACAATATCAACGCCCCGGAATCCTGGCAGGATCTTTTGGATCCCGTCTATAAAAACGGCCTGCAAATGGCGGATGCCCGCACTTCCGGAACCGCCACCGAGCGGATTTTTGCCCTGGTTAAGTGTTATGGTGAAGATGAAGCCTTTGCCTACCAGAAAAAGCTCAACGACAACGTCCAGCTCTATACCAAGAGCGGGCAGGGCGGGGCCGTGCCCATTGCCAGCGGTCAGGCCGCCTCGGGCATCTTTTATCTGGTGGATGCCCTGGATGTGCAACAGCAGGGCTACCCCGTGGTTATCTCCTATCCCAAGGAGGGCACCACCTACGGCATCGACGGCATCGGCATCATCAAGGGAGCCAAGAACATGGATCTGGCCAAGCAGTTCGTGGATTGGTCTTCCAGCGCGGATTTTGCCAACCTGTTGATGGAGAAAAAGATTAACTACGTGCCTGTGCACAAGGATGCCAAGGTCACCGACCCGGTGCTTGATATGAGCAAGCATACCTTCTTCCCGGCCGACGCCGAATGGAAGGGGGCTAAGCGCAAGGAATATGTGGATCGCTGGATTAACGAAGTCATTCAATAGGGGTGTATACGTCGCCGCCCCGGCACGCCCGTGCCGGGCGGCGGCACAGGACGGCGGGCGGAGCGCCCGCCCTACTGCCATCCCGCGCCCGGCGCGGGATGGCTTTCCGGCGAGAACCTTCACGGCGATAAGGAACAGCCATGGCCCGTTCTCCTCTTGCAGCGCCGCCCCGTGATCAAGGCGGTCCGCTGATCAAAAATCCGACCTTGGTCCCGGTGTTGACGCTGCTCTGGATTATTTTGATCCTGTTTGTGCTCTATCCGGCCGTAAAGCTGCTGCTCGTCACCTTTTCGGTAGATGGAGCCTTTTCCCTACAAAATTTTTCGGGTATCTGGAAAAGCGCCTATGACCGCCAGGCTCTCTGGAACAGCTTGTTCCTTGGCGTCTGTGTGGCCCTTTCCGGAACCTTTCTGGGCTTTTGTTTTGCCTATTTCGCGGTACGGATGCGCGTTCCCGCATTTCTTAAATGGCTGGTGGGCGTCCTGACCCTGCTGCCGCTCATTTCGCCCCCCTTCACCAGCAGCGTTGCCCTGACCCTGGCTCTCGGCCCCAACGGCATCATTCTCAGCTTTTTAGGCATCCCCCAGGTCAGCTTCTACGGCTTTTGGGGCACCTGGATCGCCGAGACCCTGACATACTTCCCGGTGGCCTTTCTGGCCTTGGCCGCCGTGCTGGTTTCGCTGGACCCCAGCATGGAGGATGCGGCTCTTTCTTTGGGCTCGTCGCCCTGGCGGGTCTTTAGAACCATCACCCTGCCCATGACCACGCCGGGGCTGGCCAATTCGCTCCTGTTGTTGTTCGCCAACTCCCTGGCCGATTTTGCAACGCCTTTGGTCTTGGCCGGGCATACCTTCCCGGTATTGCCGACCCAGGCCTATCTCCAGATAACCGGCCTGTATGATCTCCGGGGCGGGGCCGCGCTTTCGTTCCTGCTGCTGGTCCCGGCGTTAGCCGCCTACCTGCTCCAGCACTACTGGGTCAGCCGCAAAAGCTATGTGACCATTACCGGCAAAAGCGGCGCGCGGAGCAGCCTCAAGGGCATGGGCTCCATCGGCGAGACAGCCGTTTTCATCATCTGCATCGCCGTCAGCCTCTTTGTAGTCTTTCTCTATGCCATCATTTTCATGGCTTCCTTTGTGAAGGTCTTTGGGGTGAACCACTCCTTCACCATGGAACACTTTGTCTACGTCTTCCAGTACGGCAACAAGGCCATTAAGGATACCCTCATTGTCGCCTGCCTGGCCACGCCCATCGGCGGCCTCCTGGCCGTAGTCATCGGCTTCATCACCCACCGCAAGAAGTTTTTGGGCAACCGTTTTCTGGATTTCACCTGCATGCTCAACTACGCTTTGCCCGGCACCGTGGTCGGCATCGCCTACATCGTGGCCTTTAACGAGAAGCCCCTTGTGCTCACCGGCACCCTGACTATTCTTGTGGCCGCGTATATTTTCCGCTATTTCGCGGCAGGCATCCGTTCCGTGGTCGCTTCGCTCCACCAGATCGACAAAAATATTGAGGAAGCCTCCTTGAGCCTTGGCGCGGGAGCGGGTCGAACCTTCTTTAAGGTGACGCTGCCGCTGGTTATCCCGGCCGTGCTGGCGGGCATGAAATACCTTTTTATTCACTCCATGACCGCCATCAGCGCTACCATCTTCTTGGTTTCCGTCAACTGGACCTTGCTGACCACCCGCATTCTGGAAAGCATGACCGGCCTGCAATTTGCCCAGGCTTCCGCTTTTTCCGTAGTGCTCATCGTCCTGGTATTCATCGGCAGCGGCAGCATGACGCTGCTGGTTCGTTTCTACAGTTCCCGCCTGGCAGGCGTTAAGGAGATTTCCTCATGACCGTGGATCTCTGTATCGAAGGATTGGGCAAGACCTTTATCAAGGGTAAAGAAGCCTTTACCGCCGTGCGCGGCGTCTCCCTGCACGTGGCTGCCGGCGAGCTGGTTACTTTTCTCGGCCCCTCGGGCTGCGGCAAAACCACGATCCTGCGGATGGTGGCCGGATTTGAAACGCCCAGCGAAGGCAGCATTACTGTGGGCGGTCGGGATGTGACCACCCTGCCCGTGCACATGCGCGGCATCGGCTTTGTCTTTCAAAACTACGCTCTGTTCCCGCATATGAGCATCTTTGAGAACGTGGCGTACGGTCTGCGCGCCGCCAAAACAGATGAGACCGAGATCACGCGCCGGGTGGCCGAGGCCCTGGAACTGGTAGGCCTGCGCAAGGTGGAAAGCCGTTTCCCCAATCAGCTTTCCGGCGGCGAGCAGCAGCGGGTTGCCTTAGCTCGGGTTCTGGTGCTCCAGCCCAAGCTCCTGCTCATGGATGAGCCCCTTTCCAACCTTGACGCCAAGCTCCGCCTGCACATGCGCACCGAAATACGGCGCATCCAACAGCATCTGGAGATCACCTGTCTTTATGTTACCCATGATCAAAAGGAAGCCCTCACCCTTTCAGATCGGGTCATGGTCGTTAATAAGGGCCGGGTGGAGCAGATCGGCACCCCCTTTGATCTTTATGCCGCGCCCAAGTCCTTGTTTGTGGCCGATTTCATCGGGCAGGCCAATATCCTGCCCGCGCGGATTGTGGCCCTCTCCGGCGATAAGGCCGAAATAGATTTGCTTGGCAAGCCGTTCTCCTTTCGTTTTGTGCCCGGTTCCGGTCCCGAACGCGCCGGAAACGGCTCCGTGGTGCTGCGGCCTGAAAATATTGTGCTGACCCCTCACGGCAGCGGCCGCCTTGATGCCACCGTGCGTCACCGTTTTTTTGTCGGAGACCATATGGAGTATGATGTGAGCCTTGCCGATGGGCAGGTCATTGCGGCCTTTGTGCCTTACAGCCCCGGTATGGCGCTTTTCGAGCCCGGCCAGCGGGTTCACCTTGATTTCAGCGATAATGCCCCGGTCGTCCTTTTCCAGGAAAAAGCGGGCGTCTGAGACGCCGCAACCTATGGTTGCCCGCACACTGCGGCATTGATTGGGCTATCGCATGCGTATCCATTTGCTATGGGATGCCTCGGATATCTGGGGGCTCTTGGCTGCCAGGGCGTTTTCCTCTCTGGGGCTTGGTTTTCGCCCTGTGTTGGGTTCTGAGATTGCCGGGGGCCTTTTGCAGCGTGAGAGCCCGGCCTTGCTTTTTGTGCCGGGCGGTTTCTCGCGAAATAAGTTTAGAGCGCTGGGGGAGCAGGGCAAAGAGGAAATCCGGGCCTATGTCCGCCGGGGCGGCTGGTATTTCGGCGTTTGCGGCGGGGCCGGTCTTGGCCTGGATACGGCTGAAGGGCTGGCCCTGTGCCCTTGGGAACGCGTTGGGTACCCGGCCCGGCTACAGCACTTCATGAGCGGCCATGTGCGGGCCGTTTTTGCCGAGCATGATCTGGCCCCGGAGGGAGCCTCAGAGGATGCGGCCCTGTTGCCTGTTTGGTGGCCGGGGCTTTTTGATCCTCACGGCGGCGAAGGCGACGGGCGGGTTATTCTGGCTCGCTATGCCGGTCCCGGTCCGGATTTCCGGATTGCCGATCGGGATGCGGCGGGTTTGCCCATGGCTGTTTTTCATGATTGGAAGGCCCGCTATGGCGTTGATATTTCCCCGGAATTTCTTAAGAACCGGCCTGGTGTGGTTCATGGGGCCTTTGGCCGGGGCTGGTATACGCTGAGCTATTCTCACCTTGAAACGCCCGGCTCAGGTTTTGCCAACGCCTGGTTTGTGAAATTGCTGCGCCGGGTGGGCGGGCTGGATTCCCGGTATGAGAACATTCCGGATTGGGATGTTGCCGCCATGCCGCTGGCCTGGGATGACCCGGATATAGCCCTGCTCTGCCGGGGCATTGAGGAAATTATGGAAGCCGGTAGAGCAGCGGGGCTTTTTTTTGCCCGGACCCCCTGGTTGACCGGCTGGCGCATGGGGGCGCCCGGCATGCAGCTCGGCAGCCTGCGCGCTCAGGCGCGGAGTATTGCCGCCGCCATGCCTGAGAAGGCCGCCGAAGCGTTGTGGCATGGGGAGCGCCGGGTCTTCATGAAGCGTTTTTCCGTGTTCAAAGATCGGGTCATCCGCTATTTGTTGGCGGAACGCCTGGCGCTCAGTATCAGCCGGGCTATGCCGGAACTAGATCTTTTCGCCAAGCTGCACGCTGAGCGCCTCGAGCTGTTCGGCTCCGGCAGCATGGCTCCGTACGGATTGATCAAACCCCTGCTGCCGGTTCTGGAGCGCCTGGCGTATCTCCAGGCAGGAGGCGTATGCGCCGCCGGCTGCGGCACCCCATAACGAACAATGTTCCAAGGGAACTTTAATGTCTTTGCCCCCGGTATACAGTTAGATATACCGCCCTCAATTTTTACTATGGCGAAGCATGTTTTACTTTCCAAGGCTTTGATATCTATAATACCTTTTTGAGATAAGAGAATTTTTGTATATACTGATTGTCTAATATCCTCATGTCTTTTTATCAAGAATAGCTTTTTTTACCCACTTTCTCGGAACAGACTGACGCTATCCTTGTTATTGATGTACACGATCTGGGGCATTCGGCCGATCCGCACACTCTCTGAAGCGCCGTTGTAGGCTGTTTTTGGATAGACGACGTTTCTCATTGGCAAAAACGCTCCCCTCCTCGCTATGAGTTTCTTATAAGACCACCTTTATCTGGTTGTTTTTGCGGCCTGCCGGCAAAAAGGGACACTTTTTCAGAGGCTGCGCCATAAATACCATTCACAGGGCAGAGAGTACAAATTTGCCTCGGTATCCGTTTCCCTAAGGAGAGCGCTCTCCCAGAGGATTTTTACACAATTCTCGGTAAGGGAGCCTCCATCTGCTTTTTCATAGAAGTATGGTAGGCGGCTTATTCCGGGGGAGTACCGAATCCTGTCTCGAACATTGATGGCTTGGGAAAGAGTTTTTGGAGGAATTCCTTCATTTCCCGCCGCCAGGAATGGCTTTGAGGAACTTCGCCGACATCGTTGAGACAGAGAAAAGGTGGAAGTGTCCCCTTGTGTTTTTCGGCGAGCATAGCCTGGTAATAGGTCAACCTATCAAAACGCTTGGCGTTGATGTAGTAATAGGGAACATCGCGGGGAACGGTCTGTTTCAATGCGTAAGAGAGCAGGGGGACGGCATGGCAGACCAGGGCCATATCGTTGAGCGTCCTGAATTTGTTCCGTCCAAAGGCGGCGATTGCTTCTGCAAAAAATTCATGGGCCCGAGCCATATCACTTTTGGTAAGTGGGTAGGGGACGTGGGCTGTTATAAAATCCGGCGCGGGAACAATGCCGTGATCTTCAAGATACGAGCGGGCATTGGCAAAAGAGGCTGCATGGGGGCTGTGGAGGGCATAGCCGCGCCGTCTGCTTTTGCGCCAGTCTATAAAGGCGTAAGGCATGCCGTTAAGAGTAAAGAAGTCTGTTTTTTCGCAGGGAGCCAAGAGAAAAAAATCGTCGTTGCAATAGACGAAGTGCTCGCTCAGGTCAGGAATCCGATGGAGGTAGGCCTCAATAACATGGGAATTGAAGGTCGGAAGGTATTCAGCGGGTATGCACTCTGTGTGATCAACTATACGTGCTTTAGGCTCGTCCTCACGGAGCCATGCGGGCCTTTGCGCGTCTGTGAGAATAAATACTCGACGAAACCAGGGCGCGTACAACTCAAGGGAACGCAGAGCATAGCGTAACTCCTCGCTATCCCGATAGAGGGAGTCGCCTTGGTATTCCTGAATGCGTTCGGCTTTTTCTGGAAGATACGGAGCGCGTTTGTCTATAAAGGCGGGATCGGCGCCCTGTACCCAGGTAAAGACAAAATCTACAGGAAAATTTGGATTCACCCCCCCCTTTTTTATGGAGCGCCAATCAATATGGGGGTGTGGACAGGCGGCGCAACCATGGAACAAGGGGTAGTTTTTGATCAAGAATTTATAGAGGAACGCGATGATATGCATAGCGACCTTGGCGGCTTTAATTCAGGATGGGAGCAACTTTCCCTGAAAAGAAGGCCCATTGGGCCAACGCGTCAAAATATTCCATAGGGCCATATCTCCTAGGGGCCCCCGTATCGTGCCCGGCGTGTCGTATACGCCAGAGAAACGCTTGGGCGTTTTCTTTGGTTTGGGCGATAATCCCGGGAGTTCGGGAATAGCCTTTGAAGAATCCTGTCCTATCGTCGGTTTTGCGGATATGAAGCAGTGGGATGCCGTTAGGGGTAAAAAAGTCAAGCGGCAGATAATCGCGCTTCAGAATATGTTCCTCGGGGATGATTAGAAAATATTCGCCAAGGCCTGAGATGGTATGGAGGTATGCCTCAGATCCCAAAAGGGCGTCATCGGGCGTGAACGAACGCATATGGATACATT
>CATJOY010000038.1 GCA_949741925.1 uncultured Desulfovibrionaceae bacterium | reverse complement strand
TCTGTCACCACTGTATTTGGAAGACTATTCGGCGACAGGTTGCGCAGCCACTTTGGCGATTTAATTTTGACATTCACAAGCGCGCTTTTTGCCACTTTTGGCATGGCAATTGTCCTTTTTTCCAATACCTCTGTCATTTGCCTCGTAGGTTATGCGCTTATGGGATTTGGTCTTGCGCCGATCATTCCAATTCTGTTTAGCCGCGCCGGGAGTTACCCCGGCGTTAGTCCTGCCAAGGCAAGTACAGTCGTGTCAATCTTTTCATATAGCGGCTTATTATTTTTTCCCCCTTTGCTTGGATTTGTGGCGCAACATAACGGTCTGAATAATGCCTTGATGAGTATTCTTGGCGTTTGTGTCATTATTGCCCTTGGTATGATAATTCTTAAAAAGTAAACAGGCCAACTGTAACCGGCATTCAGGTTATTCTCATAATTCATTTGGCAGGGATAATACCGATATGATTATCAAAACCACCCGCTATGCGGGTGGTTTGCTCAAGCCCTATAAGGGAATATTACCGGATAGCGCCTAAATGACGCCGGCTTTCACTTCGTTCAAGCCCAGTGCCGTTGTCACTTTGGCTCACCCCTTGAAGGGGTCTGCATACTCGCGGGCACTCAGCTTATCTTGCATAATATCATGCTTCTCCTGTTGCTGAATGTGCTTCTTGATCGTTGCTTCATTAAGCCCGACTGTACTAACATAGTACCCCTCGGACAAAAACTTACAATTGCCAAACGTATATTTTAAGTTGGCGTGCTTATCGAATATCATGAGGGAGCTTTTACCTTTCAGGCACCCCATAAAACTCGACACGTTTATTTTGGGAGGGATACTTAAAAGCATGTGACATGCTCATGCATAAGGTGACCTCAAGTATTTCTACTCCTTTGTATTTGCACAAATTGCGTAATATTTCACCAATACTTTCTCGAAGGTTGGCAAAGATTATTTTATGCCTGTACTTGGGCGCGAACACTATGTGGTACTTGCACAGCCATTTTGTATGAGCTAAACTTTGTGCCTTGGTTACCATAAAAAACACCTTTCCCATATGGTAGAGCTCGAGCATCTCTATTGTATGGGAAAGGTGTTTTTTGGGTATAACCATTGTCGCTACCCGCGTAGCGGGTGGTTCTTTGTTTCGCTCGCTCCGCTCACTCAACGGGCTAAAGCCGCAACAAAAATTACGCCTGCTTTTTCAACTCAAGCAGGCGTAATTATTAAACATCTGGTGTCCCCGGCAGGAATCGAACCTGCGGCCTACGGCTTAGGAGGCAGTCGCTCTATCCAACTGAGCTACGAGGACAAACCCGGCCGGAACTCCTCAGCTTCGTACAACCGGGGAAAACATAGTACGGGAAATCAAGGTCAATGGCAAGCCCACAATCCAAGGCGCCCCTCCTGCGCTACGCCTCGTGCGCCCTCCCCCGTCCCTTGCCCCCAACGTGAAGCGCCTGCTGGGCAGAAAGGCTGGGCAGGCTCCCCGCCACCATGAATGTTCCGGACAGAAACCGGGGCTCCTTTTCGGAAGCCCCGGATATTCTGCGCAACAACGCTATGCAGCGGCAAACGCCCTATCCCGAACCGCTTCGGATGCAGGGAGAGGAAAGGACCACAGAAAGCCTATTTACCTTTCTCCTGGAGCACTTCTTCTAAAGCCCCGGCAAAGGAATCAAGGTCTGCCTTCTCTATAGTCAGGGCGGGAGCAAGGCGCAAAACCTTCTCCTGCGTCAGATTCAGGATAAAGCCTTTTTGCAACAATGCTTCCCATACCTCCTTCCCGGGGAAGGAAAGCTCAATGCCGATTAAAAGCCCCTTGCCCCGCACCGTGGTGATGGCCCCGGGATGCTTGAGGCTCACCTCATTGAACCGATCCATGGCCCAAGCCCCCACATCCGCAGCCCGGTCATGAAGTTTATCGCGGTCCATGATCTCCAAAACTTTTTCAGCTACTTTGGAAAGCAACGCGCCGGCGCCAAAGGTAGTGGCGTGGCTGCCCTGGGCAAAACCACAGGCCACCTCATCTGTGGCCATCATGGCCCCCATAGGCAGGCCGTTTGCCAAGGCCTTGGCCGAAGTGACGATATCCGGTTCAATGCCAAAGTGCTGGAAGGACCACCATTTGCCGGTGCGGCAAAGTCCGCCTTGCACTTCATCGGCAATGAAGAGAACGCCTTTTTCCTTGCACAAAGCTACGGCAGCCTTCAGAAAATCGGGCTGTACCGGCCGAACGCCCCCTTCTCCCTGGATCATTTCCAAAATAACTGCCGCTGTTTTGGGGGATATGGCCCGTTCCAGGGCCTCGATATCGCCCCAAGCTACCTGGGTGAAGCCCTCGGGCATCGGCGCAAAGCCATCCTGGAACCGGGCCTGGCCCGTGGCCGCGACCGTGGCCAAAGTCCGGCCATGAAAACAGCCGCTAAAGCTGATCACCTCATAAGCGTCTCTCTTCTTCACCCGCTGCTGGTAACGCCGGGCCAGTTTGATGGCGGCTTCATTAGCTTCCGCGCCGGAGTTGCAGAAAAACGCCTTGCCGCAATGGCACGTCGCCAGCAGCTTCTCTGCCAGATCAAGCTGCTCTTCCTGGTAAAACAGGTTGCTCACATGAACCAACTTGCGGGCCTGCTGTTCCATGACCCCGGCAAGTTCCTCGTTACAGTGCCCGATGCTGGTCACCGCAATACCCGCGAGCAAGTCAATATATTCCTTGCCGTCCAAATCCCAAAGCCTGCTACCCCGGCCTTTTTGCACGCTGATCGGGTACCGGCCGTAGGTCCGGCAAAGGAGGGCTTCTTCCCGTTTTTTGATTCTCTCAAGTTCAGACATGGTACGCTCCATATATCCCTGAAAAGTGTTATTTTCCGGTATGGCCGAAACCGCCGACGCCCCTGGCTGTTGTGCCCAAGGTTTCGCATCGTCGCCACTTAGGGCGGAAAAAGGGTTGGAACACCAGTTGTGCTATACGGTCCCCGCGCTGCAGGGTATGGGTTAATGATGAGGTATTCAGAAGATACACAATGATCTCTCCGCGGTAATCCGGGTCAATAAGCCCCACTCCCTGGGCTACCGTAAGGCCTTTGGCGGCGCCAAGGCCGCTTCGGGAATAAACAAAACCGGCAACGCCGTCGGCCAGGGGCTCAATGGCGATGCCTGTGGGAACCAGCATACGCTCTCCGGGGCCGACCTGCAAGACGGAATCGCTTGGGGGCAGCGCCGCCCGCAGATCAAAGCCTGCCGCATTTTCCGTAGCCCGGGCAGGACCATCCAGTCCGTATAATGCAGCAGAATCATTCATGAAAAGAATATTTACCGCAATATCGCAGCGGGTATCGCAGGCTGTGCTTGCCACGACGGCTCTCCTGTGTAAAGAATATCCCGATGGCGCCGGACATATTCGTTCTGTCCGTGCCACGCCGCGGAAATGTGCAAACAAAAAAACTGCCTGATCCGCCGCGGCGCCGGGGGAAGGTTCGCCCGGCCAGAAAGCCCGCACGGTTGACCCCATGCGTTCCAACCCTTCCGGACAATCCGTTAGAGGACCAGGACAGCGCATCTTGTTACGCTAAAATGCCGGCCACGTCAAAAATTGTACAAGGAGAAAGGGTATGCAGTCGCTCCAGGTTTTCAGTGTCACTCCCAAGCTTCCACCCGAAATAGAGTCGCTCTGGAAACTCGCCCATAACTACTGGTTTGCCTGGAATAACAAAATCACCACATTCTTTGAGCAGATAGACCCCCAGCTCTGGCGGGAAAGCTACTGCAACCCGGTCTGGTTTCTCAACCACGTACCGCAAAGCCTGTTGCAGAGCCTGGCCAAAGACGACCTCTTTCGGGATCGCCTGGACGTTCTGACCAAGGAACTCGAGACCTATCTTGCCAAACCCTACCCGGATCGCTTCAAAAGCCCGGATCCAGGCCAACCCGTAGTTGCTTACTTCAGCTTGGAATTCGGCGTCAGCCTCTGTCTGCCCATTTATTCCGGGGGCCTGGGCATTCTGGCCGGCGACCACTTAAAATCAGCCTCTGATTTAAACATCCCGCTGGTAGGCATCGGCCTTGCCTACGGCCAGGGCTATTTCCGCCAGTATATGACCCCGGACGGCTGGCAACAGGAACGCTACCCGGACTATGATTTTGAACAAATGCCCCTCAGCAGAGCTCTGAATTCCGAAGGCGCTCCGGCTCTGGTGCACCTTTCCATTGGGGATAGGCCGCTGACTGCCGCCATCTGGGAAGCCCGAATCGGACGGGTGCGCCTTTTTCTTCTGGATACCAATCTTCCTGAGAACAGCCAGGATTTCCGGCTGATTACCTCCCGGCTCTATGGCGGGAACCTGGAAATGCGTTTGTGGCAAGAAATCCTGCTGGGCATCGGCGGGGTCAAGGCCCTCAAAGTTCTGGGGCTGGAGCCGCGCATCATTCATATGAACGAAGGGCACTCAGCCTTTGCCGGCCTGGAGCGTATCCGGGTGCTGATGAAAGAACAAAACCTGCCCTTTGAAGCCGCTCTGGAAGTTTCTGCCTCCGGCAGTATTTTCACTACCCATACCCCGGTCCCTGCCGGTAACGACCGCTTCCCGCCGGAACTGATGCAGCAATATTTCGAGCCCTATGCCCGGGATATGGGCTTAGCGTTCAAGGTTTTTCTGGCTTTGGGCCGCGAAGTGCCCCAAGATGATCGGGAATCCTTCTGCATGCCCGTGCTGGCCCTGCGCCTCTCCAGGTTCAACAACGGCGTTTCCAGGCTACATGGCAAAGTCTCGCGCCATATGTGGCAAAAGGTCTGGAATCAGCTTCCCGTGGATGACGTGCCCATCGGCCACATTACAAACGGCATCCACCCCCCGAGCTGGGTGGCCCCGACCATGGGCCTGCTTTATGAGCGCTACCTCGGCAGCGACTGGCGCGAAAACCCGGATACCCAAAAGGTGTGGGGTATGGCGGACAACATCCCGGATACCATGCTCTGGCGGGTCCACACCCATTTGCGCGAACGCCTGGTAGATTTTGTGCGCCTGCGCCTGCGCGACCAACTGATTGCCCAGGGAGCCCGCTCCCAAGAGGTTATGGAGGCGGATCAGATTCTGAACCCCGAAGCCCTGACCATCGGTTTCGCCCGCCGCTTCGCCACCTATAAACGGGCCAACCTGCTCCTACAAGACAAAGAAAGCCTGCTGCGCATCATCAGCAACAAAGATATGCCGGTACAGTTCATCTTTGCGGGCAAAGCCCACCCGGCGGACCAGGGCGGCAAGCAACTGATGAAAGAGTTGATCACTCTCTGCCGTTCCAAAGAATTCCGCATGAACATGGTCTTCATTGAAGACTATGACATGGATGTGGCAGCGCACATGGTCTCCGGCTGCGACGTCTGGCTGAACAACCCGCGGCGTCCCCTGGAAGCGTGCGGCACCAGCGGCATGAAAGCCATGTTCAACGGCGTTTTGCAGTTCAGCACCCTGGATGGCTGGTGGGACGAAGCCTGGAAGCCCGACAACAGTGTGGGCTGGGCCATTGGCAAAGGAGAGGATTATTCCGACCCCGATTACCAGGATTTCGTGGAACTCAAGACCCTGTACAAGGTCCTTGAGCACGATATTATTCCGGATTTTTACGACCGGGGCCGCGGTGAGCTTCCCCGGGCCTGGGTGGCCCGGATGAAGCGGGCCATCGCCGAACTCGGGCCGCGGTACAGTTCCCACCGCATGGTCGAGGAATACTTCACCAAGGCCTATGCGCCCGGTCTCAAGAGCCATTTTGACCTCTGCGCCGATAACTACGCCCCGGCCAGGGAACTCTCTGAATGGCGCATGAACATTATGACCCGCTGGTCTGACCTCCAGATCAAGGATGTCGTTATCAGCCGTAAGGATGTGGTTCATGTAGACGACCCCATGACTGTGGAGGCCAACGTCTTCACCGCGGGCATTCCGCTGGAGCATCTCAAGGTGTATATCTACGCCGGGCCCGTAGGACAGGATAATTCCTTCATCCAGCGCTGCCTCTTTACCATGGAACCGGTTGAGGGCATGCATGACGGCTGGCAGAAATACCGGGGCCAGGTCCGGGCTCAAGAAGCCGGGCGTTTCGGCTTTACCGTGCAGGCTCTGCCGGTCCATCCGCTTCTGCCCAACGAGTATTCCCTCGGCTTAGTGCGCTGGGCTTCTGCATAGCGTCTTGAGCTGCTCAGTTTCCCTAACAAAAAAGCCCGCCTAGGCGGGCTTTTTTGTTAGAGGGGAAAAATCCTGGAGAAGGGCTACAAGCCCTTCTCGGTAATGTAATGATACGCACTCATAGCGGCAATAGCTCCATCGCCGGCGGCGGTGATCATCTGCCGTAATGGCGTATCGCGCACATCGCCGGCTGCAAAAATGCCGGGGAGCGACGTAGCCATATGGCTATCGGTTACAATCCAACCGCCGGGCTTGGATTCCAGCATGCCATTCAAGTATCCGACATTGGGGTCCGTGCCGACAAAAACAAACACCCCGGCCACAGGCAGCTTGGAAATCTCGCTGGTCTTGACGTTCTTCAAAACGAGATGCTCCACCGCGTTATCCCCTTCGATGGACTCAACCACGGAATTCCAGACCGGCACGATCTTGGGGTTGGAAAGCGCCCTATCCGAAGGCACCCGGTCAGCGCGGAACTGATCGCGACGGTGGACAATATACACCTTGCTGGCAAAACGAGTCAGATACACGGCCTCTTCCACGGCGGTGTTGCCGCCGCCGATGACCGCAACCTCCTCTCCTTCAAAAAAAGCCCCGTCGCACACGGCGCAGTAACTGACACCCATGCCGGTAAGCCGGGCTTCGCCGGGGCAGCCCAAACGACGGAAAGAAGCTCCGCTGGCGATTAACACGGTTTTCGCCATGATCTCGCCCTCGGTAGTCACCACGCCCCAATACGGCCCCTGCCCCACAATGCCGGTGACATCGGCGCGAAGCAGTTCCGGCTCAAAGCCCATGGCGTGCTGGTATATGCTGTCTACCAGTTCTTGCCCGGAAGCGCGGGCGACGCCAGGCCAGTTTTCCACTTCGTCGGTGATCAGAATCTGACCGCCCACAGCGCCTTTTTCAATAAGCAGGGCATCGAGTCCGGCCCTGCGGGCGTAAATGGCTGCGGTCAATCCGGCCGGGCCGGTGCCTATAATGACAAGCTCGCGAGTATCCATGTGCTGGTTCCTTACATATATCCGGCTTTTTCCAGAATTAGCCGGGCCTTTTCCTTGTTGGCGTGGGATACTTTCAAAACCGGCCCGGTGCAGCCCATATAGGGTTCCGCGTATATGCCTTGCTGCCATAGGGCCGTTTTTGCCTCATCCACGCTGAGCACGTCTATGCCCGATATTTCCTCGTCCACAGGCTCCTTAGCGGGCATGGGAACCTCCGCGGCCCCCGGGGCAGTTCCGGAACCTACCTGGCGGCTTTCTTCAAAAAGCCTGTCCAGCCCGGCGGCGCGCGCCGCCTTTATTTCCTCCGCAACCCGTTCCGGCAATCGGCCTTGAACCATCCGCGCCGTCAAAGCCAGGGCGTTAGCGATGACCATGCGGCCGGAGGCTCGAGAGACAATGGAAATGATTTTATCCCAACCTTCCCCCACCGAGGGCCCGTACCCCCACCCTGTGGCTTCGATCCTTCCTCCGCTGCCAAAAGCCGAAAGCACCTTCATCAGCACATTGCCGGTCAGAGAATCACAAACGGCCACATCCACAGAGCCCATAAGAACATCGTTGCCGCGCAGCAGCATGCCGCCATCGGCCCGGGCGCTCTCCCCGGCCCTCATGGCGTAACCGCCTTCCTGAAGCTTGCCGAGCAGCCGCTGGACTGAAGGAGCGCCTTCAAGGTTAAGAATGCCTAGCGTAGGCTCGGCAAGGCCAAAGGCCTTAGCTGCCGCGATGCCGTACACCGCACTGCGGACCATGGCCTCCAGCCGAGCCGTGGCCGTCGTGCCGGTTGTGGAGGCCAAAAACATAGGCAGTCCCTTGCCCGGAGTCTGCACACAGCCAATGGTGCTGACGCCCAAAGGAAAAGGATAATGCATAGCCACAGCCCCGGCAATACGTCCCGAGGCCAGGGCTTCATCCATGGCACAAGCCAAATCGGCTTCGCCATCGCCCGATTCAATCCAATCCAGATCCTCAAAACCCGCCATTTTCGGGCCTATGGGCAAAACCTTCAGGCCGGGATACAGCCGGGCGGCCATGCGCGCCCCGGCCAATACTTCCTCGCGGCCAAGTTCGCTTCCCACACTCATCAGCCCCACAGGCTGAACCGGCCCTCCGGATCGGGCGCCCTCCACGATCTCCAGCAGAGCCCTGGCTATCTCCTGACGGGCGTTCATGAGGCGCTCTCTTTCTTGCTCATTTCCCCGGCCAGTTCAGCCAGAACATCCAGAATCGCGGCCTTGATATCTTCCTTAGAAAGATCCGCAGCGCCGGAAACAGCGGAGGGGCCTTCAAGCAGGAACGACGCGCCGTCGGCAAGGTTGGTCAGCCGGGCCAGGAAAAGGCTCCCCTTGCCGATGATCATGGCCCGCTTAAGGGAGCCTGCTGTAATAGCATCTACAGCGTGGCCGATAAAGGGCACCCCCGAAGGGATATGCCCCTGGGTGGGGGCAAAACCGGGCATGCCGTGCTCCTTGATAAAAGCGGGCATAGCACTTTTTTCCAAAAGCCCTTTCATGACGGCCAGGGCGGCGATCATTTTGTAATTGGCCTCGGGCACGTTGCCCGCTCCGGCCGGAAGAGTGATTTCAGGGTTATGCAATTCAGCGGCGTAGCGCTCAACATCGCTGAAGGTCAACCCGGCTTTTTGCAAAGGCTCGAGCACCAGGGCCGAGGTTACGGCCTGAGGTGAAGCGCCCGCGCCCACATTGTGCTTGCCGAGGCAATCCAGACGCATAACCGGATGTACCCCATCCTCAGGCGTCAGCAACACGCCAAAGCCGCCCAGACAGTTTTCCAAAGCAGGCAGGCCCTTTTTCACGTGATCCCGGGAATTCATATACAGCTTGGGGATAGCGCCCCCGCCAATGACAGCCACGTTTTTCCGAGCTCCCGCCACAACCATGGAGGCGGCATTGATCAGAGCATTGACCGGCCCGGCGCAAAAGGCGCGCACGTCGCAGCCGGAGGCGTTGGAGCAACCCGCGATTTCAGCGATGGCCTTAGCAAAATTGCCGCCGCCGCGCTGGCAGACATCACCCGCCGCCTCTTCGGAACACTCAACCACAAAGTCGATATCCTCAGGACGCAAGCCCGCGTTCTTGATCAGATGCAACAGGGACAGCACCCCGGAGGCCTTGCAAGCGATATTGACCAGCAATTCGTAAGCCGAAAGATTATGATCGGTTTCATGGCCCCGCCGGCAGCAGCCGATAACCTTGCCGCCGCAATAGAGGGGCAGGGCTTCACCCCGTTCAACGGCTCCGGAAATATCAAGGGCCTCATGCCCTGCTTCCAAACGATGAAGCATGGTCTCGGTGATCAAAGAATGGGCCGCAAGCTTTTCCCTGACCCTGGCCGCAAAACCGGCCTCCAACCAGATAAGATCAAAGACGTCGCAGATATCCATAAAGCCCAAAAATTCATCTTCGGGGATGATCTCGCCGTACTTACCGTTCCTGGCGGGCCCGCTTTCCAAGTGTTCATGCCAGGGCTGGGGCCGATCCAGCAAATCATCCGGCGAGAGCGCGCCGATATAGGCGAGGTTGGGCGCATACCTGACGGCCTTGTCGTATTCCTGGACAGCCGAAGCGAGCTGCCCCAAAAATTCGCTTTCGGGATGGGCAGCCCGTTCGGCATGGGGCGTGTTGCCGTACCACAGGGCCAGTTCCGGCACATGGCAGAGGCAATAGGCGCTCGCCCGCACGCTGGCTTTACTCATAGAATTTACTCCGGCTTGGTATATGTGGGCGGGAGTTCCCCGCAGAGGTATTTGCTTCCTTGCCGCAACGGCGGCCTGACAAACTGTAAGGATGCCACGTTGCAGCGGACAGCATGAGGCCGTTGCAGCGGCGGATATTCCGCACCCGGGAGAGGCTCCCGGGGTATCGCATCCTCTTTGTTGAAAGCCGGGGCAACGGCGGAGATCCCACCTTCAGGCCTGTAGAAGCGCGCCTCAATAAGCCCCGACATTATGATGCGGTGTGCATCGCTCGGGGAGGGGTCTCCCCCTCCCCGTTGAATCACTTCAAGCTGTGAGCGTCGCGCATTTCCTTGACGGCCGCGCTCAGCTTTTCGCCGTCCATGACGAGTTCCATCATGCCTATCTGCTCTTCCCACACAGCGGGATCAGCACAGGCTTTCACTTCCGGGTCCAGCACGTGGTAAACGGGAAGCCCCAACGGGGTCCCAGCCAAAGGACCGGCAAAGGTGGGATCGCCGGCGGTGACTGTTTCGGCATAAATCGAAGCGCCTTCGGCATCTCCGGAACCGAGAATCACCACCACGTTTTCCGCACCGAACTTCTCAGCGGCATCCTTGATGCGCTGCTGGTTCTGCAGGTCCATGGCTCCAGCGGCCGTTCAGACAAAGCACTCAGTCGCGGCAAAGGCAACTTCTCCGCCGCTGGCGGCGAGAGCTGCCTCCATTGCCGGACTGGGAACTCCATCCCGTTCGCCGAGCAGGACCAGCTTTTTCCCTTGCAATATGCTCATGGAAAAATCCTGTGGTTAAAGGGTTAATAGGGTGCCCCGCATGCTTCTTTTACGGGGAGGCCGTACACAAATCCATTGTGCCAGCGATCCGAGGCACAATCCCCGGCCGCCCGGAATACGCGGCTCAGGCCAAAAGTGCCTCAGCGTTTTTCCTGATAGAATCCAGGCTGACATCGCCGCCAACCACGCGAGTCACTTCCGCGCCGTTTTTATAGAACAGGATGGCAGGCACGCTCATCACCTTGAGAGTAATGGCCATGCGGCGATTTTCCGCAACATTCAACTTGCAGAATTTAACCTTGCCTTCCATCTCCTGGCTCAATTTTTCCACATCGGGCATAAGAGCCAGGCAGGGGCCGCACTGCGGGCCCCAGAGATCCACAACGACCGGAAGCTCGCTTTGGATCACTTCTTTTTCAAAGCTGTCTTTATCAATAACAATCATAGCGCACCTCTCTTTTTTGGCGGCCCGGGCAAACCGGGCCGCATTGCGGCATGCCGCTATTCGCCCGAAAAGACTGTCTGCTCGGTAACATCAGTCTGCAAGGCGTTAAGGGCCTTTTCTACCAGATGACGCCGAAGTTGCTTTTCTGCTGCGGGGTCCAGCGTGGGATTACCTAGCGGGTGGGGAATGGAGACGGTCGGGATGATCCTGTTGGCCCCGACGCTCAGGGAAATGGGCACAATAGTCGCCATGTGGACGACGGGGATATCAGCGGTTTCTTCAATAGCCTTTGCGAGCGTTGCACCGCAACGCGTGCAGGTTCCTCAGGTGGAGGTCAGGATAACCGCCTGTACCTGGGCATCTTTCAGTTTCTGCCCTATTTCCTGACCAAACCTGCGGGCGTTGGCTACCGAGGTGCCGTTGCCCACCGTGGCGTACCACATTTCATGAAGCTTGCCGATAACGCCTTCCTTTTCCAGGTCGCGCAGCACGTCCACGGGCAAGACCCGGTCAGCATCCTGGTTGGCATAGGTCTGATCATACCCGCCGTGGGCGGTCTGGTGTTTATCGGCCGTCAGGTCATTTATGCCGCTCAGGCTGTATTCGCCATAGTTCTGGGCGCTGGAGGCGGCGATATGATCCGGGTTGCCTTTGGGCACAATACCGCCGGAGGTAACCAGAGCGATAGTGGCGCTCTTCATATCCTTAACCGCGGGGCGGGGTTCCACACGGTCAAAGACCGGCATGGGGTACTCAGTGGTAAAGGGCTCGCCCTTGATCTTCTTCAAAAGCATCGTCACAGCCCGCTCAGCCCCACAGGTGTCATAAAAGGTATTCACCCGCACGCCGCGCTCGATATAGCCGTGTTCCTTGGACGGCTGTTCCCCCTTGAGCAGGGCCAGGGCCAGTTTCGCCATGGCCGGAACGGCTGTGCCCATGCCCCGGGCGGAATCGCCGGTTTCGACGATGTAGAGATCTTTTTTATAGATATCGACGCCGGGGTTTTCCTTGTACATGGCGGTGACGGCGGGAATGCCCACGTTCTTCTGAACAAAGGAAGAAACCATGCCGCAGGCGGTGCCGTAGCGGCCGGCGTTAAAGGCAGGCCCTGCCAGCAAGAGATCAGCCTGATATTGTTTGCAGGCGTTTTCCACAGCGGCGCAGACCTGCTCGGAATGCATAGCCGCGAAGTTATCGCCGCAAATGATGGTGGCTACAATCTCGGCTTCTCCCTTGAGGGCATTGGCCAGCGCCAGGCCCGGGCCGACAACGCCTTCGCGGACCTCAAGCTCGTGGTCGGCTTTATCCTCCCCGCCGATGCCTGCGAAAAACTGGTTAATGTAATGTACAACTCGGTAGGCCATAACAGTCTCCTGAATGGTGCAGATCAAATGGTGTACGCGCCGAGCCGGGTAAAGCCCAGTTCGTTGGTGGCGCCGAGAATGGCCTGGATTTCCACTTCCATGCTGCCGTCTTCGCGTAAAGAGCCGAAGAATCCGCCGGCGATGATATCTGCCTTAGGCGCGTCGCCGATCACCTTTTCCATGGGCGGCAGGGTGATCATCATGTTGGCGTTGCCGGCGGTGACACAGGCGTTCCCCTCAGGGCAGGAATCGGCCAGGGATTGGCTGGAGCCATCCCGACCGGCGTACTCATCGGTAACCAGCACGGTTTTAATGCCGGCACGCTCGGCCTTCCAGCAGTTCATAACCAGATCGGCATCCGGGTTGCCGAAGCCTTCTTCTGAAATAACGCAAGCTTCTACGCCGAGCATGCGCGCCAGTTTGACCGCGTAGGAGGAAGAGCGTTTTTTATCGGCCAGCGTGACGTTCTCATTGGTAATGATAACGCCGACAAAGTTCAGCTCCTTGCCGTGCCGGGCATAGAGCTGCTTGATAACAGGGTTGTTCTGGTGAACGTAGGTGCTGTTCTTATCGCAAGCGGAAACGCAGTTGCCCGAGATGATGGCCCCATCCATGGTTTCGGTAGGGCTGATCAGGGTAGGCAGTATTTTTTTGGCGTCCACGCCGTAAACATAGGTATCGTGCAGCAGGCCCTGAGATTGGAGCATATAGATATACGCCACCTTGGGGAGATTCGGGTAGGCGTGCATAGCCTCGGTCAGAGCCGGGGCGTCAAAAGTTTCGACCGTGTCGGCCGCAACAGCCTGGCTCAGGACAGCCTCCTTGCAGCGGGAGGCGAGATAGTGGGCGGCCTTGAGGCCGGCGATGCGGCAGACCGACTCGGCCTCGTGCAGCTTCACCTCCTCGGAAGGCTCCAGCACCACCACAAGGTTGCAGGTTTGGGAGAAAGGCGTGTACTCGGCGCCAGGGCCGGACATATCGACAATGCCTTCCTGGGGGGCCACCAAACGGCCCGTGGTCAGCACGGCCATACCTTCGAGGACCAAGGTTTTTCCTTCGCCCACGGGGTCCACATCCCCGATAAAGCCGGGAAAGACCTCATTGCCTTCGGAAAGTTTGCAGCGAGGCTCCACCGCATCTTTTACCGGCAGGATGCGTACGCTCTCGCCGGGATGGGCTACATCCAGCGAAACCCCAGCAAGGCGCTCGTCTTCCAGGAGGAACTTTTCCAGTTCGTCCTTGTTGACGGTCAGCACGCCGTTCCGCACGCCGGTGGAGCTCCCGAACTCCAGCTTGCTGATGCGAATTCTGTGCAATTCCAGTTTCACAATCGTTCCCCTTCTCGTTGTCCGCGACAACAGGTTATGGTGCGGTCCGAAGACCAGGTTGCAGGCACACCGGCCTGAGCCAAAGTTTCTTTCATCAATTCTGCGTCCAGAAACGCGCAATCCCGAGCCAGGGATTCCGGCACGGCATCGACCAGGGCCAGAGACTCCCGTTCGGACTCGTACACGGTCATGGCTTCGGAAATAAGATGAAGGGAGAGAAGATCGGGTTCAGGCCTGCCGTCCACGAATCTCTCGGGCTCCAGCAGCAGAATGGTCCGGAAAGGCTGGAGGCGTGGCCTGACGTTGCCGTAAAGAGGATGGTGCGCGAGAACCCAACCGCGGTGAATCGTATCCCGCGCAATACGAACAACATCCAGCGAGGTCAGGGGGGTGGATGCATCGTTGCAGCCCTCAAGAGCCGCAACCACAGACAACCCCGGGCGGCAAAGCCCGAAGAACAGACGATTGTTGGTGATAAGCAGCATACGACGCATAACAACACCCGAAAGAGTTCTTCTTTCCATCATGGTTCGTTAGGCTCTGTCGTACGCCGGAAGGGGCATAATCCAGAGGCGCGTCCGGCAACAGTCCTGGGTGCCTGAGAGTTTCGACCGCTACCTTGGCCTTGCCCCTTCGGCGTTTCTCCCGGCGAGCCTGCCGCCCGCCCCGGGGAACTCTCTCCCGCTGCCTTCACTCGCTGTGCACAGATGTGATAATCATCGTTGCACTGTCTCCCAATAGCAGATACGCTTATTGTGTTCAAGCACAAATCCAAAAAATCACATTCTTTGTGACGGAGGCCGCCTTGGGTCCGTTATTTCCCGATCCCCTTCTCTTCGCCCCGCTGCCGTCCCCCCGTGATATGAACGGCTGGGATGAGGCTTGCATCCGGCAGTATGCCATCCCCGAATTCACGCTCATGGAAAACGCCTCCCGTGAAGTCTTCTCCTTCTTACGTCAAGGTGTTTTGCCTGATCTCTCCCCCAAAAACGGCCCCATCCGCGTGCTGGTCCTAATGGGGGGAGGCAACAACGGTGGGGACGGAGCGGCATTGGCCCGGCATCTTAGGGATTACGGCTGCTCGGTGCTGGTTTGCCATACCCGGCCCCTGGCGAAACTCAAGGGAACTGCTAAACGTCACTTGCTTCTTGCCAAGCGCTGCGGCGTGCCGTTCCTGCGTCTTCCCTTGCAGCATCCGGAAACGCTTCCCCACATCCCTGCGGCCTGGCTGGACCACTGGCAGCAGCCGCATATCGTGGTGGACGCCCTTCTGGGCACCGGGTTTTCCGGAGATGTTCGCAGCGCGGAACGCTTGCTCATCCGCCACGCCAACAGCTTGCGGGAAACAGCATACATCCTGGCCATCGATATCCCCTCCGGGCTGGACGGCCTGACCGGTCGGCCCCGGCCGGAGGCCGTGCGAGCCCGAGCGACAATAACCTTTGAGGCAGCCAAGCCGGGTTTGATCCCTGCCGAGGCTGCTCCGTTCACCGGTGAAGTTCACATCCGGAGCATCGGCATGCCCGCGGCAATACGCGAACAGTTCCCCCCAAGCTTCCGCCTGCTCCACCCCCGGCCCGGACCGCACTTTCTGCCTTCACGCCTCATGCACAAGGGCACAGCCGGGAGGGTGCTGGTCATCGGCGGTTCAACGGGCCTCTGCGGCGCGCCGGTCCTGGCCGCCATGGGCGCGCTCCGTGCCGGAGCCGGCCTGGTTACCCTGGCCTCCCCCGCCGAACTGGCCTTCCGCGCCGCCGCAAGCTGCCCGGAACTCATGACCCTGCCCCTGGCCGGCGGGGCCGCACGACTCGCCCCGCACGACAATTCCTGGCACGAAGAGTTCATCCCCCAGCTTCTCGAAGCCGTTGACGCTATGAACGGCAAAGGTGCTCTGGTCCTTGGCCCGGGCCTCGGCAGAAGCCCGGTAGCGTCCCGGTTGGTCGGAGCCGCGCTCAGCAGGGCAAACCGTCCACCGCTGGTTCTGGATGCCGACGGCCTCTATCCGTTGCGCAAGGATGCCGAAAACGCAACAACCCTACTAGACGCCCTGCGTGAGGACGATATCATCACCCCGCACCCGGGTGAGGCTGCCCGCATGCTCGGCCTGGAGGCTGCCGCACTGCAACAGGTTCGCTTAGCGGCTCTGGAGGATCTCACCGCCCGTTGCCGGGCGGTGATCGTGCTCAAGGGCGCTGGCACCTTTATCGGCCAGCACGGCCAAGCCCCCGTCATTTCTCCGCTCACCGCGCCCACGCTTGCCGTCGGCGGCAGCGGGGATGTCCTCTCAGGCTGTGCCGGGGCATGGTTGGCCCGACTCGGCAACGGACCGGCATCAGCCCTGCAGGCTGCAAGTCTCGCCGTTTATCTGCATGCCAGGGCCGGGGTCATCCTGGAACGAAACGCACCGGCACGCGGTATGCTGGCCGGTGAAATCGCCGCCGCCCTGCCCTCAGCCATGGCCGAACTGACCACGCCAACGCGCGAAACCCCATCCAGCAGGAAATTTTCATGGCACGCCCCCCGGCCGGAACCGTTCGCCAACTAACTCCGCAACGACGGACGGAAGCCGCGGCAAAGCTTCTTCCGGGAAGAAAAAAACTCTGCAAAGAATCTTCAGCAGCTTCCCCCTTCGTTCAAGCCCTTTCCCCCTAAAAGGGGACGGCAGCAAACCATAAAGGAACATTGCATGAACATCACCCTGGTTTCCCCTGAAGCCACAGAAGCCCTGGGCACAATAACGGCAAAGGCGCTTCTGGCCCACCCTCGCTGCCGGTCTCTTTTCCTCCGGGGCGGTCTCGGAGCGGGCAAGACAACACTGATTCGTGCTCTTGTTGCAGCGCTTCCCGGCGGCGAATCTGCCGAAAGCGCCAGCCCCAGCTTTAATCTCTGCAACATCTATCCCACCACTCCTCCGGTAGCCCATTTTGACCTGTACCGCCAAGAACCCGGAAGCATCGACGAATCTCTGCTTGATTTTTTAGAGGATGAACGGCATGTTGTTCTCATTGAATGGGCCGAGCGCCTTCCTCTCCGTTCCCTTCCGCCCGAACGCCTTGAATGCGAACTCCGCCTGGACGGCGCCGGGAGAACAGCCGTGTTCGCAGCCTTTGGGCGGGAAAACGGGCAAGCGCTCCTGGATATTTACGCCGGCCTTGAAGCGAGTGCATGATACGCTGTTGCGCGTATTCCTCCCGGCAGAATTTGCCGTATAAAGCGCACCGGATATCCCCGAAAGGCGCGACAAAATCCGGCCCAAGCCAACGCGTGACGACGATTCATCAAAAGCAACAAGCTGTACAAGTTTGGAAAGGAATCAACTATGCGTATTCTGGTGCAGAAATTCGGCGGCAGTTCCGTGGCTGACCGCGACCGTATGCTCCGTGTGCGGGAAAAGGTTCTGGCGGGTCTTAGCCGAGGGTATAAAATGCTGGTGGTGCTTTCGGCCCGGGCCGGCGATACCAACAAGCTCCTGGCGCTGGCGAACGAGTACTCCCCTAACCCGGACCCTGCGGAGTGCGATTCCATGGTCTCCACCGGAGAACAGATCTCCACGGCCCTTTTTGCCATGCTGCTGAAAGATGAAGGCATCAAGGCCCGCTCCCTGCTCGGCTTCCAAATCCCCATCATCACCGATGATGTATTTATGAAAGCCCGTATCCGTTCTATTGACGGCGCAGCCATCCGTAAGCACTTCGAGCGGTATGACGTGCTGCTGGTGGCAGGCTTCCAGGGAATCACAGAGGACGGCCGCATCACAACCCTCGGCCGGGGCGGCTCGGATACCTCCGCCGTGGCCCTGGCCGCAGCTCTCGAGGCCGAAGCTTGTGAAATTTATACTGATGTGGACGGCGTTTATACAACAGACCCCAATATCTGCGCCGATGCCCGCAAGCTCGACCGCATCAGCTATGAAGAAATGCTGGAAATGGCCAGTATGGGCGCCAAGGTTCTGGAAATACGCTCCGTGGAGTTTGCCAAAAAATTCAACGTGGTCGTGCATGTGCGCTCAACCTTTACCGATACCCCGGGCACCATCGTGACCCAGGAGGACCCTGATATGGAACACGTTCTTGTCTCCGGCATCGCCTACGATAAAGACCAGGCCCGCATCACCCTTGCCTCCGTGCCCAACCAGCCCGGCATTGCGGCGGCTATTTTCTCGCCCCTTTCCGCCGCCAACATCGCTGTGGATATGATCGTGCAAAACCCCGGTCTTGACGGCGTAACGGATATGACCTTCACGGTTCCCCGTAAGGATGTCTCCAAGACCATGGCTATTATGGAAGAGGTCAGTAAAGCCATCGGCAGCAAAGAGCTCTACCACGATCTCGGCGTGGCCAAGGTTTCAGCCATTGGGGTGGGCATGCGCAACCACGCGGGCGTAGCCTCCAGGGCCTTTGCGGCGCTGCATCGGGCGGGCATCAACATTCTGCTCATCAGCACCTCGGAAATCAAAATCAGTTGCCTGATCGAGGAAAAATACCTTGAACTTGCCGTGCGTATTCTGCATGAGGCCTTTGAGCTGGAAAAGGCCAACTACAACGGCTGACAGTCTAAGGGACGTTGCGAACGACATTTCGCCGCAAAAAGTCGAAGTTCTTCCCAGGCAAGGGAGATAGGAAAGAAAACAGTCTGAGGCGGACTGGGTAGACTCCCGGATTGTTTTTTCGGTTGACGCCGCCAGAAGAAAAAGCAGCTTGGCAACAGCAATAGAGGGGAAACAACCTTGTAAGTCCCTGCGGATGACCCCGCATGTTGTTGGAAGCATCCTGCCCCCCAAGCGCCGTTTCGGATACCGCACAAAGAACATACCCGGCAAACGCCGGGTATGTTTATTAGAAGCCCTATGCGGCGCCCCCTTCCTTTCAGAAAACAGGGATTTGTGAAAACAGCAAGCCGCTGAAAATCCCTTGCGTCGCCTCTGTCTCCAGAGAGGGTTCTGTATACGGCTCCCCTTCACCGTGATAAAGATGCCCGGCAAAAGGGAGCCGAGGGGGATACCCCTCTTGCAGGAACCTGCCGCTCCGCTCAGGCCGGCAAATTTTTCAGGTATTCCCGGTATCCCTCGGCGTTCTTGCGCACAAGTTCAGGCGTATCCAAATGATAGGGGCAGCGAGGTTTGCAGGCGCCGCAATGGAGACAGGAAAAAGCCTGGTCAATTTTGGCCTTGTGCTCAGGCAGCAGGCTGCTGCTGGCCGGGGCACGGCGCAGCATCAGCATTACCCGGGCCACAAAGGGAATATCAATATCGGCCGGACAGGGCAGGCAATACCCGCAGCCCCGGCAAAAGGATTGTCCCAATTCTTCCCGCTCGATTGCGGCCGCTCTTTGCAGGGCCTCATCCCACGTGGGAGGCGCGGCTTCAAGAGCCAGGAATTCCTCCAGCTCTTCCATGCGCTGTATGCCCCAGATCGGCACAACGTTCTCATAGTGCCGAATAAAAGCGAAGGCCGCCGGAATATTGCGGATCAGGCCTCCACCCACGGCTTTCATGGCGATAAACCCTATATCGTTCTCGCTGCAAACGCCGGGCACTTCCAAATCACGCCCGCTGGAAAGCAGGCTAAAAGGAAACTGCACGGTATCGTAAAACCCGGAACGGGCCGCCTGAAACGCATTATCCACAGAGTGCGCGGTCAGCCCCAAAAAACGAATTTTACCGGCCTTTTTAGCCGCCAACGCCGCCTCATACACGCCGCTGCCATCATCCGGCACGGGCACAGTATTGGGGTTGTGGAACTGAAAAATATCCACGTAGTCTGTCCGCAGATTTTTGAGGCTTGTATGCAGGGAATCTTCCAAGGCCTTGGCGTCAATGGCTCTGCCTTTCGTTGCCAGGATGATCTTATGACGCTGATCCCCCAGGGCGGAGCCAATCTTTTCCTCGCTATCCGTGTAGGCCCTGGCGGTATCAATGAAGTTCACTCCCGCATCTACGGCGCGCCGTAAAATCCGCTCCGCCTCGGCCAGGGAAATCCGCTGGATGGGCAGCGCGCCGAAACCAAGCCGTGTTACCTGCAATTCCGTTCTGCCCAAACGTATGGTATCCATCCCGTTACTCCTTGATCAGACGTTTGCCGGCTCAAGGCCGACGCCACCATGGTGTTTGTGCTTCAGGCCGTGTGGCCTGCACTTCCCAGAAAATACAGCTTGTACCCGTGCCGTTTCAAAAGACATGCGCCCGCAAAAAGCCGCAATTTTTCCGAAAAAAAACAGGAAAACCGACACCAGCGTATCGGGCATGCGCCGCAATCGATTTTTCCGACTGAAACCGCCGGAGGAAAAAAGGCGGCATAGCAGCAGTAATGGAGAGAGAAACTGGAGCAAAGCCTTTCATCGACTGCCCCATTTTGTCAACCCTTTTTCCCCGCATAGGGAAGGCTTCCCTAAAGGAGCTTGTGATGCATCCCGCTTCGCCCGCCCCCAAACTTTTCAGCCGCGATATTCTGTTGATCATCCTATTCGCCTTCAGCGGTATGGGTATCGGCATTGCCTTCCCCCAGCTTGCCGGTCCGCTGGCCTGGGCCCCCCGCGCAGGTATGGCGGCTTTTCTCTTTCTGTGCTTCATTGCTGTAGATCTTCGCCAGACCTGGCAAGGCATAAAGGCAGCTCCGGGGTTGATCTTCTATCTGGTCCTCCTGAAACTTTTCCTCTTGCCGGTTATGCTCTGGCTGTTCTACCTGCTGATCAACCCGGAGTATGCGCTCGCGGGCATGCTGCTGGCCTCCGCTCCCATCGGCGTGGTTGTGCCCATGTTCTGCCTTATCCTGGGAGCCGATGTGGTCCTCACCCTGGTCGGTCTTGTTGTAACCACTCTTCTCCTACCGTTGAGTATGCCGCTGTTGGCAAAACTGGCTCTTGACTATAGCGGGAGCGGAGCCATGCTGCGGTTGCCGTGGGGCGGTATGACTCTGACCCTCCTGCTGACCATCGCTATCCCCCTGGCCGCGGCCGAAATCATGCGCCGCGCCTGCCCGTGCGCTCTGGAAGCGATGAGAGCCAAACGCCAGGGGGTGAGCTTGTTTTTTGTCTTTATTACGGCAGCAGCCATCTTTTCGCGCTATTCAGAAATCTTGCTGCAAGATCTGCTCTCGCTCCTCACCGCCCTGGGGTTTTCCTGTCTCAGCGCGCTGTTCTGCTTCGTAGTCACGGCGGTTCTGACCTGGCGTTTTCCCCTGGATAAACAGCTTTCCTTCCTGATTGGCTGCGTGGGTATGAACAACGTGCTCGCGCTGATCATCAGCGCGGAATTTTTTACCGTGCGCGAAGCGCTTATGGCTGCTTTCTACCAAATTCCCTTCTTTATCTTCCCTCTCATTCATAGGGCCTTCCGCAATTTCCGGGAACAGAGGCAGCGGGCGTAACGGTTACAGGCGTACTCTTTTAGGAACTCTTTTTGCATAGCAGAGGCAAAGAACAGCCGTAGGCAAACAATGCCTGACCGAAGCTGTTCATTAACCAGGAGGCCGCTATGCGCATAGACAATAATACCGGGGCCCAAGCCCTGCTGCCCATTGCTGAAGAAAATCAACGCCGCGAGGAAGAAGAACGCCAGGGGCTGGGCGTCTCCTCTTGGGGTGCGGATCGTCTTTCTTTTTCTCCGGAAGCGTTGCAGATGGCTCGAGCCGCATCCACCACGCGCGGTGTGCCTCCCGATTCCACTACCTCTGAAGACGGTATGGCCAGTGCGGAGGCTGCTCTGGAAGAAGCGGCCGCAGGAGGTCACGGCGCAGCCGGATCGGCCGCTTCCGACGGCGCCGCCAATGCCGCGGAACGGATCAAGGAAATCGAGGCCAAAATCAAGGAACTTGAGAATCAAATTGCCCAGGTCAATCAAAGCGCAATGCCTGAGGGAGCCAAGGAGGCCCGCATAGATGGCCTTCAAGCCCAGATTTCCCAGCTTATTGCCCAAAAAAATGAACTGGAAAGCGCTATGATGAAAAATAAAGCCTGAAATTTCACAATGTCTGGCCCAGCGCATCCGCCCGGGCCAGGCGCCCCACAAAGCGCAGCACTTCCTCCTCCACCATAGCCCTCGTCTCTCGGTGGGTAGTGATAAGGTGGCGGCTGGTGATATTTTCGTTAATGCGGGTCAAGCGGATCTGGATATCCGTTGAGGCAGCTTTCGCGGCGATTTCCAAAGCGTTATCCACAGAAACCACCCTATCCCGGATATCGTGCATAATCAGCATAGGGGCGGCAATTCGGCCGAGGCTTGCTCGTATGCCCTTGAGCCCCTTAACCAGACTTGCCAACTGCGGCAAACAGTGACCCCCTTCATAGCCCTCCCAAGGAGCGATCTCCCGTGATTCCCGCCGAGGCGGACGTTTAGGCCAATCCGGCCGCAGTCTAGCCAGCAAGGGGAGGAACGGCAGACGGATATCCGGCATCCTCCAAGGCATAAGGCTATAAATATATACCGGCGCAGAAAGGCAGACCACACCGGCGAGAGGGCGGCGCGCGGCCAACGAAAGGCTTAAGCTTCCGCCCATGGAAAGGCCGATAAGCACCTGGCGTTCGGTTTCCCGAGCCAGGTTCTCCAGAGCCTGGCCGGCTCCGGCGGCCCAATCCGGAAAAAAGGTTTTCTTGAATTCCGCGATACCGATCCCATGCCCGGGAAGACAGGGAACAACCACACGGCAGCCTGCCTTTTCTAGCCGGGAAGCAAGGGGCATCATCTCAAAGGGGGAGCCGCCGAAACCGTGAAGAAGCAAACAGCCGAGCATAGTTCCGGCCTACTGCATTCCCGGCGGACTTGCAACATGCCGGTTCACCGGATAGTTTCTCTTCCGTAACCATCATCTTGCCCGGAGTCCCTATGCTCGCAACCGCCGCCCCCGTCTCCTGCGATACTGTGCTTACAGCCGACTACCTCCTGACCGACAGCGGCGAAACGCTCTGCAATGCCGCCGTAGCCGTGGCCGGGGGCCGTATCCTGGCCCTGGGGTCCCGACAGACCATCCTTACCGGGTACCGTGCCGCTCAATGCATCGAACTTGGCGAAGCCCTGATCATGCCGGGGTTGATCAATGCCCATACCCACGCTTCCATGACTTTGTTGCGTGGGTTAGCCGATGATCTGCCGCTGATGACCTGGCTCCAAAAGCATATTTTTCCCGTTGAGCAACGCCTGACCCGAGAACTCTGCCGTAAGGGCGCGCTCCTGGCCTGCGCGGAGATGACCCGCGCCGGGGTGACAGCCTTTGTCGATATGTACTTGTTGGAAGATGCGGTCTTCGAGGCCGCCGCGGAATCGGGCTTGCGTATGCTCGGCGGGGAAGTGCTCTTCTCTTTTCCTTCCCCTGCCTACAAAAATTGCGAGGCTGCCCTGGACTGCGTCCGTCGCCAGGCCGAAATCTGGAAAAACCATTCCCGGGTCAAGGTTGCCGTCATGCCCCATGCCGTGTACACGACCACCCCGAAACTGCTTGAAGCCTGCCGCGATCTGGCCGCTACGCTGGACCTGCCCCTCCATATTCACTTGGCGGAAACCCCGGCCGAAACCGAAGGCTGCTGCGCAACGTACGGAAAACGTCCCCTGGCTCTTTGCCGGGAGGCCGGTCTGCTCAGCCCCCGGACCATCCTTGCCCACTGCGTGGATCTGACAGACGAGGAGCTGGATCTCCTCGCGGAGAGCGAAGCCGTTCCGGTACATTGCCCGCGCAGCAACATGAAGCTGGCCTCGGGAATTTCCCCTGTACCGGCTATGCTGAAGCGAGGCATCCCGGTGGCCCTCGGCACGGACGGCGCGGCCAGCAACAACGCCTTAAACATGTTTTTAGAAATGGGGACCGCCGCCCTCCTCCATAAGATAGCCGGCCTTTCACCAACCTGTCTGCCGGCATCCTCTGTGCTCGGCATGGCCACTCAAAACGGCGCTTTTGCTATGCAAAACCGGGAACTGGGGAGACTCAAAATCGGCGGCCCGGCGGATATAATTGCCCTGGATCTGACCGCGCCCGGGCTGACGCCGCTGCATTCCCCGATTTCCAATCTGGTTTACGCGGCCACCGGGCACGAAGTGACCTTAACTATGGTGGAGGGCGAAATTCTGTACCATAACGGCGAGTTCACCCGTCTGGATATTGCTGCCCTGCGCGAAGATATCCGCTCTGCCGTCCGGGAGCTGACATCAGGTTGAGAAGGCAGTCCTTGAGGAAGGGTAAACGGAAAGAAAACGCCCTGAGAATTAACAGCCCATAAAGTGTTGTCCTGGCCGGATGTTCGTAGTAAACTCCTTGCTATGTCTCATTGCAAATACACATGGTTCCAGGCGGGTCTTGTTCTCAAGGCTCCGGCCCTCATGAATCCCGCCGTAAAAGTTTTGGTACCGGCTCTTGTTGCGCTTTTGGCGTTTCTTTCCCTCCTCCTGGCCCTTGGCACAGCTCGGGCAGCAAGCCTGCCCATCCCTCCGCCGCCACCCACCCCCTTTTCCCTGGACCAACTCAAGGAGATGTGGGAAAATCGGGCTAAAACCGGCCTCGGCATGGACGCTATCCCGGCCTTATACCGTCCGGATTTCCTCAGCGTTTACGACGCTAGTCTATCCATGGAACCTGACGAGCTGGTCTTCGTGGTGGAATACCCTACGGGCCTGGTGCGCGTTTACCCGCAACGGATCATGGTCTGGCATGAAGTGGTCAATGACGTGCTGCCCGATCCTTCCGGTAACCCTATCCGCCGCGATACCCCGCTTTCGGCTCTGGATGGGTTTTGTATCACTTATTGCCCGTTGACGGGCAGCGTCAGCGCCTTCTACGCCATGGCTGGACGCTTTCCCACCACCTTCGGCGCCACCGGGGAGCTGTATAATTCCAACACCCTGCTTTACGACCGCGCCACGTTAAGCGTCTGGTCCCAGTTAACCGGCACGGCCCTTGAAGGGCCGTTCATAGGTAAACGCCTCTCCCGCATCCAGGTACTCTGGGCCACCTGGGCCGGGGTCATGAAACGCTATCCCGAAGCCCAAGTGCTTTCGCGTTCCACGGGATACCGGCGTAGTTACGGCCGAGATCCTTATGGTTCGTATCTCATCGCAGGCAACTATTACGATGATTTGCGCATCCTCTACCCCGTCTCGTTTTTCGATAACCGCCTGCCGCCCAAAAAGCGTATCCTCGGGCTGGAGCTGGAAGGCCTGTTCGGCGCTCTGGATAAAGACATGGTGCGCCGGGAGACAGTTGTCAATACCGGTCTGGGGGTGACGCCGCTTGTGGCTGTTTACGACCATGTGCTGGAGGCGGTACGGGTTTTTGACACCCGCGTGGAAGGCTTTGGCACACCGCTTACCTTTACCCTGTTTGAAGGTAAAATAGTGGATACCCAAACCCGCAGTGAATGGGACCAAGAGGGGCGATGTGTTTACGGCCGCCTCCGGGATAGACGGCTCAAGCCTGTCTATTCTATGGATGCCATGTGGTTTGCCTGGGCTTCGTTCTATCCCCAGACCATTATCCTCCCGGAAAAAAGTTTTACGCGCCCCCAAGCGCTTCCGCCGGCCCCGTGATGTCCCCTGAATTCCGCTCCCGGGGTATTGTTGCCCTTATTTTTGACTTTGACGGGACTCTGGCCGTGCCGACGCTGGATTTTGCTCACATGAAACGCGAAGCCCGCAAGGTGATAGCCCGATTTTGCCCGGTCCCTGAGGCGGCTGTCCCCACCATGGAACTCCTGGATATTGTCGAGGCCGCACACCCCGATCTGGCGGAAGCCATCCGCCCGGCCGTCCTACAGCGGGTCCGGGAAGTTGAGGTCGAGGCTGCCGCGCGCAGTTCCCTGTTCCCCTACGTTCGGCCGATGCTGGCCGCCTGCCGCACCTTTGGGCTGCAAACGGGCATCATCACCCGCAACTGTCCCGAGGCCATAACCCGCGTTTTCCCGGATATTGCCGAACACTTTCCCTGTATCGTAACCCGCGATGATGTGCCCCGGGTCAAACCTGACCCGGAGCATCTTCTGGCGGCGCTGGAACAGCTTGGAGTCAGCCCCGAAGAAACGCTGATGATCGGCGATCACCCCATGGATATCGTTGTCGGGCAAAGAGCCGGAACGTTTACAGCCGGCCTGGCTACCGGGGAAGCCTCGCTGGAAGAACTGCGCAGCCGCACTCCGGATTACTGCGAAGCAAGTGGGGAGGCGCTGATGCGCCGCCTCGGCATCTTTTCCTGAACTTCACTCTCTCTGGAAACCTTGCGCGGTACAACACGTGCCCCTTCCTGCCTCGATGCATCCGGCAGGCATTGTAATGCCGAGCACAAGCACCCGACAAAAAGGCCTTTTCTGCGAGAAAATGTATAAAATACCCCGAAGAAACAAGCCCGGAGAAGCACGCACGGAAACGAGCAGGAAGAAAATGAACAGAGCCGGTATCCCCCCTCCAGGAGAGAGGCCGGACATCTATGAGCAAACCGAGCCCGGCGGCATTCTCGCCGGGCTCGGTTTGTGTATGTCCCCGAAAAAACGCTGTTGCAGCCTCTTTTTCTCTGAAAAACCAGATAGGGAGACTCACCGGGAAAAAGGCGGCTGTGCAGCAAAAATGTGTGCCCCCTTACGGCAGGGAATAGACCTCCACAATGGCCGGCGGCACGTTGCGGAAAACAAAATAGCGTTGTCGCGGCGCAAAACCATAGCGCCGCAAGGGGAAATGCATCCACCAGGCATAGGAATATTGAATGAGCAGGCCGCCTCGCTGCCGCAGCACGGTCGCAATCTGCGCAGAGACCTCCCGGCGGATATCAGGGGGCAACGTACAGAAGGGCAGCGAAGAAATAACCGCGCGGACCGGCACATCCGGGCGGAACTGCTGCAAAAGGGAAGTGAGACGGCAGGCATCCGCTTCAAGAGCCAGCACACCGGGATATTTCCGCTGAAATCCTGCCGCAAAAGTGGAACAGCGCTCCACCGCAACAATCGAGTGGGATGGAACGCCGTATTCCAACAATTTTCCGGTCACCACGCCGGTTCCGGCGCCAAGATCTACAATCAGGCCCTCTGCTTCGGAGAGCGCCGCTTTAACCAAGGCAGAAGCCAAATAGTGGCTGCTGGGACAGACAGCACCAATCTGGCGAGGAGATTTCAAAAAGTTATAGGCAAAGCCCATATAAGGCTTCATCCATCTGGCTGTTGCCAGACTGTACGATGTCAATGAACCTTTGCGAGGATACCGTATCGTTATCATTCCAATTCCCGTTGGTTTGGAAACGTCGTTCTATGCCGGCGAGGCGATGCGCCATGCGGTTGGGATACGCGGATACATCTAAAAACGCAAGACAAGCCGGGTCATTGATCGTTCCAGCCTATCTTTTTCCCTTGCCGCTGCCCCGTCCCCTGCGGGAGCATACCTTCAAACCATTTGGCTGCGCCGTACATGGGAAACAATAACCACGCTTTTCTTAAAAACAATGTATGTGCCCCACGTATTCCCGATCCTGAGCGAATGAGCCCTCCCCGGCTATCAGGCCAGCCTCTTCCACGAGGGCTTACGCTCAAGTCCCCCTTGATTTGCAAGCGGCAGAACGTTATTCTCTTTTCTTTAAAGGAGGGTCTATGGATTTACAACACTACCTGAAGGAACTGGAAGAGCTGGTTAACATTGACTCGGGCACCCTGATTCGGGAGGGTGTAACCAAAGTTGCCGAATTCATGGCCGAAAAATACCGGAGTATCGGCTGGCAGACCGAACTCAAAGATCTCGGTCCGGAAGTGGGCAAGGGCGTCTTCGCCACCAATGCCCCTGGAGCGGAAACCTACGATGTTGTCTTGGTGGGGCACATGGATACCGTCTTTCCTGCCGGGACCGTGGCCGAACGGCCTTTCAGAATCGAGGGCAACATAGCCTACGGGCCGGGCGTCGCCGATATGAAAAACGGCTGTCTGAGCATGTTCTACGCCATGAAGGAACTTGCCCCGGAAGCGGCCAAGCGCCTCTCTATCGCCATCTGCCTGAACCCGGATGAAGAAACCGGCTCCAACAACTCCAAAAGCTGGATCGACGCCATAGCCAAAAAGAGCCGCTATGCCATGATCTGCGAATCCTCACGCAATGAAGAGGGGCTATTGGTCAAGGCGCGTAAGGGCATGGGCAGGGTGCACTTTGAATTCCAAGGCCTGGCCTCCCATGCCGGGAACGCCCCCGAGGCCGGGCGTTCGGCCATCCATGAAATGGCCCATTGCATCGTGGCCCTGACGGGGCTTGCCGATAAAGCCAAGGGGACAACCATCAACGTAGGTCTCGTTTCCGGAGGCGACGCCGCCAACATTGTGGCTGATAAAGCCCGCGCCGTGCTGGACGTTCGCTTTTGGGACAACAACGACTGGACCCGTGTTGAAAAGGCCATCCGAGAAATGATCAGCAAATCATTCACCCCGGATATCAAGATCTCTATGGAAGTTGCAGCCCATCTTCCGGCCATGTTCCCCTCTCCGGAAACCGAAACATTCATGAAGTTGGTGGAAAAGGCCGGTGAAGAAATCGATATCAAAATACTCTGGGCCGAAGTCGGCGGAGGGTCCGACGGCAACCATATCGCCATTCTCGGAACCCCGGTGCTCGACGGCTTCGGGCCGACGGGGGGGTATTTCCATACGCCCAAAGAGTTTCTGAACATAGACAGCATTATCCCCCGGACCAATCTGATCCGCCGGGTGGTCGAATCTCTGTAAGACGCCCCCGAGCGCCTGCCGGGAAAAGAACCTTTCCGAGCTAGCGCCCCGCGGGAGGGGGGCTCCTCCCCCCTCCCCATGCCCCCGGCCGTTTCACCCCCTACCCGGGTACTGGACGGTGTCCCCGAATAAAAGACCTTGCCCACCGCTGCGGAGATGCTCCCCCAACCTCCCTTGTTCTCGGCGCACAGCGCCACCGGGGCCTTGGCGGGCCAGAGGCATCATTCCCCTGCTGGAGGCTTGCAGGCGAACAGCCCTCCTGATGCTCAGCCGGGCATACTCCCCATACCGACGTCTCTTGACGGCCCGATCCAAGGTGCATACAACCCTCCCATGATGCCAAGCTCAACAGAAGATACTCCCTCTTCACCCGGGAATACTTCCGGTTTGCGGCGCTCTTCGGCAACGCCGTCTCTAGGGCGCTCCCCGCAAGAGCTGTTGGAAAAAAAGCGGCTGGTCAGATTCTGCATCTCTCTGGCTCTGGCCCTGGGCTTCCATGTTCTTCCTTTGGGCGCGGACTTGACGCCGCAAGCCCACGGCGTGCTTTCCACCCTCCTTTTCATCGTGCTGCTTTGGGGTACTGAAGCCGTTGCCTATCCTATCAGCGCCTTCTTTTTTGTGGCGGGCATGATCCTTTTCACTGCCTTTGAGCCCGGTTCCGACGGGGCTGCTCTCGGTACAAAACATGCTTTACAAAATGCGCTAAGAGGCTTTTGTTCATCCACCTGGTTTTTAATCCTGGCCGCCCTAACCCTGGCCGCGAATATCCGGCTCTCCGGGCTCGGCCAGCGAGCAGCATTGACAGTGCTGGCCCATGCCGGAGCCAAGCCGAGAAATATCCGTCTGGGCGTGCTGGCCATGTGCTTCATCCTCTCTCTCTTCATCCCCTCCCAAGCCGCCACGGCCGCCCTGATGACCGCCGTCTGCATCGGGCTGATCGATGTCTTTCATATGGATAGACGCGGAAATCTCGCCAAAAGCCTGTTGCTGCTCATGGTCTACGGCACAACCTTCGGCGGCATCGGTGTGCTGACTTCCGGCGCGGCCTCCGTGCAGGCTGCCGGGTACATCGCTCAAGGCGCGGGGCACGTCATCAGCTGGCTGCAATGGATGCTCTACGGGCTGCCGTATGCCCTGACCCTCGGGCTGGTGTTATTCATCATGACCGAACGAATGTTTCCGGTGGAAAACAAAGAATTCCCCGGAGGCAGGGCTGCCCTGCGGCGGGAGTTGGAAAAGCTGGGCCCTATGGCATCCAGAGAAAAGAAAATCCTGGCGATCATGTGCGGGACCGTGTTTTTCTGGGCCAGCGAAGGCATCCTGCACTCCGTGGATGCGACCAGCGTGGCGGCCCTGGCCGTGGCCGCCATGTGCATCCCCGGTGCGGGTTCAGCCCCCTGGCGTGAACTCAAGGAGGCTGTAGATTGGGCTACCCTCCTCCTTCTCGGCGCGGCTCTTTCCCTGGGGCAAGCCCTCATCGAAACCGGGGCTGCTGCCTGGGTGGCTCAAAACACGCTGGTCCGCCTTGGCGCCGGCACCCTACCGCCCTCGGTGCTCATCGCCGTCTGCGGGGTTTTCTTTGCCTCTTTTTCTCTTGCCTTCTCCGCACGAGCCGCCGCCGTAGCGGCCCTGATTCCGGCGATCATAGGCTTTTCTTATGCCCTGCCGGCATCCATGGACCTCCAGCCCTGGGGGTTAACCCTGATACTTTACTACTGCATTCAATTTACTTTGGTTCTGCCGGTTAACGCCCCTATATCCATGCTCGCCTACTCCACAGATACTTTTTCCAGCCGAGAGATGGCCCGCCTCGGCATTCCCCTGATGGCCGCGGCGATCCTCCTTCTGGTTCTCTTCTCCCACACGTACTGGCGCTGGATCGGCGTGCTGTAGTTACGCCCTTCCTCCTCCGCATGGCGCTATTTTTGGGATCAACCGCGGCTGTGCCGGCCATGCTCTTGATGCTGGAGGTTCCCGAGACCGGAAAAAGTCAAATACAGCCCCCGGAAAAAAACCCGGATGCCGTTGCCGCCCAAAAGCTTCCGGATCAACAACCGTTAGAATAGATCAAGCCGAGCTACCCGGTTCCCGCCCGCCTCCTGTACCGGCTCTGGCCACAGAGCCGACCTTCATCTTGGGAGTAAGGGAAGCCTCCCTCCCACCAGAAACGTAGACGAGCTACCGCTCCCCTGCTCCCCCTGCCCCACTCCCGCGCATGGGTCCCCTTGCAGAATCACTCCTTTTCAGATAGCGTTTTTCCTGGATACTCTCCATCCCCGGCAAAAGGCGCGGAGTGCTGTCTCCCGGGGGAAAGGCCGAGGCTGCCGGAGACAACAAAGGTCAAAAGGAGGGAGCCCCTCAAAGCACGGGGGAGGAGGATAGAGTATGAAAGTTCAGTACGGCATTCTTTTCCTGGTTATCTCCGCACTCTTTCTGAACAGGTCCGCTCTGGCCGCCCCTGTCAGATTCAATCAATTCAACGCTGATATTCCAGCCGGCTGGCTCAGCCATGAAGAAAACCGTCTTGTGCTCTTATCTTCGGAAAAACAGGACTGCTTTGTAACAATTATGGTAGACAATGCCGGCGACGCCAGCGGCGAGGAGATTGCCAAACAAGCATCGGCCAAGCTTGGAGGCACCCCCCCGCAACGTATTGAAGGTACCCGGGGCACATACTACTTTGCGGCCGATGTGAACGGCGTCTCCCTGGAGAACACCATTACTGCCGATCAGGGCTTATTCCTCTACTTTGCGGTAGCCGGGGAAACGCAATCATGCAGAGACGCCGCAGACGCCATCTACACCAGTTTGAACAGCGACAATCCTACCGTGAAACAATTGCTGCGGTAATCCTATCCTAAATGCGGCCCGGCCGGGCCGCGCGCCACCGCCCTACTCTCCCCCTTCCTCAAGTATCTTTCTATAGGCGCCCCAAAGCCAGGCTCGGGGCGCAAAGGGCGCTCTTTCCTCAAGCCGCCCCTGGGCCGTTTCCGTTCCCGGGGGAACCCTCCGGATAGAACCCCATTGCCCTCACCCTACTGGGGAAACGTTTCTTGGTTTCAAGCGCCTTATCCGGATATATTAAGCAAAAGCGGGGGAAAGCGCCTCCGACCGGGCTGGGTTTGGCCCGGCTGTATACAGCATCAACGCGCGGCCTCAGCAACAAGATGCTGCCCATTAAAAACAAGAAAATCCGCTCTGCCGTTAGCATTGCGGATTTTCTTTGAATATGGGGAAAGTTATTCTGGGGCGAATGATGGGGCTTGAACCCACGGCCACCTGGGCCACAACCAGGTGCTCTACCAACTGAGCTACATCCGCCGTGCCAGAGAAAGGATTTTTACGCTGAGGCAAACAAAAGGTCAAGCGGGAAATTGACTCCCGCCGGCCCAGCCTTTCTGTAAACCTTATGATTTTCCGTTGTTTTGACAGGGAACTTTTTGCCCGTATGCGTCTGTTCAACGACACATTTGGGGAAGCGTTTTTTTTAAGTTATTTATTTTTAAATACTTTTTTTATTTGGCATCATGTTTGCTTTAAAAAGGCCATAACACCGCAAAGGGGGAATTATTTATGTCTTTGGTCATAAATCATAACATGATGGCTATGAACGCAGCCAGAAACCTTGGGGCAAGCTACGGAAACCTTTCAACTTCTGTCCGCCGTCTTTCGTCAGGGCTGCGCGTCGGCACGGCTGCGGATGACGCTGCCGGCCTTGCCATCCGGGAACTGATGCGTGCGGAAATAGCCTCTATCAACCAGGGCGTGCGCAATGCCAACGATGCCATCTCGTTGATCCAAACAGCCGACGGCGGCTTGCAGATTATCGACGAAAAGCTGATCCGTATGAAAGAACTGGCGGAACAAGCCGCTACCGGTACCTACAACTCTGACCAGCGCCTGATGATCGAATCCGAATACCAGGCCATGGCTTCGGAAATCACCCGGATCGCCAACGCCACGGATTTCAACGGCGTACACCTGCTCAACGGCAACCTCTCAAGCGATAAGCACGATGGTTCGGGGCTTACGGCTACGGGCAAGCTGAAGATCCACTTCGGCAGCGGCAACGATTCCGCCGAAGACTACTACTACATAACCATCGGCAACTCCACGGCCTCGGCCCTCGGCGTGGGCAACCAAGCCACCGGCGACGGCTCCAGCATTTCCACCCAGCAAGCCGCCCAAAAGGCTCTGGAAGCCATCAATAAGGCTATTATCTCCAAGGATAAAATCCGGGCTCACCTTGGCGCTGCCCAGAACAGACTGGAAAATACCATCAGCAACTTGCAGATTCAGGCAGAAAACCTCCAAGCCGCGGAATCCCGTATCTCAGACGTGGATGTGGCCACGGAAATGACCGAATTTGTGCGCAACCAGGTGCTCACGCAATCTGCCGTGGCTATGCTCTCGCAGGCCAACTCGCTGCCGCAGATGGCCCTCCAGCTCATCGGCGGTTAAAGACCCCCTGTCGGCTAAGGCAGACCAAAGACACGCGGCCGGGGAACCATTTCCCCGGCCCCTCCTCCGGGAACATGTTTTTGGCAGGCCAAAACGCAAGCAAAATGAACAGTATGACCAGAAGAAACCTTTATTTTTCAAGCATCGGCAAGGGAGCGCCCTCCCCGAACACCGGGGGCAGGCGCGCAACCGCCAGAATCCATCCCGGATTCGAGGCCAATGGCAGGCTTTCTCCGGAGCGAGCCCCCCGCATATGCCGAGCGCGATACAGCGGTTCTCCACGGGCTGCGATGAACATGCCGTCGCCTGCGGCAAAGGGAGCGTAGCCTCACCGCACAATCGAGCAACATGGAGGTTTTTTATGCTGCGTGTTGCTGAGAACGCATTGCGGGAACAGTTCCGACCATACATTGCCTGGCCGGACCTGCTCCCGCAACAGCGTATTATCCACTATACACAAGCAGGGCAGGGCACTCTTCGCAGGACGCTGGCCCCTCAGGAACACTTTGGCTAGTCAATTTTTTGGCTGAAGTAAAGAAGACACGATTACCCGATTCTCTCCGGAAAGCCTGCCAGCCGCGCGCCGCCCCTTACCACCGGGGCATCAGTCCGGCGCCGAAAGCCACGCCGGCTACGAGCCTTTCGCCAAGGATAGGCACGGCCGCGTTTACTCCCCGGGCTCTTCCGGCCGGGCCAGCTCTTCCCGGTACCTTTCCTCAAGATAATCCAATGCTTCGCCGGCCACAGCCTGCTCAGCCCGCTTCATACTCGGCCCCTGACAGGTGAAACTTGCGCCGTCTGCAAGGCGCACCCGCACAGTAAACACCTTGGCATGTTCGGGCCCCGTGCTTTCGACAAGATTATAGACCGGTCTTTCTTTAAACAGACGCTGCAACTGCTCCTGGAGCATGCTTTTATTATCCTTAACCTGTTCGGCATCGCCTGGAGCGGGCCAACGGTTTCTAAAAAGATGGGCGATAGTCTCATAGAGCGCTGTTAGCCCCCCATCCAGGTAAATAGCCCCGAGAAGCGCCTCCATGGCGTCGGAAAGCAGCGAGGGCCTGATCCGCCCCCCCTGGTTTTCCTCTCCTCGTCCCAACCGAATATGAGTATGCAGGCCACATTCCAAGGCCAGATCGGCCAGCGAGGGCTGGCTGACCAGGCGGGCCCGCATACGGGTTAATTCCCCTTCACGGATTCGGGGATAGCGTGTATAAAGTTCCGTGGAAACAGCTAGTTCCAACGCCGCATCACCAAGAAACTCAAGGCGCTCGTTGTTTTCTAACTGCAAACCGCCCTCATTGGCAAAAGAACTGTGGGTCAGGGCTGTTTGAAGCAGCTTGACTTCATTGAAATGATAGTGGATAGCTTTCTGCAATTCGTGCAACTCAGCTCCGTCACTGGATACGCCATGTTCCCCCATGAAAACCTCGCAAATATGTTTACCCCCGCAAGCTTGGCCGTCATAGGCGGCTTTGAACGCACAGGGGAACTTGGGAGCAACGTTCTTCATAGCATCTTACGCGCCTCTTTTCCAGGGAAAATACTCGTGGTTGCCGAAGGAGACCCAAATATCCCGGAAATTCTTCGCCATACCGCCCCCTTGGCGGCTTCCCCTACCCTGGTGCGGCACATCCCGGAAATACCGGACGCGCTGCATGCCCCTCTCGATCTGGCCCTCCTTTGTTTGCCCTCCAAAGATACCCCGGCGGCTCTTGAGGAACTGGGTCGGATAGGAGCCAAGAGCGCCGTGCTCATCGGCTTTGACGAAAAACCCCGAAAAAGCCTCCGGGCCAAGATCCGGGATATTGCCAAAACGTACAGTATAGCTCTACTCGGGCCTGACTGCCCCGGGTTTATTCGCCCCGCTTCCCGACTGGCGCCATTCATCTTGACCGATCCTTCTTCCCGTGCCGAGCGCACGGCGGCGCCCCTCACTCCGGCGCTGGCATCCGCCGGCAATGTGGGGTTCTTTTCCCAATCGGCTTCCCTCGCCGCGGCCTTCATGGATATGGCCGGGGAAAGGGCCCTCGGTTTTTCCGCGTTCATCTGCCTTGGCGGCAAAGCCGGGCTTGATGAGGCGGATATCCTCGCCTACCTCGCTGATGATCCGGAAACCAAGGTTATTGTCGGCTATCTGGAAAGCGTTACCTCCGGGCCCCGGTTTATGCGTCATGCCCATCAGGCCAGCCGCAAAAAGCCCGTCATCATTCTGCGTTCCGGCTTTACCGCAGCGGGTACCCTGGCGGCCGCCCTCTCCGGGCACAGTTTCGGGGAAAATCTGGCCTATGCCGCCGCCTTCAACCAAAGCGGCATTATCGCTGTTTCCCGCCTGGAAGAGCTTTTCACTCTGGCCCGCTGTTTATCGGTGCAGCCTCTACCCGAAGGCTCCCGGGTTGCCGTTGTTGCCAACGGCACTGCTCCGGCGATGCTGGCCGCCGACGCCTGCCAAGAAGCCGGCCTTCAGTTGGCCCAATTAACTCCGGAATCCCGGGCGGCTATGAAAAACCTGCTGCCGGGAGGAGCATCTATTTATAATCCCGTGGATGCCCTGGCTGTGGCTTCTCCCGCGCAGTTGGTCGATGCATTGCGCATCGCGGCCAACGATCCCAATACCCACGCACTGTCGCTGGTGCTTGCCCCGGCAGGTCCGCTGGCCGCACCGGAGGCTCTGGAAGAATGTGCCCGCCTTCTGGCCCAAGCCTCCGGCAGCTTTGGCGGAAACGGTTTTCCGGCCAAGCCGGTTTTCGCCTGTTTGCTCGGCGGAGCCCGTTCCCGTCACGCCCAAACCATTATCGAAGCCTCGGGCATTCCTTGCTTTTCGTTTCCGGAACCCGCTTTTGAGGCTCTTTCCGCAGCATTGGCCTTCACTCTCTGGCGCGAGCGCCCTCTCCCCGTGGAAATCAGCTACCGGCATGATCTATCCCGAGCCAAGAGCATCGTCCGCGAGGCCAGGGAACAAGGCGTCTCCGAACTTTCCGGCAGCCGGGCCCAGGCCTTGCTAAACGCCTTTGAAATGCCGCTCCCCCAAACCTTTTTTGCGGCAACCAGCGATGAGGCTGTGGCCCATGCCAAAAATATATCCTTTCCTCTGCGGCTCATTCCGGAGGCCCCGGGAATTCCCCAGGATGTCTTACAGCAACTCGCCGCCGAGGATATTCAGGATGCCGATTCGCTTCGTCGGGCTTTTCTGCATATAACCAGCAGGGCCGCGCGGCTCTATCCGGATTTGGCCATCCGAGGCTGCCTGGCTCAGGCGCTGCCAAAGGATCTCTGTCACGCCCGGCAGGTCTCCCTTTCGTTGCACTTTCGCAGAGATCCTGTTTTCGGGCCGCTGATCGTCCTCTCGCGCTATAACGAAGCAGAGCCTTTGAGCAAGGCGGCTCTTTCCTGCCGCATCGCGCCCCTCTCCCTGGATGACGCTCGAGATCTTGCGCGTACGTTGGTCAGCCGTCCCCTTGCTGCAATATTTCAGACGCCTGGCCGGACCCCCGACATCGTCGCGGCAAACAACCGGAACACCGGTTTCACCGGCATGGACAGCCACGACGCGGGCCCGTCCCTGGAAGGGACGACAACAATCTCCTCCCGAGATGACGCCGAATCCGCGTTTACCGAATTGGAAGATATCTTGCTGATTACCTCGCAGCTTGCTCTTGAAATGCCTGAAATACTTGAAGCCGTTTGCGCGCCTGTGCTCGTTGCTCCCGGCAGGGCGCTCGTGCTGGATGCCCGGTTCTTTCTCACCTCTGCGGAGACCGGCCGGAGCGCTTGACGGATAACAGGAGTTTTACCGTGACAAACGCCCTTTACATAGGTTCCACCCATCCCAGCGCGGGGAAAAACACGCTTGCCCTGGGCCTGGCACTCTCTTTGCGTCAGCAGAATATTTCCTGTGCCTGGATGAAGCCCTTGGGGAGCCTTCCTGTGCCCCATGCCGAATCGGCCGAAAAACTTATGGAAGACGAAGACACCTTGTTCATGCGCGAAGCCCTGAACCTTGGAGCCGAGTCTGTTCCCCCATCTTCGCTGCTGCTGACCCAGGATCTGAACATGAAAGCCGTGGGCAAAGGGTTGGAGGACCCGCTGCCCGGATTGCGCGCCAGCGTCGAAGCCCTGTTCCAATCCCACGATTTAACCATGCTCTGCGGCGCGGGCAGCCTCGAGGCAGGAGAGATTTTCAACTTCTCTGCCCTGCGCATTATCCGCGAGCTGAACCTCAAACTGCTTCTTCTGGATCGGGCCACCCGGCAAGTTCACCTGGATCGAATCCTGTTTATCCGCGAACTTTTGGGAGACGCCATGCTTGGGGTTGTTCTGAACGCCGTTCCCCACACGCTTACCGAAGATGTGGAATCACGCGTCAAACCGTTTTTGGAAAGTCGCGGCATACCGGTTTTGGGAACTATCCCTCATGATCCGTTGCTAAGTTCTCTCCAGGTTTCCCAGATTATGGATCATCTTTCCGCCCATCTACTGACCACAGCGGGCAAGACCACCCGTATGGTGGAAAACTTCCTCATCGGTACTATGCAAGTGGAAAACTTCATGGCCCACTACCGCAGAACCCCCAAGGCAGCCGTCATCGTCGGAGGCGATAGAGCCGATGTGCAGATGGTCGCCATTGAGGGCGGCTCTTCCTGCCTCATTCTGACCGGCAACTTTTATCCGGGGGATATCATCCTTTCCAGAGCAGACGCTCTGGAAATTCCCATCCTGGTCACCCGCGACGATACCTTTACGGCAGCCCGCAAAGTTGAGGCCCTCTTTACCCGGAACAAACTCAGGGATCCGGCCAAGGTAACCCAGGGAGCGCATCTGGTCAGCGCGCATCTCGATTTTCAGGCGCTGCGCCGGGCGCTGGATATCTGAGGGGCAGACAGCAAGGCGGAAATCCCCATCCCCCGGAACGGCCGGAGGATGGTGTAAGAAAGATTCGGCGTTACTGCAGAAATGCTTGGAAAACAGCCCTGAGCCGCAGAGAACGCCATTTATAGATTGAGGGAAGCCAGGCAAAAATCTACTTTTTTGCCTGGCTTTGATATTCGAGCGTTTATACTCCTCTTAGACAGCTCGATACCCTCAAGAGGGCCTAGGGCAAACTTCGGCCTCTTGGGAATACTCAGGAGTGCTTGCCCTTGCAGCAGCTCTTTTCGCCATGGGCGTTGGTCTTAGCGGCTTCTTCCTCGGGAGAACATTTTTCTGATAAAGGACGTCCACAGCAGCGCCGGCCTCCCGGATGGGCATGCCCGACGGTGTTGCCGCAGAGGGGAGTCGGTTCATTTTTATCGCTCATAGCAACCTCCAATTATTTTTCTTACAGCATAGTCACTTGCCGCTGCCAAGGCAACCCTGCGTTGGATAAAAGTATCGGCTCAAGCTCATCGGTATCCCAACACAAAAGCCGCTCCAATCGATGCCGCAACAGCGCAGCGCTGCCCGCCGGGAGCCGCCCCGCTGAAGACTGCCGGAACCATCCCTCCAAGGGGAGGGCTCCCCCGCTCCGGAGAAGAAATCCATTGAAGTTTTCTCAAGACCGAGTTAGGAAATTCTGTTTTGTTCATAACGTTACGCGCACAGCGCAATTTCCGGAGGAACCATGTCCTGGATTACCAACGCCTATGCCATGGGGGCCAACCAGCCGGCCGCGGGTGAAGCAAACATGCTTACCGGCCTCATGCCGTTCATTCTTATTTTTGTTGTCTTTTATTTTCTCCTGATCCGCCCTCAACAGAAAAAAGCGAAGGCCCACCGTGAGATGCTCAACGCTCTCAAAAAAGGCGACGCCGTCATCACTGCCGGGGGATTGTACGGGCGCATTGTGGAAACGCGTGACGACGTGATCATGGTTGATCTTGGCGACACAACAGTGACCATGGCCCGTGGGTATATCAGCGGCGTGCCCGTAAACGCCAACGTTGTGCCCCCCCTCAAAAAAGATAAAAAAGCCAAAGGCAAACCCGCCAGAAGCGAAGAAGTTCAAATAGATGCCCCCGACGGCAATAACGGTGATGCAGAAACTACCGCCGCCAAGGAACAGAGCAAGGACTCCGCTGCCGACAAATAACAAAACCCGCGGCAGGTTTTCCGGATCATAACGGATAGTAGGCATTTTCGCATCCGGCATATTTGGGGCGGGCTGTTCTATGTAACGCGTACATGGCAGCCCGCGTTTCCTTCTACTGTAGCCCGTATTTCAGACTGGAGACCGTATGAGACAAGGCCTGAGCTGGAGAATAGGCGTCACCGTGCTGGCGATCTTTCTTTCTCTGATCTACCTTTTGCCCGGCTTCGCGCCCAATTCCGCGCTGACCCGCTTTCTTCCTGATTCCCGCATCAATCTGGGGCTGGATCTTGTAGGCGGCATTCACCTGACCCTCAGTGTGGATGTGGATAAGGCCATTGGAAACTCTCTGGTCCAGGCGGGCCAGAATATCCGCGCCGTGGGACGCGATGAAAATATTCTGATTCTGCGCCCGCGCGTGGTGGCCGGGGAAAAGCTGGAATTCACCTTAGCGCGGCCCGAACAAAGGGCAGCCCTAGAGGAAATGATGGCCAAGTATTTCCCTCAGCTCGTACTTGATCCGCCGCAAAGCATCGAGGAAGGCAGATTACGCTATATTGCCTCGTTCAGGCCGCAGGAGCGAGCGGAAATGACTCGTATGGCCCTCGGGCAGGTGCTCACCGCCATCCGCAACCGCATCGACCAGTTTGGCGTTGCCGAGCCGGATATCCGCGAGCAGCCGGAGAATAACCGGATCATCATCCAACTTCCGGGAATCAAAGACGCCAACCGGGCTATCCAGATTGTAGGCCAGACAGCGCATTTGGAATTCAAACTGGTGCGCGACGATGTTGATGCCGAACGCATTGCCCGCGGGCTTATTCCGCCGGGAACCGAGATCCTGCCCATAAAAGGCAAGGCCGGCGCTCCTGATCAACCGATTCTGGTGGATAAGGAAGCCATGCTCACCGGGGAATATATCTCCGATGCCGCCCCGGCTATAGATTCCACCAACAACCAACCCTATGTTCGCCTTTCCTTCAATAACCAGGGCGCCGGCCTTTTTGAACGGGTAACCGGTGAAAACATCGGCCGCCGCATGGCCATCGTGTTGGATGGCAAAGTACACTCCGCCCCGGTTATCCAGGCCAAGATCGGCGGCGGCCAAGCCAGCATCACCGGCAACTTTACCGCTGCGGAGGCCCAAGATCTGGCTCTGGTACTCAGGGCGGGCTCGCTCCCGGCTCCGGTAAGCATCGATGAAGAGCGTACTGTCGGCCCCTCCCTTGGCCAGCAATCCATTGATCAAGGTATCAAGGCCGCCGTTATCGGCGGTATCGTTGTGATGCTCTTCATGGCCGTGTATTACGGCATCTCCGGCCTGATTGCCAACCTGATGCTGGTTCTGGATGTTGTATTCATCCTTGCGGGCATGGCCGCCTTCGGGGCCACGTTAACCCTGCCCGGCATTGCGGGCATTGTACTGACCCTGGGCATGGCCGTAGACGCCAACGTGCTGATTTTTGAACGCATACGCGAAGAACTGCGCAACGGGCTTAGCCCCATAGCGGCCATCCGCACGGGCTTTTCAAGGGCCACGCTGACCATCGTCGATTCCAACCTGACCACAGTCATCGCTGCTGTGGTACTCTACCAGTTCGGCACCGGCCCTATTAGGGGATTTGCCGTTACTCTGATCCTGGGCATCATTGCCTCAATGTTCACAGCAGTCTTCGTTTCCCACATTATTTATGATCTCTGGATGGGCGCCAAGGGCCGCAAGCTCAACATGGGCTTGGCGCTGATTCCGAATACTCTGCACTTCAACTTCCTCGGGCTCAGGAAAATTTACTGTGTCGCGGCCGTGTTGGTCTTTGTCGCCTGCCTTGTTCCGATCATCATGCACGGCGGGCTAAAATACGGTATCGATTTTGCCGGCGGCTCGATAGCCCAGGTGCAATTCAAGGATTCTGTTAACGAGGAACAGGTAAAAACCTCCTTGGAGGCAACCGGTCTGTCGGGTCTGGTTGTGCAGCGCTTCGGGGATGATGACGGGCAAACCTTCCTGATCCGCGTCTCCTCCACAGCCGAGGATACCACGGCCAAAATCCGGGAATCCATCGACAATGCTTTGGCAAGCGGCCTGCCGGGCATAGCCTACGATATTGTACGCCTGGAGAGCGTCGGGCCCAAGGTCGGCGCCGACTTGCGCTCGAAGGCCGTGGAAGCCATGTACTTCGCAACCCTGTTCATTGCCATTTACATTTCAGGCAGATTTGAACAGCGTTGGTTTGTGGCCGGGCTTATGGCCGCCGCTCTTCTTGCCGGTATGTACCTGCTGGATATGGCGGGCCTCAGCAAGGCGCTGCTGGTTCTGGCCGCTTCTATCATCACGCTGATTCTCTGCTGGAAGCTGAAACTCGTCTACGCGTTGGGGGCGTTGGTCTCCATCTTCCATGATATTTTCATCACAGTCGGCCTCTTTGCCATGATGGGCAAAGAGTTTGACCTGACCATTATCGCCGCGCTCTTGACGATTCTGGGCTACTCCTTGAATGATACCATCATCGTCTTTGACCGGATTCGCGAAAACCTGAAAAACGCTAAAGGGCTTCGTCTCTCGGAAACCATCAACCGCAGCATCAATCAAACGCTCTCCCGCACGGTGCTGACCTCAGGCACCACCTTGATTGTCGTCGGTTCACTTCTGCTTTTCGGCGGCGGCATCATCCATGATTTCGCCCTGATTATGTTCATCGGCGTGATTATCGGCACCTTGTCGTCTGTCTTTGTGGCCAGCCCCATTCTGCTTATCTTCGGGGATACCGTGGTGGCCCAGGCAGAAGAGGAAAAGAAACGCCGCGAGGAAGAGGCCAAACGGGAGCGTCTGGCCGCGCGGGCCCGGGTGTAAGTGCGTGTGCTACAAGGCTCTATCGCTTCTTGAGGATTCAAGAAGCGATAGAGAGCCTCTGGAATGACGGACTCTAACAGCCAAAAGCGCGCTCATCCCAGGCCTTACGCCTCTGTTTCTAAAGACATTTTGGCAGCAAAAAGCCGACTGGTTTCCTCTGGCAAGAAAGCCCCAAAAAACGGGGAAAGGTATATTGAATATACCTTTCCCCGTTTTTTTGGGGCCAACACGACCGGGAAAAAATGACGGCTGAGCAGGAGAGCGAGAGATGAAAACAGCCCCTCGGAGCAAGGCCCATCTTTCTCCGAGGGCCTCACGCAAGCAGCGTCCGACACGCGGCGCTCTTAGCCGCTTATAGTGTGGCTCGGGCCGTATTCCGCCAAAAATTGGTTGAAATGGCGGATATAATCCGTGCTGTCATAAGGTAACGAAGCGTACACCCCAAGCACGGCATCGGCGGAGAACTTATACTGAATACCCCAAACGCCCGCGGGAAGGTACAGCCCCCAATCCGGCCGATCAAGAAGAACTTCTCTCATACGGCTTCCATCGTGCAGAACCACATGCAAGCTGCCATGCACGGCCACCAAAAACTGCTGACAAACGCGATGCGCGTGCTCGCCGCGCACTTTATCGTTAGCAACTCCGTATACAAAAAACTGCCGCCGGGGAATAAAGGGCAAAACGGTTTCAAATTCCATAACAGTCAGATTGCCCCGCAAATCCCTGAAAGAAGGCAAAGGGATGAGAGCGCACCCCCCGATGCCAAGATCTTTGGGCTCGTTCTCCGGGTTCTCTGAAGCCGGAGGCAGGCTCATTACCTCCGCATCTCTGCCGCGCTGCCATCCGCCGCAGTAGCCATGAATACTCCCCGGATTACCGTATACTATGGCATACGGGGGCACATCATGGCAGACCACGGCTCCGGCCCCGACCATGGCCCCTTCTCCCACAGTGATGCCAGGCAACAGGGTAGCTCCAGCCCCTATGGAAGCGCCTTTCTTCAACACCAAAGGCAAGAAGCGCTCAGGGCGTTGCTTGGAGCGGGGAAAACGGTCGTTGCAAAAGCTGACATTGGGGCCGATGAACACATCATCCTCGACGCGTACGCCATCCCACAATTGCACACCGCATTTGATTGTAACTCTATCACCTATCACAACATCATTTTCTATAAAGACATGGTCGCAGATATTGCACGCTTCACCAATGACGGCCCCGGGTAGAATATGAGCAAAAGCCCAGATACGGGTTCCCGCGCCAACGCGGGAGCTCTCGCAAAGCCCCTGATCGTGAATAAAAACCTGACTGCGATCATCCATAGCGGGTCCCTCCTTGCCCTATCCGCGCCTTTATCATGCAGCGCAAGCCATAGTGAATATTTTCCGCTGCCCCGGGGCATCCTGCCGCAACAACCGGCCTGAGTGTTTTGGAGGCAATGCCGTATTGCGATCCTGCGCCGTAAAGAACGAGAGCCTGTCTTCCGTATGCCTGAAGCCCGGGGCATTTCGGGCCTCCGGGAATATCACAGGCGGTGGAGGAATAGCCGGCGCACGCCGGCTGCTCACAACGCCCCCTCCCCCCAGAGTCTGAGGGCCGCGCACACCTCACGCACCTCATCTTCCGTAAGTTGCGCATACATAGGCAGGCTCAGCACTTCTGCGGCCACCCGTTCGGTCACCGGCAAGGCGCCGCCGGTTACCGGCACCCTACGGCCGTCACTGTAGGCGGGCTGTCGATGCACAGGAACCGGGTAATGGACTGCCGTCCCTATGCCTCGGGTCTCCAAAAAACCTCGCAAGGCATCGCGCAAAGGCGTACGGATCACGTATTGATGATAGACATGCTCCACCGCGCCTGTGGGGGCGCAAACACGCAACAGGCGGTCCCGGTCCCAAGGCTGGCTCGCCAGTTCCCGGTCATACAGAGCGGCCAGCCGACGGCGGGCGGCGTTATCGGCTTCCAGCTCCTCCAGGCGCACCAACAGCATGGCAGCCTGCAAGGGGTCCAGACGGGAATTGATGCCCGGCACGGCGCTGATATACCGCTCTTTCCAGCCGTACTGGCGCAGAACGCGCATGGCTTCGGCCAGTTCGGCGTCATTGGTCAGAACAATGCCGCCATCCCCGAACGCGCCGAGATTTTTGGTAGGGTAAAGGCTGAAAGCCGCTGCTCGGCCTATGGCCCCGGTCCGTCGTCCCTTGTAGCGCGCACCGTGGCTCTGAGCACAGTCTTCTAAAAGTTCGAGGCCGTTCTCTTTCGCTACAACAGCCAGGGCATCCATATCGGCAGGCTGGCCGTAAAGATGCACCGGCAGCACAACCCAAGGCTGCAAATCCGGTCGGGCAGAACGGCATTCAGCCACAGCGGCCCGCAGGGACGCGGGCGACATGGTGAGCGAAGCCTCGTCCACATCGACCAGCCATGCCGTTGCGCCGGCGCGCTCCACAGCCGCAACAGTGGCCACCGCCGTATGGGAGACAGTGAAGACCACCCGGCCCGGCTTCGCCCCCAAAGCGCGCAGCATAAGTTCTATGGCGTCCGTGCCGCTGGCACAGCCTACCCCATGGGCCACGCCGTTCCATGCGGCAAAGCGGTTTTCAAATTCTGCCACTGTTTCGCCCAGAATATACCAACCGCTTTCCAGTACCCGGCGGACGGCATCCAGCAACGGGGCTTCCGCGGCCCGAAAGGCAGCCCCCGGATTGGCCTGTACTATCATATGCCCTTGCTCCTTGTAGCAACCTGAGAGAATTCCCCTGCTTTCTGTCTCCCCCTGCCGCGACGTGGCTACACAAAGAGAATTCGCGGGCAAGGGAAAAACTTTTTAGAGCGGCGCTCCACT
>CATJOY010000037.1 GCA_949741925.1 uncultured Desulfovibrionaceae bacterium | reverse complement strand
GCAGAGAGAAAAAACGGCGCGGGGGCTAGGTGAGGAAGAACAGGACCAGCACCAGGACTTGAGCAAAAAGAATGCGCAAGATCATGGTCAGGGGGTACACCGTGGCGTAGACTGAAGAGGGCGCGTCGGAATCAAGCATCTGTACGGAGAAGGCCAAGGCCGGCGGGTCGGTCATGCTCCCGGCCAACAGGCCGCAGATGGAGGCGTAATCATATTTGAGGAAAATACGCACCAGCAAGGCCACGGTGAACAGAGGAATGAAGGTGATAAAAACCCCGGCTGCCATCCAGAAGAGCCCCGAGCCATGGGTCAGGGTTTCCACAAAGCCGTGGCCGGAGTTGAGGCCGACGCAGGCCAAAAAGATTGCAATGCCGGTTTCGCGCAGAATCAGATTGGCTCCGGCAGGTAGATACCAGACCAAGCCCGCGAAATTGTTGATGCGGCTCAGCAGAATGGCCACCAAAAGCGGCCCGCCCGCCAGCCCCAGTTTAAGGCCCGAAGGCAGGCCCGGCAGCGGTATGGGGATGCTGCCGAGGACAACGCCGAAAAAGATGCCTAAAAATATCGGCATGATGTGCGGATGATCCAGGGCTTTCGTAGAGTTGCCCAGAAGATCCCCGGCCCGGTCCAGGTCTTTGGCCGTGCCCACGCAAAAGAGCCGGTCACCGTAATAGAGATGGGTGCCGGGCCGGGCCGTGAATTCAACCCCCGCCCGGATGATTCGGGTAATGGTGATGCCCAATTCCGGCGTCAAGCCCAACTGGCGCACGGATTTTCCTGCCACCCTGCCTTTGGTGACCCATATCCTTCTGACTTCGAGAGGGCCTTGGATGTTGCGCAGGTTTACTTCACTAGGCGGACCGAGCAGCACCCGCAGCGTTTCCATTTGCTCCGCTTCGCCCACGGCATGGACTAGCATACCCTCCCGGAGAACGGTTTCCGGGGTGGGCGCATGAATGGTTTCTTCACCGGGTTCTTTGACTCGCGAAATGACCACGCCCGAGGGATGCAGTTTGAAAAAATCCGCCAGGAGCATATTAAAAACATTGGGGTTACGCACAATAAAGCTTTGCGCCTGCAAGGGAGGGTGCTGGATTGCCTCGAGTTTTTTCAGGGTTTCCAGCTCTTGGGCAGGCTGGATGTGGAAAAAGGCCCGCACCAGCAGCATGGTCAGGATAATGCCGATGATGCCGAAGGGGTAGGCTACGGCATAGCCCATGCCGGCTTCGGCAATGGCCGCCTCGGCTCCTTCGGGCATAATTTCATGAAAGGCCGGGGAGGCTGCCGCCAGCGACGGAGTATTGGTGACCGCGCCGCTCAAAAGGCCGACTGCCACCGGTAAGGGCAGGTCGAGAGCAAGGTACAGGCCAATGCAGATGAGCACACTCAACACCACATTCAAGGTGGCCGCAAGATTCAGGTAGAGACCCCGGCGACGCAGTGAATCCACAAAGCCGGGACCAACCTGCATACCAACTGTGAAGACAAAAAGGATCAGGCCGAATTCGCGGGCGAATTCAAGAACTTCCGGTTCAACGGAGATGCCGCAGTGGGCTAGGGCCAGGCTGCTGAAGAGGACTCCTCCGACCCCCAGGCGGATACCTCTCAAGGGAATAACCCCGATGGCAAGGCCGATGACGATGGCCAGACTTAGGGCAACAATAGCTTGGGCTATGCTGTGCCCAGTGAAAAGCTGGGTGAACCAGGACATGACAGATGTTTCCTTATACGAACTATACCCACTCGCTAATAAATCGGTGGAAATGGCAGGCCATTGACACACGTAAACACTGCGATAGCGCGAGTCTAAAACACGAAAAGAAAGCCCGGTGTGCATTTCTCAAAGGGCATTGCAACGTATGCTGTCGTTCCTTACCGGAGAATTGCCGCAAATCCGGAAGGCATGAGAATATTCCTGTTATCAAGCGTGTGTCAAGGGCGGCATGTACAGGCAGTGGGCAGTATGAATAGGACTGCCCGCCGTCTCCCCTCCCCCTTGGTAAGAGAAAGTATTCCCTTGTTCTCCCTGCCATGCCGCCTGGAAGATGCACGGTGGCGCGGGCCGAGCCATTCTATAAGGAAGCCGGCAGGATCAGCCGGAATGAGGAGCGTCCCCCGGCGGGACCCGGGGCAGCGCCGCAGGCCAGGGGATACAATGAAGAGGCTTGTGCTGCGCAACATCTGCCGGCAAAACAAAAAAGGGGGCAAAAGCGCTGAGGATCTTCCGCGAAGCGGAAGATCCTCAGAATACAGGAGCCTGCAAAAGCCCCCGGAGATGCCGGAAGAGCAGGGCGCCCCGGCCTGGCGTTAGGCGTTTTTCATATCTTCTGTGAGCGTTCTCAGTTCGTGCATCTGACGCGCCAACTCGGAAACCGCCAGAGCAGATTCGTTCATGGCCGTAGAGGTTTCTTGAGAGATATTGCTCACGGCGCTGATAGAACGGGTGATTTCTTCGCTTGTGGCGGATTGTTCTTCACTGGCCGCGGCAATGGCCCGCACCTGGTCCGCGGTTTCATCGGCCATGGCAACAATCTCTCCGAGGGCTTCTCCGGAGCGGTTCGCCAGTTCCGTAACCTGCTCAATGGTATGCACGGCCACGTCAACTTGCTGGATGCTTTTAGCGGCGCTTTCCTGAATGCCCTTGATGGCCGTGGCAACATCGGATGTGGAGGCCATGGTTTTTTCGGCCAACTTGCGCACTTCATCCGCCACCACGGCAAAGCCGCGTCCGGCTTCGCCGGCGCGGGCCGCTTCAATAGCGGCATTCAGCGCAAGGAGGTTGGTTTGGTCGGCGATATCCGTAATCACCCCCATGATTTGGGTGATGGATTGCGCGCTTTCGGAAAGGTGCCCCATATCTTCTTTGAGCAGGAGCGATTGCTGGCGTACGTTCTGGATGCTTTCCACAACCTCATGCACCACATCCGCGCCGGCGCTTGCCTTTTCCCTGGTGCCCGCGGAAAGTTCAGAAGCTTTCCCTGCATTGCGGGCCACTTCAAGCACAGTGCTGTTCATTTCTTCCATAGCTGTGGCAGTTTCGGAAACGCGGTCGGCCTGTTCCTGGGCTCCCCGGCCGGATTCTTCAATCTGGGCCGACAACTGCTCAGAGGCGGAGGAAACCACGGAAACCACGTTTTCAAGCTTGTCGGCCGCTACCAACATGCTATCCCGCTTGGTCTGGGCATCCCGGCTGGCTTCCTGGGCCTTGGCCATGGCTTCCTGGGCCTTGGCGGATTCTTCCTGAGCATATTCGGATTGCTGGCGCGCTTCATCGATATTGGATTTCAGCATGGCGACCATTTTGATGATGTTGCCGTACACGCCGATTTTTTCGCCGCCGTCATCCACATCGAAATCCCCCGCCGCAACGCGGTCGGCGATATTGGCCAGGTCTCCCGGATCCCGGCCCAGCTGGCGGATAACATTCCGGCTCAGCAGTACCGTAACGCTAAGGCCGATTACAATGGCGACAGCAAGCAGCGCAAAAATCTGAATATTGGCGCTCCTGTTGGCCTCCTGCACCAAGCGTGTTGCCACGCTTGAAAGCTGGGTGGCTTTTTGCTCAATTTTAGCAAGGGCGGCCGCAAGTTCATGTTGTTCCTGGGCCGCGGAGAGCAACAGTTCCATGTATTCCCGCGCAACGCCGTCAAAGATGCCTATCTCGGCGATCAATGCCTCCATATTTTTGCGGTTTTCCGGGGTATGCAGGCGTTCCAGCTGGGCCACAAGACCCGTCTTCAGCGCTTCCACTTCGTTGAGAAGCGCACGGTGCTCCTCTTCGCCGGATTTGAGGGAAAGCAAGTTGAGTGCTGCGTTCAAGCGGTTCAACTCGATGCGGAGGCCATAAACTCCTTCAACATTACTTAGACGGCGGAGGGAATATTCGTTGCGGATAAGAGTAGCCTGCTGTTGTTGCAGGGCATCAAACTTTCCGGCCACTTGACGGAATTCTCTCTGGGCGGCATCCCGGAGCTGCTGGGCTTTTTCCTGCCGGGCCACCAACTGGGTGAAATTTTTGCTCAGGTTCGCCACGTCGGCGGAACATTGGGTCACTTCCGTCTTGCGGGTGGAGTTCAGGACAAAGGGCACGGCGTCAGTGAAGCTTTGCGCGGCCTGCCCCACAAGGGTTATGGCCGTCTCGGCGTATTTGCTGTCCTCGTATAAAACGAAACGGAGATAGTTGGTCTGCAGCTTTTCCACCTCAGCTTTGCCTTTTTCAATAAACGCTGATTGTACGGCAAAGTTGTTCATATTTTCCGTCGCCATGTAGCTGGCGATCCCCAGAATGACCGCCAGCAACAAAATAGAGGAAAATCCCAGCACCATTTTCGTTTTCAATTTCATAAAAACCTTCCGTCGGGTAATAAAAAAAATAACGGCATGCCCTTCTTTATACCAAATATTATTTTTAATGTATCATAAGGAAAAAAGAAAGTAAATAAACTTGCCGTGATGGTGTAATATACCCGTTGCTATGGCGGCGCTTTTTTATTTGAGGACGCAGATTTCTTAAAAAACGGATTCTCGGGACGCGCCCGATCCAAAGAATACGATTTATATATCTATATATACTAACGATTTATATAGCCGACAAAAATAAAAAAACGATTCCTGCCCTTCGGATCATGGTTTCATCCTCTGAGCGCGGCCGGGTTGCCTTGGGCAATCACCGTTGCCGCCCTTGACGCGGCCGGGCGACGGGGCCGTGCCGCGCCCGTCTCCCGACCGCGCCGCAGGCTATACTTTCAGCAAGTCGGCGTACCAGGAGGCTGCCTTATCCATGAGCTTAAGGTTCCTGTCGGCCATCAGGTAGGGATCGCCGAGAAAGCCGTCCAGGAGCAGCACATTGTCAAACAAACTATTGACTATCTCCGGAATGACCGGGTTTTCGGGGGAATCCCTGAAAATGCGCAGCAGGTTGCGCAGCAGGGGATGATCCGGGTTCACTTCGAGGATTTTCGTCGGCATTTGTTCGTTTTTCTGCATGACCCGCAGCAACTTTTCCATGGAGGAACTGACCCCGTCGGCAGAAACCAATACGGCAGGGCTGCCGGGCAGGCGTTCGCTGGTCCTGATTTCCTTGACCTTATCCCCCAGGATGGACCGCATCCGTTCGATCAAACCGGTCATGGCATTTTGTTCTTCCTCGGTAAGGTCTTTGGTTTCCTGTTTTGTCTCGTCCATATCGGGGAATTCCTCAAGATCGTTCCTTTCGGCTTGCTCGATGGAGCGAAAGGCATGGTCTTTGTATTTCCCCAGGCTTTCCAGGGCGAATTCATCAATAGGCTCGAGCAGGAACAGCACTTCAATACCTTTGCGGCGGAACCGCTCCAGGTGCGGGTTGACCCGGGCCGCCTCAGGTGAAGGCGCGGCCAGGTGCCAGATCGCTTTCTGGCCGGGTTTGGCACGCTCCAGATATCCATCCAGGCTGGTCAAAGCGTCGGCCGCGGCCGAGGAGGCAAAGCGCAATAAAGGGGCGACGCGGTCGCGATTGGCAAAATCGTTGAAGGCGAATTTGCAATACTTGCCGTGCAGGTTCCAGAACGCATCGTACTTTTCTTTATCGTTTGCAGCCAGTTTTTCCAGGTGGTTGAGTACCTGCTTTACAATGGTTTGGGAGATTTTCCGGATGATATTGTTCTGTTGCAGGGTTTCCCGGGAGATGTTCAGCGGCAGATCCTCGGTATCCACTACACCTTTGAGAAAGGCAAGATATTCAGGAAGCAGTTCTTGGTTGCTCCGTTCAATCAGAACCCGGCGCACATAGAGATCAAGCCCCCATTGATCCCTCTTTGCCCCGAAGTAATCCTGGTCGGTACCCGGGATGAACAGCAGCGCGTTGAATTGCACCGGAGCATCAACCGAAAGATGAATGACCTCCAGAGGCGGGGGCGTATCCTGCGTCAGATAGGTATAAAATTCGTTGTACTGCTCGCGGGTAATCGAAAATTTGGGCTCCCGCCAGAGAGCCGGGGTGGTGTTGATCTGCTCGCCTTCCAGGTACACAGGAAAGGGCAGAAAGTTTGAATGCCTGCGGATGACGGCTTCCAGCGTATATTTTTCCAGAAATTCCCGGGCGTCCTCCTTCAGCTTTGCCCTGATCACGGTGCCGCGCTCGGGGGCCTTTTCATCATCCGGGGAAAGGGCGCTGATGCTAAAGCTGCCGCTGCCGGTCGATGCCCAAATGTGAGGCGGTTCATTGCCCAGGGCGGAACGGGAGATCCCCTCCACTTCATCCGCCACCATAAACGCCGAGTAAAACCCTACCCCAAAACGGCCGATAATTCCTGCGGCTGAGGAGGCCGGCTTTCCGGCGTCACCCGCATTTTCCTCTCCGCCGCGTTGTTCCTCAACGCCGGCGGCTTCCGCATCCTTCATGAATTCTTCAGAACCGGAGTGAGCAATGGTGCCAAGATTATCGATAAGCTCCTTCTCGGTCATGCCGATGCCCGTATCGGCGATTTGGAGCAGAGCGGCCTCTTTATCAACGGTGATTTTGATTTCCAGGGGCAGCTCGGGATCGCGTACGCTTTCGCCTTTATTTCTCAGGAAGCGGAGTTTATCCAGGGCGTCTGAGGCATTGGAAAGCAGTTCGCGCAGAAAAATTTCCCGATGGGTATAGAGGGAATGGGTCAGAATGTTAAGAACCTTTTGGGTTTCCGCTTTGAATGTGTGTTGTGTTGCTGCATCCATAGTGTTTTTCCTGCATAGTGTTTTTTTACTGAGGGGCTGTTTCCTTTCCATTTCTGCCGCCAAGTCGTTTTTTCCCTGGCGCGTTACCCGGAAAAGCCGAGCGCGGTGTATCTTCAAAGGCTGGAGTCCGCTTTTTTTCGTCTTCCTTGTCTGGGAAAGCTATCCGGTGTTGCACGGACAAAATAGTATTTACCCTCCCCGGGGCAGGTTTCGACGGGAAGACAATGTGTTGAAGAGCATTTTCCGGTGCGCCGCTATGGCGAGGCCATGTCCGGCTTTAGCGGCCTTCGTTCTATAAAACCTGTAATTTCTGCCGCTGCTTCGGAAAATGGGGATGTACGGCGTAGCCGATACTTCTTGTAAAATGCTCTACAGCGCAGCAAGGCCGCCCGGCCTCTACTTGCCCGCGCATGGCGGGCATGTTCGTTGATAATACACGTCCGGCGGCTCGTCCAGAGGGGCCGGGCTTTCGGTCAGGCTCCGGCCCTCCTGCCCGGAGGAGATGAGGTGCCTCCTTAAGATTCTGGAGAAGGAAGGGGCGCGCGGGCTCAAGTAAAGCAGATTGTTCCGCTGACAATCCCTGCAAACTAGGTATTCCCCCATGGCGTCGAGGAACGGCACGGGGAAAACGGCTATTCCGGGGTCCAGAGAACAATATCGCGTAGTGGATGGGCCGCCCGCCAGGCCGTAAACTCAGCGTAGCTTGTCACGCCGTCCCGAAGGACCGCCAAGTAATATTCAATCCCCATAATTTTTTCATCATCGGGCGTTTCGTATTTCAAGCGAAGGATAGTCGCACGGGTTTGGGGCGTCAGGGCGGCGGCAATTTTTTCGGCTGCTCGTTCAGCGAAGCCGTCGTATGCTGAACCGCGCCGGATATGGATGATATCCAGTTGCCAGGTTTCGCCCAGCGTATCCCGGTAACGGGCGTGCCATTCGATGCATTCTTCTTCAGTATCGATCAGATTGCCGTATTCGATGCGTTCGATGCGGGGGTTGGCCGCAATGCGCCCCATGGCCCGGAAGCTCTCGGACGGGAGTACGGCGGGAGTGTAAACGTGGAAATCAATGTCGCGGTGTTTTCCCAACAGCCCGATTTTCAGGGAGCCAACCAAGTTGACCTCAGCGCCGATAGAGCGCCAAGCGCCTTCAATATCCAGATCTGCGATGATCGCCCGGGCTGTGCTGATGTTTTTTTGCGTGAGCGCCAGAACGGCTTCGGCGGCGTTATTCCTATGCATTGTCAGTTCCTTGCGCCGCGGGCCTGGGGTGTGCCGCCCGGGCCTTCGAGGCGAGCGCTTCCTACGGCAGAGAAGATCAGCGGGCACACGCGAAAGGGAGCGCGCATGGTGCGAGAAGGGGGATTTGAACCCCCATGGTGTTACCGCCAGATCCTAAATCTGGTGCGTCTACCAATTCCGCCATTCTCGCACGGCAACGCATGGTGTAAAGATAGAATCTATCCTTACCCGGGCTCTGCTGTCAATGTGTTCGGAAGCAGACATGGGAAAGGGCTTTTCCGGGAGGGCCCGGAGGTGCTATTCTTGCGCCGGGCAGTACGAGCCCTTTTCGGGATGCAGCCGCGATCCGCGGCAGGTCCGGCAAGCCAGCGTGATGCCGGGCGTTTTGTACACCGGGCTGGAGAGAAGGCTCTATGCTGCCCTAGAGCGTATCCTTGCGAGGTTCATGATGATGCATTCGGCTAAGGCTTTAAAAAAAATGCGTTCTCTTGCCAAACCCGCCATCGCTTTGGGGCGATCCGGCGCCCGGAGGCGGGGCTGGTCTAAATTGGGCGGATTTCCCGATCTTCCGGCTTCGCTCGTGTGGCCGGTCGGGCGGGGCAGTCCCTTGGGCTTTGTGGCTCAACTGGATCTCGGCGCGTTGCCGGTGAGCGAGGATCTGCGTTTTATGCCCGATACCGGTATGCTCTATGTGTTTTTTGATCAGGAGCAGTCGGTCAGCGGGCTTTCTCCCGATGATCGGGATGCCTGGCGGGTGCTGTATACGGAGGATGCTCCGGTTCCATCGCGGCGGCGGCCCCCTCCCGGCCTGGATGCCGGTCTGATCACGCGGGAGGTCTTTCTTGAGGGGAGGAAAATCCTCAGCTTCCCCAGTCCGGAGCGGGCCGGGATCAATGACGCCGGAATGGATGACGCAGAGGCCGAGGATTTTTACGATCAGGCTATTGAACTCCTGTACCAGCCCTTTGATGGCGAACCGCAGCACCAGTTGGGAGGCCTGCCCAACCCTGTGCTTTCGGATTCTATGGAAATGGAAGTCCAACTCGCCTTGAACGGCATTGATTATGCGGGCTTTGTGGAGGAAGAAGAGGTTGCCCCCTTCATGGGCGGCGTCGGCGATTGGCTGCTGTTGCTCCAGATCGCCAGCGACGACGAGGCGCAACTACACTGGGGTGATGAAGGCTGCTTGTATTTCTGGATCAGAAAACAAGATCTGGTAGCCAGAAACTTTGACCTGGTCTGGATGCGACTGCAATCCTACTGAGCCCGCTGGGCCTCTTCCCGGTCAAAGGCCGGGCCATAGTCCGGAACGAGCTCTGGAGGAGGGAGTCAGTTACCGGCCGCCAGGCCGTGATGCCGGAGGCCCGGCGCCTTCTATCCTGTTTGCTGAGGGTAGGGATGGCCGGGCTAAAAAAGAAGAGCGTGGCATTGTCTCTTCGCTCTGACCGGCGTATAAGACCTACAAAACGTATTTTCGCCACGAACGCGGTTTCACTTTACCCAGGAGCAGCCCGATGCAGGAAAAGCTTCTCGCCATTCTTCATGATCAGGTTAAACCGGCGCTCGGATGTACCGAACCCGTGGCTGTGGGGCTCGCTGCGGCCACGGCCCTGGCCCGGGTCCCCGGAACCGTGCTTTCCGGCCGCATCCGCCTTAGCCGGAATATCTTTAAAAACGCCCATTCCGTAGGTATTCCCGGAGCCCGGTCCACAGGCATTGAATTCGCCACCGCCCTGGCCCTGGTCTGCGGCGATCCTGCCAAGGGGCTTGAGCTTCTGGCGGGCGTTACCCCGGAGGCTGAGGAAAAGGCCTTGTCCTTGAAGGAAAGAATCACCGTCGCCCTGGAAGAACACGAGGGCGTTTTTTTTATTGAGGCTGTTATTGCCACCACCAGCGGCGAAGCGGTTTGCACCATCCGCGATTTCCACACCAATATTACCGAGATCAAGGAAAATGGTCGCACCGTTTTTACGGGCGGCATCCGTTCCGGAAGCGCGGCGGCCGCACAGGAGATCCCGGTGCTGGGCAGCCTGACCTTTGCGGAACTGATTGCCGTGGTGGAGAAGATGCCTCCGGAAAGCCTAGCCTTTCTCAAGGAAGGGGCAATCATGAACATGGCCGCTTCCGCCAAGGGCCTGGAAACCAGAGCCGGTCTCGGCCTGGGGGCGGCCCTGCGGGAGCTGATGCACTCCGGCGTTCTCGAAGCCTCCCTGGCCAACCTGGCCCGAATGGAGGCCGCCGCCGCCAGCGATGCCCGTATGGCCGGGCTGATGACGCCGGTCATGTCCAGCGCAGGCAGCGGCAACCACGGCATTACGGCCATTGTGCCTGTTGTTGTGGTCGCCCGGGAACGCAACTGCCCTGAAGAGCAGTTACTCAGGGCCTTGGCGCTTTCCCATCTGGTAACCTTTGCCATCAAGGAATATTCCGGCAAGCTTTCGCCGGTCTGTGGTTGCGCCATCGCGGCCGGAGCCGGGGCAACGGCCGCGATAAGCTGGCTGCTGGGGCTGGCGCATGAGCAAATTGCCGGGGCGGTTGCCTCTACCTGCGTGACCCTTTCCGGTTTGCTTTGCGACGGCGGCAAGCCTTCCTGCGCCTTCAAAATCGCCACTGCCGCCACCGAGGCGGTGATCAATTCCCTGCTAGCCCGGAACAACGCCTGGATCAGGGAGGGGCAGGGCATCGCCGGGGGAAGCATTGAAGAGACTATCCGCAATATCGGCTATATCAGCCAAAACGGCATGAATGATCTGGATTCCCACATTGTGCGGGTGCTGGTCGAGCGCTCTGAGCCGCATCCCGCTGTTTAGACGGGATTTTCCGCGCCGTAAATCTCGGTGCCGACTCCCTGGTCAGTGAACAGCTCCAGGAGGATGCAGTTTTCTTCTCTGCCGTCGATGATCATGGCCTTTTGGGCGCCGCCTTTGACCGCATCAATGCAGCACTTGATTTTGGGGATCATGCCGCCGTGTATGGTCCCGTCGTTGAAGAGCGTTCCGGCTTCTGACATCGAGAGCGAACGGATCAAGCGCCCTTCTTTATCCAGCACCCCGGCAACGTCGGTCAGCAGAAGAAAGCGCTTGGCCCGCAAAGCCGAGGCCACCGCGCCGGCGGCTGAATCGGCGTTGATGTTGTAGGTGTTGCCCATGGCGTCAACGCCGATAGGCGCGATAACCGGAATAAAATCGTTTTGAATCAAGCTGTTGATTAACTCGGTGTTGACATGGCAGACATCCCCGACCCAGCCGAGATCCGCCGGTTGCCCCGTCTCCTGATCCATGATCCGGGTCCGGGTCGCCTCCAGGAGCCGGCCGTCCTTGCCCGAAAGACCCACGGCCTTGACGCCGGAGAAATTAAGCAGGTTGACAATATCTTTGTTGGTCTGCCCGCCGAGAACCATTTCCACCACTTCCATGGTTGCGTCGTCGGTAACCCGCAGGCCCTCGCGGAACGTGGAGGGAATCGCCAGGCGCTCCAGGAGCTTTGCGATCTGCGGGCCGCCGCCGTGAACGATGACGGGTTTGATGCCCACATACTTCATCAGCGCAATATTCAGCGCAAAGGCCTTTTTCAGGCGTTCTTCAGTCATGGCGTGTCCGCCGTATTTGATGACCACGGTCTTTCCGGCAAAGCGCCGGATATAGGGCAGACACTCTATAAGAAATTGAGCCTTTTGCTGAACGGATTCCATGGAGCCCTCGTAGCGGTTGTGCGGGTATGCGGAGAAAATGCCTCGTTTTTGCCTATACCACAGAATGAGCTTTGTGTTTGTAAAAAGAGCCGCATCACGCGGCGGGAACCGCCGCCGGCCTTGAAAGGCGGCGCAAACCTCGCTGCTCTACAGAATAAACCGGGAGAGATCCGTGTTGACGCGCACATCTTTGACGCGTTCGCGCACATAGTCCCGGTCTATGACCACGGTTTCTCCGGTTTTTTCCGGAGCGTCAAAGGAAAGATCCGCCAAAATCTTTTCCATAATGGTATAAAGTCTGCGCGCTCCGATGTTCTCGGTCTGCAAATTGACCTGCTCGGCAAAGGCGGAAATTTCTTCCAGGGCTTCGGCGGTAAAAGAGATCTTCACGTCTTCGGTGCCCAGCAGGGCTTCGTACTGGCGGGTTAGGGCATTATGCGGCTCGGTCAGAATACGGAAAAATTCATCTTTGCCCAAGGCGGAGAGTTCCACCCGCAGGGGGAAGCGCCCCTGGAGTTCGGGAATAAGATCCGCTGGCTTGGCAAAGTGGAAGGCTCCGGCCGCGATAAACAGAATGTGGTCGGTTTTGACAATGCCGTATTTGGTGGAAACAGAACTGCCTTCCACAATGGGCAGGAGATCCCGCTGTACGCCTTCACGGGAAACGTCCGCGCCCTGGCGGCTTTTCGTGGGAACGGCCACTTTGTCGATTTCGTCGATGAAGACGATGCCGGATTGTTCCACCCGCTCGCGGGCCATTTCGGCCACCTTGTCTTGGTCCAGCAGGCGCTGGGTTTCCTGCTGCACTAACATGCCGTAAGCTTCAGCGATTTTCATCCGGCGGCGTTTCTTGCGGGAGGGAAACATTTTGCCGAACATATCTTTAAATTGCGAACCCACCTGTTCCAGGCCCGGCATGGAGAGCACTTCCAGTTGCGGACCGCTTTCCTCAACCTCCATTTCCACTTCCCGGTCATTAAGGTTGCCTTGGCGGTAGAGATCGCGCAGCTTTTCTCTGGTGCTTTTGCCGGAAGATTCCGCCGGTACGGCCGGCTTGTCGTCGCTGTAGGCCACGTAATCCACCCGGGACGGGGAAGAGGAAGAGGGCTGCGCCGAAGCGGGAGACGAGGGCAAAAGGAGATCCAGCAGGCGTTCTTCGGCCCGCTCCTCGGCCTTTTGGCGCACCCGTTCGCTTTCTTCCTCCCGCACCAAGGCAATGCCGATTTCCATCAGATCCCGAACTATGGATTCCACATCCCGGCCGACATAGCCGACTTCCGTATACTTGGTCGCTTCCACCTTGATGAAGGGCGAGGCCGCCAACTTGGCCAGGCGGCGGGCGATTTCGGTTTTGCCGACGCCCGTCGGCCCCATCATGATAATATTCTTCGGGGCCACTTCGTCCCGCAACGCAGGATCAAGCTGCCTGCGACGCCAGCGGTTGCGCAGGGCAATAGCCACCATGCGCTTGGCTTCTTTTTGGCCGATGATAAATTTATCCAGCTCTGCGACAATTTCGCGGGGGGTGAGGGCTGTATTCATGGGGTTATTCCTCCATAAAAACGCTGTAGGCGCATGGCAGGTGAGCGGAGCAGGCAACCCTGACGTTGCTTTTTCTTGATGTACTGCCCGCCGTGGGCCCACGCTGATTTCCTCGGGCGCGATACGCCCGTTGATAAACAGGAATCTCAAGCGTCAATGGTCTACGAAAAAGGCCGGACCACAAGGCGGCCCGGCCTATGGAACAGGTGTTCTATACGCTTAGTTCTTCGGCACTTCAAGGGTGGTGAAGAACTTTTGCCCTTGGCGGGAGACGTGGAACATGGCCGCGCCGCGGCTCTTGCCCTGGCTTTCCAAAAGTGAGCTAAAGGCAGAGACGCTCTCCACCGCTTCTCCATTGACGGAAAGGATGATATCGCCGCGCCTCAGGCCCGCTTCAGCAGCGGGTTTGCGCGATTCCACGCCGGTGACCAAGAGGCCGCTTACGCCGTCAAGCCGCATGCGCGAGGCCTCGTCGCTGCTGAGCGGCCGCACGCGGAGCCCCAGCATATCCACAATGGAGCCATTTTTGACAGCGCCGTTCTTGGAAGATGTTTCGGCGTTCTCCGTGCCGCGCTCGGATAAGGTGGCCTTGAGTTCGCGATGCTTGCCGCCGCGCCAGATAGTGACCGCAACCTTGTCGCCGGGCTTGAGGGCGGCGATGGTGCGCAACAGTTCATCGGAACTGACAATGGGCTTGCCGTCGATGGCGGTGATCACGTCGCCGGCTTGGAGGCCCGCTTTGGCGGCGGGGTTGCCGGGCAGAACATCGCCGATCAGCGCTCCCTTGTCGTTCGGCAGGCCAAGGGCTTTTGCGCTCTTTTCATCCAGGCTCTGGATGGTTACGCCAAGCCAGCCGCGGCTCATCTTCCGGTCAACCCGCAATGTTGCTACGATATCCTGCGCCATATTGCTGGGAATGGCAAAGCCGATGCCCTGGCCGCCGGCGATAATGGCGGTGTTGATGCCGATAACTTCGCCATCCATGTTGAGGAGGGGGCCGCCGCTGTTGCCGGGGTTGATGGAAGCGTCCGTTTGCAGGAAGCTGTCAAAGGGCCCGGAGCGGATGTTACGGCCTTTGGCCGAAAGAATGCCCGCGGTCATGGTGTGGTCCAGGCCGAAGGGGTTGCCGATGGCTACCAGCCAGTCGCCCACTTCCAGAGCATCGGAGTCGCCGAATTTCAGGTAGGGCAAGGGATCGTTGGATTTGATCTTGAGCAGGGCGATATCGGTTTCCGGGTCGCCGCCGATCAGTTCGGCGGCAAAAGAAACGTCTTTGCCGTGGGTTTCATCAAGATTGACCTTGATGCTGTCCGCGCCGTCTACAACATGGTAGTTGGTCACAATGTAGCCGTCGGCGGAAATGATAAAGCCGGAGCCCATGGCCCGCTGCTGGCGGTTGCGAGGCTGGCTGTCGTAGAAATTGCCGAAGGGGCTGTTGCCTTGCCCGAAAAAGTCTTCAAACGGGGAAGGAAACGGGAAGGGGCTTCGCTGGACCTGAACGGTTTTTTCTGTGTTGATATTTACAACGGCCGGGCTGGCCTTTTTATACAGGTCGCTGAAATTCGCCGGAGCCGCCCAGGCGGCGCTTGCGGCGACAAAAAGGCAGAGGAAGGTTAGGGGTAATACTTTACGGATCATGCTAACTCCTTGATAAACTGTTCAGACATCCCGGGAGCACGCCCCCGGAGCGGGCCGGATGGGATCGCTTTGTCTCTATCCTGAGAATGTCTGCTCTTCGGCCGCTTTGTCGCCCACAAGAGGCGGCCGGCTGCGGCAAGGAAAACACGGCCTTTCCCTTCCGCTGAATCCGGTATACTGTACCGGCGTTGTCTGTGGCTGAACATAGGCACTCCGCCGCGCTTGTAAAGAGTATTTTTTTGCGCGGCGCGCCGAAAAGTGGCCGCTTTGCAAAGAATATGAGGGATTATATAGTTTTCACAGGCAGCAAATATCCTGCCGTGAGGAGACGCCATGAAACGCCTGATTTGCCGTTGCTCTCCGCGCATGCCGGTTCTCGTGGCCTTGGCCCTGTGCCTCTGCGGCTGCGGCGGCAAGAGCGCGGCCGATATGATCAATGCTCCGAGCTACGTGGAAGAGGAATTTTTCGATTTGTACTGCAGAACAGTGGCCGATACCCTCCGTAGGACTTTTGCGGCGGAAAAAGAGGATTCTTTTCTTTTGAGCGGCCATGTTGCGGAGCTTGATCCGGTCGGAGATGAATGCGCCCGATTTGTCCTGGAGAAGGGCCTGCTTGGGGATTCTCCGGCGGCCGTGGTCTCTGTGGAAGATACCGGTCTGCGCACACGGGTTGTCGTTTACCAGGAGTTCGCAAGCCGGTACAGCCGGGATAGGGCCGCCCTGATTTTAAACCGGGCTGCGGGAATGTAAACGGAAAAACGGCGCCGCATCCGTGCCATACGCCATACGGATGCTGTGCCGAGGAGGCCATATGAGCAAGACGCGTACGGAGACCGATTCGCTGGGGGCCGTGCAGGTTCCCGCTGAAGCATACTGGGGCGCACAGACCCAGCGCTGCATTGAAAACTTTCCCATTGGCCGGGATCGTTTCCTCTGGGGGCGGCCGGTCATTCGGGCTATGGGCCTGCTCAAAAAAGCGGCGGCTATGGCCAATGAGGAACTGGAGGAACTGCCCTCGGATATTGCCAAAGCCATCATCAAAGCCTCAGACGAGGTTATCGACGGCAAGCTGGACGCGAACTTTCCCCTGGTGGTCTTCCAAACCGGCTCCGGCACCCAGACCAACATGAACGCTAACGAGGTTATCGCCAATCGAGCCAACGAACTGCTCGGGGCTCCTTTGGGCAGCAAATCCCCCGTGCATCCCAACGATCATGTCAATCTTTGCCAATCCTCTAATGATACCTTTCCCACCGCCATGCATATCGCTGTGGTCGAAGAACTTTACAACCGGCTTTTCCCGGCCGGGGAAAAGTTGTTTAAAACCCTGACTGCCAAAGCCCAGGAGTACCGGCATATCGTCAAAACCGGCCGTACGCATCTCCAAGACGCCACCCCGTTGACCTTGGGCCAGGAAATCGGCGCTTGGGCCGCCCAACTTCATTTCGGCATCAAGGCGTTAGGCAGCTCCCTGCCCGGGCTCTATGATCTGGCCATCGGCGGCACCGCCGTGGGCACCGGTTTGAATGCCCACCCTCGCTTCGGAGAAAAAACCGCTCGCCACATCGCCAAGCTGAGCGGACATCCATTCCGGGCCGCCCACAATAAGTTTTTTGCCTTGGCCGCCCATGACGCTCTGGTTCAGTGTTCTGCGGCCCTGCGCACCCTTTCCGGCGGCTTGATGAAAATAGCCAATGATATTCGCTGGTTGGCAAGTGGCCCGCGGTGCGGCCTTGGTGAGCTGGTTCTCCCGGAAAATGAGCCCGGTTCCTCTATTATGCCCGGCAAGATCAACCCCACCCAGTGCGAAGCCCTGACCATGGTCTGTGTTCGGGTTTACGGCAATGATGCCGCCGTGGCCTTTGCCGGCAGCCAGGGCAATTTCCAACTCAACGTCTACAAGCCCGTTATGCTCCAGGCCGTGCTTGAAAGCATCCATCTTCTGGCTGATGCCGTCCAGTCTTTCAACACGCGGTGCCTTGAAGGCCTTCGGCCGGATACCGGCGTTATCGAACGGCATCTGGAAAATAACCTTATGCTGGTTACCGCCCTCAGCCCCCATATCGGGTATGATAAATCCGCCGAGATCGCCCGCAAGGCCTATAAAGAAAAGAAATCCCTTCGCGCCGCCGCTCTTGAGCTCGGGTATGTCACCGATGAAGAATTCAACCGCTGGGTCGTGCCTTTGGATATGACGCACCCCGAGGAAGAAGGCGCGGAAAAGTAGCTTTTTGGTCTTGAACCTTTTTCTCTTGAGGCGCTGCTCAAGGGCGGGAAGTTTTGTTTTCCGTCCTTGAGCAGCGTCTCCGTAAGGAATACAAGGCCTTGCGATTTCTCGGACGCCCTTGAAAAACAGCCTCTAAGGCACAGGTTGTGCCGCAGCGGATCACGTTTTACCTATCCCGACGCTTTTTGTTGCAAAAGGCACAATCATCGTTTTGCCCCATTTTTTGCCTTTCGCTATTGGGCCTCAGAGCGTGCAGGAATGCCGCCAGGGCCGAAAAGAAGCGGCTCCCCGCCATGATTGCCGGTTGCGTTGTTTTTCACATGGAGGGATGAATTTCTTGTGTATATTTACACAAAAGATTTTTTACATGGACAAATCTTTTCATCATGATATTATTTCTTGATGTCTCATGGTTATGTTGCCTTCTATATCTGTTGCTATACGGAGAATAGGGCCAATATCAGTTTTACGTTGAGGGCAAAAATTCTTTTCAAGAATTTTTGTGCCGGGGATACGCCCTAAGTTCCCACACAAACGGAAAAAGAGCGTTTTTTTCTGTACAGCCTGGGGAATGCTGCTTTTACAACGAAGATTCTTAAAAGTATGTTGTTCTAACGAGCGGAACTGGTTCTGTGTGCTGTTTGTTCAGCTTGTTTTTGGAGGAGTGATCTGCTCTCTCTATAGCGAGCAGGGCATAATAAAATAGCGGCTGAATGCGCTTAGCGTATCCCTTCTAAGAATATTTTCCGTTTTTCGCTTGGGTAAATTTCGCAATGTATGCGAAGTACATGGGATATAGAGGCTAATAGAGTATCAATAAAGAGTAATTTCTCAGTGAAAATGCTCTCCAGAACGGAGGTAGGCATGGGTAAAATTGGTGTTTATGTATGTCATTGCGGAACCAACATTGCCGGGGTCATCAATATTGAAGCTCTGCGCCAGTATGCCGAAACCTTGGATGACGTGACGGTTGCCCGCAAGGATCTGTTCATGTGTTCGGATTCCGGTCAGGAACAGATCCGCCGGGATATCCGCGAAGGCCTGGTGGATAGGGTCGTTGTAGCCGCCTGCACGCCCCGGACCCACGAAGCAATTTTCCGATCCGTCTGCGAAAGCGCCGGGTTGAACAAGTATCTTTTTGAAATGGCCAATATTCGAGACCAGGATTCCTGGGTGCATTCCCATGATCCCGAAGGGGCCACGGAAAAGGCTAAACTGGTGTTGGCGAGCGCTGTAGGCAAGGCGCGGTGGCTTCAGCCGCTGGATGATAAGTTCGTGGAGGTTACTGATGCGGCACTGGTCATCGGCGGGGGCGTCAGCGGCTGTTTTGCCGCCTTGGAACTGGCCAATATGGGGCACAAGACCTATCTTGTGGAAAAAGACCCCAGCATTGGCGGGGTTATGGCCATGTTGGATAAAACCTTCCCCACCAACGATTGTTCCGCCTGCATTCTCACTCCGGTTATGGTGGATGTGGCCGCCCACCCCAATATCGAACTGCTGACCTATTCCGAGGTCGAACATTTGGAAGGCTTTATCGGCAACTTTACGGTTACTGTACGGCGCAAACAGGCCTATGTTGATTGGCAGGCCTGCACCGGTTGCGGGGATTGCGCCGCCGCTTGTCCCGCCAAGGCCGATGATGAATTCAACCTGGGGCTGAACCAGCGCCGGGCGGCCTATATTCAATTTCCCCAGGCCGTGCCCAAAAAGGCGGTTATCGATATGAACGCTTGCATCAACTGCGCAGGGCGTAAGATCGGCACGGCCCCCAAAATCAACGCCAAAACCGGGGAGCCTGTTTTGGCTCCTTGCGAAAAGGCCTGCAAGGCCGGGGCCATCAACCGTTCTCTGCCCCGGGATGCCGGCGGCGAGCTGCTCCGGCTCAATGTGGGATCGGTGGTGGTGGCCGCGGGTTTCCGGGTTATGGATAAGCATAACTTTCCGGCCTACGCCCCGCAATCGCCCAATGTCATCAGCGCTTTGCAGTTGGAACGGCTGATCTCGGCCACAGGGCCGACCGGCGGCGCGCTCCTGCGCCCTTCGGACGGCGGCAAGTGCAAGACCATCACCTTTGTTTCCTGCGTCGGCTCCCGCGACGAGCGCCACCACACCTACTGCTCGGGCATCTGCTGCATGTACATGATCAAGCAGGCCAGGTTGCTCAAGGAAAAATATCCTGATCTCAACATCTATATGCACTTCATTGATGTGCGCGCCGGGGGCAAGGAGTACGACGAATACTATACCGGCGCGCGCAGATTGGGCATCAACATCATGCGCGGCAAGGTCGGCGGTTTGCAAACGATACCCGGCGACCGCCTGCGGGTGCTGGCCTACGATATTGACCAACTGGAGTCTGTGGAGATTGAAACCGATCTTGTGGTGTTAGCTACAGCCATCGAGCAGCCCGAATCCAGCCAAAAACTGGCGCGAACCCTTGGGCTCCAGCTCTGTGGTTCCGGATTTTTCAGGGAGCTGCACCCCAAACTTGGCCCCGTGGAAACCGCAAGCCGCGGCATTTATATTGCCGGCTGTTGCCAGGGGCCCAAGGATATCCCCTATTCCGTCTCCCAAGCCAAGGCGGCGGCCGCTGCTGCCGCCGTACCCTTGGCTCAGGGCCGGGTACGCATCGACGCCACCCTTTCGGAAGTGGACAAAGAACTCTGTTCCGGTTGCGGCATTTGCGAGCCGCTTTGCCCGTACCATGCCATTACCCGAGTGGAGCGGGGCGGCAGAAAATACGCCGAAATCAACATAGCCCAATGCAAGGGCTGCGGGGTCTGCACGGCGGCCTGCCCTTCCGACGCCATAGCCTTGCACGGCTGCCGGGATGAGCAGATCTTGGCCCAGATCGCGGCGTTGACTGCCTGAAAGGAGAAAAGCCATGTCCATAACCCTGACCAAAGAGAAGATCACCGCCACGGTTAAAATTATTACGGAGTACGGCGGTACAGGCATCTTCAAATGTGTGCAGTGCGGGGCTTGCTCCGCAGTCTGTCCAAGCATTAAAGCAGGTTTTCCTGTTCTTTGCCGCCTGTTGATTAAAAAGCTGCTCATCGGCCAGCTTGAGGAAATCATCGAAGAGCCGTCCAGTTGGGCCTGCCAGGCCTGCTGCCGTTGCTCCGAGGTCTGTCCCCAGGGGGTCAAGCCGCAGGAAGTGGTTTTTGCCTTCCGGCGGTTCCAGGCCAACGAACTCGCTATTTCTACGGCTTCGACCACGAGCCTTATTGATTTGCACGCCACCGGGCACGCAGCCCACACCACCACATACCGCGAACTGCGGGCCGGGGTAGGGTTGCCCGAGCAGCCGCCGACCACGGTCAGTGATGCAAAAGGGCTGCAAGAAGTCCAGACCATTCTGGAAAACTGCTTGATGGGGGAACTCGGGTTTTATTAGAGCATGGTGCTCTTAAAAAGCATTGAGCGCCGCCTCGGAGGCGACGAGGTTTCAGGAAGAACCGTGGGCCGCATGAGGATGAACATGCCCTGAAAAGGCAAGGCACAAGGCGCCGTAGAGAACCGTGTGGCGCCGCTCTGCTTGTAGAGGCCTTTCCTCGGACAGGCCGGAACATATTCTATAAGGAATTATGGCATGATCTCGCCGGGAACAGGCGCTGCCCCGCCGGATAAGCAGCCGGCGGCAGCATCCCCGGGGCGGCCGCACGGTTCCGACACAGGAGAAACGTATGGTAAAATATGGGTTATTTCTGGGGTGCAACATCCCCTTTAAGGCTCCGGATATTGAGCAATCCATGCGCAAAGTTTTCCCGCCGTTGGGCGTGGAGCCCGTAGATATGGTCGGCGCAAGCTGCTGTCCGGCTTGGGGCACGGCGCCTTCTTTTGATAAAGGCACGTGGTGCGCTCTCTCTTGCCGCAACATGGCCATTGCCGAGGAGCTTGGCGTAAACATTATGACCGGCTGCAATTCCTGCTTCGGCATCCTTTCCGAGGCTAAGCATTTTATGCACGACCCGGAAGTGGCCGAGGAGGCGCATGAGCTTTTGGCAAAAGCCGGGCGCACGTACACGGGCAGTGCGGATGTCTATCATATTACGCATGTGCTGCATCGGGATATCGGAACGGAGAAGATCGCTGCCGCCGTGAAGTTCAGGCAGGATGGCCTGACCGTGGCCGTGCAGGCCGGGTGCCATGTGCTTTGGCCCACCGACGCCATGGCCATCAAGGAAGAGAACCCCTTTTTTCCGCATATGCTCAAGGATTTGGTAGAGGCCACCGGCGCTTCAGCCCCGCACTATAGCCGGATCGAGGCCTGCTGCGGCATGGGTGGCATGCGCACCACCAGCGTGGATAAATCCATGAAAATTCTGGCGGCCAAGCTTCGCTCCATGAAAGAGGAAATTAATCCGGATCTCATCGTTACCGGGTGCTCCTCTTGCTACATGCAGTTTGATCAATCCCAAGAGCAACTGCGCGCCTCTGGGGAGATAGATTTTACTATTCCGGTACTTTATTACACGCAGTTCTTGGCTCTGGCCATGGGCTTTGATCCCGCCCAGGTGGCGGCCATCAGCGCCATGGATCGCAGTGCCCTTATTGCCGAGATCCAAAATCCGGCCCGCGCCGTGCAGGAGGTGTGATATGGCTTTTGCTCCCAATATCGTGGGTTTTGCCTGCCAGTGGTGCACCTACGCTGGCGCGGATCTGGCGGGAAACCTGCGCTGCAAGTACCCCCCGACCGTCAAGCTGATCAGGGTGCCCTGTTCCGGCAGAGTAGAGCCTTTTTTCATTTACGAGGCCCTGGCCCGCGGTGCGGACGCCGCCTTTGTGGGCGGCTGCCACTTCGGGGATTGTCACTACAAAGACGGGAACCATAAAACGGACCGTCGCATGCGCGCTGTGCGTGAAACCCTTGAACTGTTCGGCTTTGCTCCGGAACGCTTCCGTTGGGAATGGATATCCGGGGCTGAGGGCCGGAAGTTCGCTGAGGTGATGACTGAGTATACCCAGGAACTCCAGGCCGTCGGGCCCAACCCCTTGAACAAAAATGCCCGGCATACGGAAGCAGAGGAGGTTTCCGTAACCTTGAACGGTCAGCCTCTGACCGCTTCTTCGGCGCAGACTGTGGCACAATTGTTGGAGAGCAATGGCTTGGCTCCTGTGAAGCCTGCCGCATCCCCAAAGCTCGCCTGCCTTGCCAACCCGGATTGTCCGGCGTTTTCGCTCATTGTGCTGAACGGCCGGCTAACGCCTTTTGCCATGGGCAAAAAGGCCCACCTGCGCCAGGGCATGACCATTGAAACCGATTCGGAAACATTGCGGGCTGCCTTAGATGAACGGTTGGCCTGGCTTGAAGAGAAGGGCAACTGCCGGGTGATCCAGAGGATTCAGGAATTCGTAGCCTGCGAGGCGGTTAATTCCGGCCTGGTCGATCCTGAAGAGCGCAGGGGCTGGGCGCTGGAGGGCTGGCGCTCGGAGCCTTCTTTGCATCATGATCCTTCCCTGTGCATCCGTTGCGGCAACTGCGTGAGAACCTGCAACGAGGTGCAGGGCGTGGGCGCGTTGGCTATGGATGAAGAAAAGGGCGTAGTCATGGTGGATGAAAACCGCTGCAGCCGCTGCGGCCAGTGTATCCATGCCTGCCCCATGGGTAAAGAAAGCGCGGCGGTGGCTGTCTTTAAAGGCATGTACGGCTGTGGTTCCTGCGCCTATGGTTCTCCCTTGGGGGCTATAACTGAGAATGATCAGGTGGCCGATGTGCTGGCGGCCTTGGCTGATCCGGAAAAAACGGTGGTGGTCCAGTTCGCGCCCTCCGTCCGGGTGTCTATTGGCGAAGCCTTTGGTCTGCCGCCCGGGGAGCTGGCTGTGGGCAAGCTGTACACGGCCTTGAAAAAAGCGGGCTTTGACCGGGTTTGGGATACCAACTTCTCGGCCGATTTGACCATTATGGAAGAAGGTTCCGAGCTGCTGTTGCGTCTGGCCAAGGCCGGGGTGCTCAAGCGGGATTCCCTGCCGGTCAACGTTGAGGACGCGGTATATGAACACATCGAGCCGCAGTTGCCCCAGTTCACCTCGTGTAGCCCGGGTTGGGTAAAGTTTTGCGAGACCTTTTATCCGGATCTTCTGGGGCACATGTCTTCGGCTAAATCCCCTCAGCAGATGTTCGGGGCCGTGGCCAAGAGTTACGCGGCCAAGGAAATGGGCAAAGATGCCAAAGACATCGTTGTGGTTGCCCTGATGCCCTGCACCGCCAAAAAATTTGAATGCGGCCGGGAGGAAATGCGCGATGCCGCCCGTACGGGCACAGCCGGGGAGGCTGGATTCCCGGATGTGGATATTGTTTTGACCACCCGCGAGGCGGCGCGGTTGTTGAAAACCCTTGGCCTGGATCTTGCCGCCATGGAAGAGGGCAGGGCAGATCCGCTTATCGGTCAGTATACGGGAGCCGCTACCATTTTCGGCCGCACCGGCGGCGTTATGGAAGCTGCTTTGCGTACGGCCTGTGAGTTGTTGACGGGCCAGAGCCTGCCGCAATTGGAGTTTGAAAGCCTGGGCGGGCTTGACGGGGTGAAAAAGGCCACGCTTGAGGTGGCCGGCCTGACAGTAAAGGTGGCTGTGGCCCATGGTCTGAAAAACTGTCGCGCAGTCTGCGATTCCATCCGCTCAGGCGGGGAGTTCAAGGATTACCACTTTATTGAGTTTATGGGCTGTCCCGGGGGCTGCATCGGCGGCGGCGGGCAGCCTATGGCCACTAACATAGCTGCGGTCAAGGCGCGCACAGCCGGATTGAACACGGAAGACAAGAACATGCCCTTGCGCAAATCCCATGAAAACCCGGAAGTGGCCCGGGTGTATCAGGAATACTTGGGTTCCTTTGTCAGCCCTCTGGCGCTGCAACTCCTGCACACCGCCTACACGGATCGTTCCGGAGGCAGCCGGAGTTGATCTGCCCTTTCACCCAAAGAGGAGCAACGGCGGGCAATGCCCGCCGTTGAGAACAATGCCGCCCCGCCCCGGCGCGGGATACTAAGGGGAGACTTTAGAAAAGGGCTCACGGACCTTTTCTTTTCCAGTTTTGCTGTTACGCCGGCTTGCGGGCGCGGCGAGATCGGCTGGAATCAACCGGGCGCGGCGTATCTCTTATGACGCCTTTGCCCGGTTTTTTTCGGTCTTTTTGCCGGGAAACATCGACTTTTTGCAGAGGCCGTGGTTCTCGAAACAGCCCCTGGCTTCCGCTCCCGGATATATGCTAATTGTCATGTAACAATATTGTTCGTTTAGGCTTTGACTCTTTTTAGCTACTCCAGATATATATACTCGTATAAACAGCGAAGATGCACTGTTTGCATCATAGCGCACACCATTAACCTCAGGAGATCCTTTATGAAACGTATTGCTATCCTGTTCATGGCTTTAGCCATTGCCAGCGTCGGCTTCGCCTCGACCGCTTTGAGCGCGGATAAAGTCGTCATCAAAATGGCGGGCATGAAGCCTGAAGGGGAACCGGAAACCTTGGGCATGCACAAGTTCGGGGAAATCCTGGCAAAACTTTCCAACGGAAAATATGAGGTGCAGGTTTTCCCTAACAGCCAGCTCGGCAAGGAAGACGCCTACATCGCCAACACCCGCCGCGGTTCCATTCAAATGTGCGCTACGGGCACGCAAACCTCTGCGCTGCACCCGGCCATGGCCATGTTGGAAACCCCCATGCTGTTCACCGACTTGGATCATGCCCGCCGGGCCATGCAAGGGAAAACCTTTGATCTTATCAATGAAGGCTTTGTTGAAAAATCCGGCCTGCGTACGCTGAACGCCTTTCCCCTCGGCTTCCGCCATTTTTACTCCAAGAAGCCGCTGAACAGCATGAAAGACCTGGATGGCTTGCGTATGCGCGTGCCCAACATCCCCTTGTACATTAACTTCGCCAAGGAATGCGGCATCAGCGGCCAGCCCATGCCTTTTGCTGAAGTGCCCAGCGCCCTGGATCAAGGCGTTATCGACGGCGGCGACAGCCCCCTGGTGGATATCAATGCCCTCAAGATGTATGAAATCACCCCGAACATCACCCTTTCCGGGCACATTCTGGTTATCCACTCCCTGTACATGAACGAAAAGTTCTATCAGAGCCTCCCCGAGCAGGATCGCAAGTGGGTTGATCAGGCCGCCAAGGAATCCGCCGATTACGTGTGGGATCTGATGGCCAAGCTCGAAACCGAAGCCGTTGACTCTATCAAAGCCGGCGGCGGCGTTGTGAGCACGCCTTCCCCCGAGTTCCGCGATGCCATGGCCAAAGCCGGCGAGCGCAGCTGGAAGCTGTTCTACGATACCGTGCCCAACGCCAAGGAGATTCTGGAAAGCGCCGCGTCCTATAAATAATACAGCCCTGCTTTCCCGTATCCCCGCCACATGCTAGCATGTGGCGGGGATTATCCGCCGCACGGCATAACCGTTTCGACGCGAGGACGCCCATGAGCAATGATTCCCCTTCCGTGGAAACCAAGGCCCCGGCCATGCCGCAAGATTCAAAGGGAGAGTTCGCCTTTCAGATTTTTTGCGCGAGCATCTTCCTGGGCATGATCGGCTTGGTATTTTATAATGCCTTTTTACGTTACGTGTTCCGTTCCAGCTTTACCCCGAGCGAGGAATGGGCACGTTTTTTGTTTATTTTCATCACCTTTTTCGGGGCTATTGAGGCCTTTTACCGCAACAAACACATCGCTGTGGATATGTTTGTCGGCCTTACCAGTGGCAAAGTGCGGAAAACCATTGATATCATAGCCCAGTTGTTGGGGCTGGCTGCCTTGGCTCTGTTGCTTTACGGCGGTCTGGTGCTGGTAATACAGACCTTGGATACCTATTCCGTGGCCACAAACGTCAACCTCGGCATCATCAACGGCACGCTTCCCATCATGGCTGCTGCGGCTCTTGTCATCCGAGGCAAGACCCTGCTGGAGACCCTGCGCAAACCGGCTTCGGAATTCAAGCGAACCGTCGGGGCCGACGTGGATGAGGTTTTGCGGGAGCATGCTGGAATCAGCGACGGCACAGCCGACAAGGAAGCGAGGTAGAGCATGGAACAACTCGTCTACTTCTTCGGCAGCCTGATGTTTTTTCTGGCCCTGGGCATCCCCATATCTCTTGTCCTGGTGCTCTGTTCCATCGTGCTGATGTACGCGGGCGGGGCGTGGGACGTGATGACCATTCCCAATATCATGGTCGATGGGGCCAACAACTTCCCGCTGATGGCCATTCCTTTCTTTGTCTTCGCCGGGGAGATCATGGCCGCCGGCGGTCTTTCCAAACGCGTGGTGCAGCTGGCCCAACTGCTCATCGGCAGGGTGAAGGGCGGGCTTGGCTACGCGGCCATTCTCGCCAGCGTCATCTTTGCGGGCCTTATGGGCAGTTCCGTGGGCGAGGCGGCCGCCTTGGGAGGCCTGCTGCTGCCCATGATGACCCAGGTCGGGTATAACCCCGGCCGCGCGGGTGGCATTATTGCTTCCGGCGCTATTCTCGGGCCCATCATCCCGCCGAGTACCAACTTTATTATTCTCGGTTCCACGGTCAGCCTTTCCGTTACCAAGCTGTTCATGATCGGCCTCTTCCCCGGGTTCTTGTTGGGCGTCGGGCTGATGGTGGTCTGGTGGTTTGTCGTGCGCAAGGACGGGTATACAGAAACCATTACCTTTACCCGTGAGGAGGCTCTGGCTATTTTGAAGGATGCCAGCCCGGCCTTTCTTCTTCCGGTACTCCTTTTGGGCGGCATTCGTTTCGGCGTGTTCACGCCGACTGAAGGCGGCGCTTTTGCCGCCGTGTTCGCCATTTTCGTGTGTATGGTCTATTACCGGGAACTCAGCTTCCGCGAACTCTTGCGCGTCAGCGCCGCCGCCGCCAGAACCACGGCCGTGGTTATGCTGATTGTCGCCACGGCCACCGCCGTCGGCTACTTTATCACCATGGCGCAGATTCCCCGGCATATTGTGACCCTTTTCTCCGGGCTTATTGATTCGCCGAATCTGCTGCTGCTGGTTATCATGATGTTTCTGCTGGTCGCCGGCATGGTTATGGACCTCACCCCCAACGTGCTTATCTTCGCCCCGGTCTTTTATCCGCTTATTCAGCAGGCCGGGATTGATCCGTACCACTTCGGGTTGCTGTTCATTCTGAACCTGGGCATCGGCGTTATTACCCCGCCGGTGGGAACGGTTCTCTATGTGGTCTGCGGCATAGGGAACATAAAAATAGGCGAACTGGTCGCCAAAATGATGCCGTTCATTATTGTGGAGGTCATCATTTTGTTCCTGCTGGTCTTCTTCCCCAAACTCTCGCTCATTCCCCTTGGCTGGTTGATGTAGCGGGAAGCCTAAGTGTTTAAAGCCCCCCTGCCGCCGGTTGTGGCCGGAGGCAGGGGGGCTTTTCTTTGCCGCGGCAGTGCCGCGAAGAGTTTCCTTTATCCTAACTGTTCTTCAACGGCGCGGACCACAGCCTCGGCGGTGATGTCAAACCGGGTGAAAAGTTGTGAAGCCGGGGCGCTGGCTCCGAAGCCGTGCATACCCACGACCCGACCGGTCAGGCCGACATATTTACGCCAGCCATCGACCTGGGCGGCCTCTACGGCCACGCGCGCGGTGATCTCAGGCGGGAGCACGGCATTCTTCCAAGCCTCGGGCTGCTCGTCGAAGAGTTCGGCGCAGGGCATGGAAACGACGCGGATTTTGCGGCCCACGGCGGCCAGCTTGCGCGCGGCCTCTACAGCCAGGGAAACTTCCGAACCGGTGGCAATGATGATGCCTTTCGGCATACCGTCGCTTTCCAGAAGAATGTAACCGCCCCGGTCGATATGCTTCACAAGGGCGTCATCGCGTTGCATGGGAGGCAGGTTCTGGCGAGAGAGCACCAGGCAGGTGGGGCCGGTAGCGGTCAGAGCGCTTTTCCAGGCCGCCGCTGTTTCCGTGGCGTCACAGGGGCGCCACACGCGAAGGCCCGGGATGAGGCGGAGCGAAGGCACTTGCTCCACAGGCTGGTGGGTCGGGCCATCTTCGCCCACGCCAATGGAATCGTGGGTCAAAACCCAAATGACCTGGCGGCGCATCAGGGCCGAGAGGCGGATAGCCGAGCGGGCGTAATCGGAAAAGACCAGGAAGGTGCCTCCAAAGGGAATGAAGCCGCCGTGCAGGGCCAGGCCGTTCATGATCGCGCCCATGGCAAACTCGCGCACGCCATAGGTGATATAGCGGCCGCTGAAGTCTGAGGAGGTCAGCAGTGCGGCTCCTTCCCAGCGGGTGTTGACCGAGGGGGTCAAATCCGCCGCGCCGCCGACGATTTCCGGGAGTTTTCCGGGAACCAGAGCGTTCAAGGCCTCTTTTGAGGCTACCCGGGTGGCAAGCGTTTTGGCGGCCTGCTGGATACCGGCAATAACCGTATCGGCGTGTTCGATCCAGCCGGCCGGGAGCCGGCCGGCTTCGGGCCCGGCAAGGCGCCGCGTGAATTCCGCGGCTTCGCTGGGGTAGGCAGCGGCATAGGCGGTAAAGAGTTTGTTCCAGGCCTCTTCGGCAGCGTGTCCCTTTTCACGGGCATCCCAGGCCTGGCGGATATCCTGGGGAATATTGAAGGGCTCATGGTTCCACCCCAGCTTTTTTCTGGCGGCGGCTATTTCCTCGCCGCCAAGGGGCGAACCATGGGTTTTTTCGGAGCCGCCGAGGTTGGGAGCGCCCTGGCCGATGACAGTCCGGCAGCAGATCAGGCTTGGTTTATCGGCAACCTTCCGGGCTGCAGCGATAGCCTGGCGGATTGCCTCGCCATCATGGCCGTCCACGCCGTCGATGACGTGCCAGCCATAGGCCTCATAGCGGGCGGCCACATTTTCAGTGAACCAGCCACTGACCTTGCCGTCGATGGAAATGCCGTTTTGGTCGAAAAGCGCGATCAGCTTGCCCAGGCCAAGGGTTCCGGCAAGGGAGGAGGCTTCGCCGGAAACACCTTCCATCAAACAGCCTTCACCGAGAAAGACATAGGTAAAGTGATCCACCAGGGGAAACCCTTCGCGGTTGAACTCGGCGGCCAACATCTTTTCGGCCAGGGCCATACCCACGGCCATGGCGATGCCTTGGCCCAGAGGGCCGGTGGTGGCTTCCACGCCGGGGGTCAGGTCCACTTCCGGGTGCCCGGGCGTTCTGGAGCCGAGCTGGCGAAAATTTTTCAACTCTTCCAGGGGCAGGTTGTAACCGGTCAGGTGCAGCACGCTGTACAACAGCATGGAGGCATGGCCGTTGGAAAGCACAAAACGATCGCGGTTAGCCCAGGCGGGGTTAGCCGGGTTGTGGCGCAGGAATCCGTTCCACAGGGCCTCGGCCATGTCGGCCATGCCCATAGGGGCCCCAGGGTGCCCGGATTTGGCCTTTTCAACGGCGTCCATGCTAAGAAAACGAAGAGCATTGGCAAGATCTGAACGGGTAGGCATTGCGGCTCCTTGTGGAAAAAATTTATTCCGGAAGTTCGGCGATGGCGTCCACTTCCACCTGAACCCCTCTGAGCGTGCAACTGACGGTAGTGCGCACAGGATAGGGCGGCTTGAAATATTCCTTATAGATGGCGTTGAATGCCGCAAAGTTTTGCAGATCCGCCAGGTAGACTGTCACTTTAACCACGTGATCCATCTCCGCCCCGGCGGCGCGCAGAACATTGCGCACGTTTTCGAGGCACTGGCGGCTTTGGGCTTCCAAGCCTTGGGCCAACTCGCCGGTTTCGGGAATGACCGGTCGCTGCCCGGCCACGTAAACGCGGTTGCCGGCTTTCAGGCCCTGGGAGTAGGGGCCTGCCGGAGTAGGGGCCTGGTCGGTGCGGATTTCCTGTTTCATTGGATCACCTGTTGGTTGAGGGTAGTGGTAAGCCCTTGGTCTTGCGACGGGCAAGGAGTTTTTCAAGAATTTCGTAGGGAACCCGAATATTGCCTCTTCCCCGGCCAAGGCGTATGGCCGGTTTAGAGGCTCCGTGGTAATCCGATCCGCCGCAAAGGGCAAGCGAATGCTGGTCAGCCAGGGCGAGGCAGCGCCGGGTGGCCGCATCATCTTGATCTGAATGGTAGGCTTCCAGAGCGTCCAAGCCAAGGGCGGCCAAACGGCCGACAAAGGCTTTAAGCCAGGTATGCGGGGCTTTAAGAAGCATCGGGTGCGCCATGGCCGTGGTAGCGCCTTCCGCTTGCAAGAGAGCCAGGCCTTCTTCGGGAGTCGGCATGGAACGGGGAACATACATAGGGCCGTTATCGCCCAGCAGGGTGGCGAAGATTTCCTTGAGTGTGGCAGCGTACCCTTTGTTGACCAGCACGGCGGCGATGTGCGGCCGCCCCACGGATTCGCCCTTGGCCACTTCCAGCACATCATCATAGCTAATATCGTACCCGGCGGTTTTGAGTTTGGCCACGATTTCGCGGTTGCGTTCGCTTCTTTTTCGACGGATGCCCTGCAGGGCTTTATCCAGGATGGGGGTTGCTTCCGGCAGCCAGAGCCCCAAGAGGTGTACCTCGCCGTAAGGGCTGGAGACGGCCAGTTCCAGCCCCCGAATGCATTCCAGGCCGAGGCCGCGCGCTGTTTCGGCGGCCTCGGCAAGGCCGGAAAGGGTATCATGATCCGTCAGGGCAAGAGCGGCGAGCCCCGCCTCGTGCGCCCGGCGTACAAGGTCTGCGGGGGTATCCGTACCGTCAGAGGCGGTGGAATGGGTGTGCAGGTCGATTTGTCGCATAGCGAGTAAAGGCTGTTTCTCGGTATATTGCCGCTGCCAAGCGCGTTTTTCTCCCGGGCGGCTCAGCCGGAAAAAGCCGCGCGCGGCGTCTCTTCAGGGGCTCGTTGCCCGCTTTTTCCCGTCTTTCTCAAAAGAAACAACGAGTCTTTTTACCGCTGCAAGGGAACAGAGGAAAGTGTATCGGGAAGCAGCCTTAAGATCCGGAGAAGAGCTTTCCATTCTCCATTCCTCTACACAGAGACCGGCACAAAAAACCGGGGATTACTTGCCAAGAGGCCACATGCGCTGTATGGCTGAGCAAAGAGGGCCGCCCGGTCGGAGGGCCGCCTGCCGCATTTTGGGCCGAAGGGCAGCGCCTCGGCGAGCCTGCGCAGCCTGTGATCCGTCTACCTTCCCGGATTCGTAGGCCCCATACTGCCATATCATTTTGGAGTTGTCATGAGTCTGGATTCCGCATTGCTGCAGCTGCTGGTTTGCCCTGTATGCCGGGGAAGCCTCGAGCCGATGGGCGACGAAGGGCTTGCCTGCGCTGCCTGCGCCAAGGTGTACCCCATTTTTGAGGATATTCCGGTTATGCTGGCTGAAGAAGCTGTACCCCTGGCTGCATGGCAGTCCGGCAAGAGGCAGAGCGCGCGTTCCCGCCTTTCCGGGCTTGGGCAAGCCGCCCGAGCGGCGGATACGGCTGTTCCCGGGAATGACGAAGCCCGTTGAGCAAAGGCGCGCCAGGCCGGGATACTTTTCATGGATCGCAACTTTCCCGATCTTTTTGACCTACGCTCGCTCTGTGACAGCCTCATGGCCAGAGAGCGGGAGATGCCTGTATACCCTGCTCGGGAGCTGGCTCCGAGCTGTTTTCCGCCAATCCAGGTTTGCGAGGATTCCTCGTTCATTCGGGTGCGGGCTTTGATCCCCGGAGTTGATCCGGAGAATATCTCCTTGGATTTGGCCGAGAGGCGGCTGGCCCTGCGCTTTACGACCCGCGCGGCCAAGGGGCGCTTTTTGCGCCATGAACGCCCGACGGGCAGCTTTCAGCGGATTATTGCCCTGCCTTGCGCCGTCAGTGATGCTCCGGCCGTTGCTACCTACCGGAACGGAGTGCTCTCGGTAGAACTGCCCAAGGCCGGGGATGGCCGCCGTTCCATAGCGGTCGTAGCGGGCGGAGAATCCGGAGTAGGGGCGGGCGAGCCCGAGGAAACGGCCTGGTGAGCGGGTGCGGTTGGAACGCTGCCGCGGCGGCTACGCGCGAATCTGCCAGGCCCCAGGCAGACCTGGTGGAGCGAGAAGACGGTTTTTACCTCTATTATAATATTCCCGGGGTCTCCCGCGAAGAAATCCGCTTGATCCTCGATGCGGAGGGCTTGCACCTGGCGGCCGGAACTTCCCTTGGTCTGACGGGGCAGGGCAAGGTTCATGCCCTTGAGTTTGCCGAAATGGCCTATGAAGACCATGTGGCTCTGCCCGGTCAGGTAGACGCCCAAGGCATACAAGCCGGGTACAAGGATGGCGTGCTGACCGTTTTTATGCCCCGCCGGGCAGTGCGCGGCATTCCCGTTTCCCATGACTGAATATCTTTCTCAAGGTTCAGGAGCGTTCATGCCCACTATCCATACAACGATGTTTCTTTTTGATAGGCCCGGCTGGGCGCTCTCGCTTTTGGAAAAACGGGGGTGGCGCGGGGTGAGCTTGTTCGAGCGAAGGCCCGGCCTGGCCAAACCCCCGTTGGAAGAGCGGCAGCGTATTCTTATGGAGCGGGCCGGGGAGATCGAGTACCTGATCACCGATACGACCCCGCTGACCGCCGCCTTTATGGCCCGGGCAACGCGTCTCCGGCTGATCGCTATGTTTGGCGTGGGCATAGACCATATTGACATGGCCGAGGCCACCCGGCGCGGCATCGCGGTATCCCGAGCTATCGGGGCCAACTCGCGGAGCGTGGCTGAGCAGGCCTTGGGGGCGGTTTTTTGTCTGGCCCGGAAGCTGCATCTCTTGGATGCGGCAATGAAGCGGGGCATATGGCGACGTTCGCGGGGCATCGAGCTTGAGGGAAAGAACATGGGCATTATCGGGCTGGGGGAGATAGGCTCCCGGCTAGCTCGTTTGGCCGGGGCCATCGGCATGCGGGTTTTTGCCACGGCGCGCACGCCCAAGCCGACCCTGGCAGCGGAACTCGGCTGCACAATTTTACCCTTGCGCGAGCTTTTGGCGTTGGCGGATTATCTGTGCCTGTGCGTGCCCGGCGGCGGCAAACCCTTGATCGGGGCCGCGGAATTGGCCCTGATGAAGCCCACAGCGGCGCTCATCAATGTGGCCCGGGGGAGCGTTGTGGATCTGGAGGCGCTGACTGCGGCTCTTTTGGAGAAACAACTCGGCGGCGCCGCCCTGGATGTTTTTCCCCAGGAACCGATGAACCCGGCCCACCCGATCTTTTCCTTGCCCAATGTGCTCCTTACGCCGCATACGGGCTCGGATACACAGGAAGCTATGAGCCGGGTTCTGGAACTTTGCTTGGATGAAGTTGCCGCGCGCGATCAGGGCAGACACTCCCCCAATATCGCCAATCCCGAGGTCTATGCCCGCCGGGGGCTGTTTTGAAAGTGAGTTTGTCCATCTGAACCACCATACCGCCGGGCTTTGGCCGCGGCCACGCAAAGGAAGCACACATGCCTGTTGTCATGGGAACCGCAGGGCATATCGACCACGGCAAAACCTCGTTGATCCGCGCTCTGACCGCTATTGACTGCGATCGTCTGGAGGAGGAAAAGCGCCGGGGAATCACCATCGAACTTGGCTTTGCCTTTCTAGATTTCGACGACGGCCGCCGCTTATCCATCGTTGATGTGCCCGGCCATGAGAAATTCGTTAAAACCATGGTTGCCGGGGCCACGGGCATTGACTTCGTGCTCCTGGTCATCGCCGCGGATGAAGGCGTTATGCCCCAGACTCGCGAGCACCTGGAAATCTGTTCCCTGCTCGGCATTTCCACCGGGCTGGTGGCCGTGACCAAAGTAGATGCGGTGGACCCGGAACTCTTGGAAATGGCCATGGAGGATATCGCGTCCGCTCTTAAGGGAACCTTTCTTGAAAAGGCCCCGGTGTTTGCGGTTTCTTCAACCACCGGGCAGGGGCTGGCCGAATTGAAGGCCGCCTTGGCCAAGCTGGAGCGCGAACTGGCTCCGGAACGGCTTCAGGATATTTTCCGTCTGCCTGTGGACCGCGTTTTCAGCCTCAAGGGGCATGGCACGGTGGTCACCGGGACCATGATTTCCGGCAGCGTTGCTGTGGGCGATGAGGTGATGGTTTATCCCACAGGCCGCAAGGCCCGGGTCCGCAGTTTGCAAAGCCACGGCGAGCCCGTGACCGTGGCCCCGGCGGGCCGTCGAACGGCGGTTAACCTTCAGGGGCTTGAGGTTGAGGAGATCCACCGGGGGGTCACTTTGGCCCATGTGGGCGGTCTTTTGCCCAGCCCTGTCTGGGAAGCCCGTTTAACCTGTCTTGCCTCAGCGCCGCGGCCGTTGCGGCACCGGGGCGAGGTGCACATTCACCACGGCACCAAGGAACTTTTGGGAAGAATCTATCTGCGCGGCCGTGATCTGCTGGCTCCCGGCGAGAGCGGCCTCTGCCAGATCCGTTTTCAGGAACCGCTGCCTGCTGTTTTCGGGGATAGGTTTATCGTGCGCTCGTTTTCTCCTCTGCGGACTGTGGCGGGCGGGGTGGTGCTGCACCCTCTGGGACTCGGTCTGACCCGGCGCGACCCTGAATTCGCGGATAAGCTGCGCCTTTTGGAAGAACTGGCCCATGGGGATGACGAGAGCATTGTGTCCATCCAGGTTTTACTTGGGGGGCGGTATGGCGTTTCCTTGGCTTCGCTCCGTCTGTTGACCGGCCTGGAAAGCAAAAAGCTCGATAAAATTTTGGGTCTTCTCGGCAGCCGCGGGCAGATCTTCTGCTTCGACCGCGAAGAAAAAATATATATTGCTCTGCCGGTTGCGGAAACTCTGGGAGCCTCTTGCCTGGAGCATGTGGCAGCCTACCATAAACAGCACAGCCTCAAAGACGGCATTGCGCGCGGCGCGTTGGCTTCGGGCTGGGGGCGGAACCTGCCGCCCAAGCTGACGCACTTTATTGCCGAGCGTTTGGTCAGGGCGGGCAAGCTTCAGGCCGCCGGGGATGCGCTTGCCCTTCCCGGCCACAGTGTGACCCTCGGCGCAGGGCAAGAAGACCTGCGCGGATCGCTTCGGGCCTTGTATGAGCAAGGGGGCAGCACGCCGCCAACCTTAAAGGAAGTGATGGAAAAACTCGGCGTAACCGCCAGAGACCTGGACCCGGTCTTGCGGCTCCTGGTCAAAGATGGCGAACTGATCAGGGTAGATGACGGCTTATACTATGCCCGAGCTTCCCTGGAAGCGCTGAAGGAGCAGGTGCGGGCCTGGTTCACTACCCATGATGACCTTGATCCAGCCGGATTGCGGGAATTGACCGGCCTCTCCCGTAAATTCGCCATTCCGCTCTTGGAGTATTTGGATACCATACGGCTGACGGTACGGGTCGGCAACAGACGTATTCTGCGCGGTCTGGAAAACGGCTGAGGCGGCCTACCCGGGCAGGCTGTCTTCGACCGCCCGGAGAAGCTCTTCCGCCGTTTGCAGCACGTCTTCGATATCCCGACTGTCGGCCTCATGAAAATGAATGCCGCAGGTCACGGAGACCACCCTCCCGCTGCGAGCGGCCAGACGCGCGGCAAAACGGTTGGCCACGGCGTCGTCTTTATGCCCGGTGACATTGAGCGTGGAGACCGTGGCCCCCGGCTCGCCGTCAGGCTTGAGGCTCGGGCGGGGAATGCCTAAGGCCACGCAGCCGACATGGGGCGAATGGCCGCCGGTAAGCAGCACGCAGAGATCGTTTCCTGCGGGCAGTACTGTTACCTCCAGCCGCCCGCCGCAACAGGCGCGCCTGTAGGTGCAAAGCTCCCTGGAGGCGAGCTGACGAAGTTCTTTTGTGTTCATGGAACTGCCTACAGCGGCGTGGTGACGCGTTTTTTGAACGGACAGAGGAACGAAATAAGCGATACTTCTACCCCGGGCGGAGCAAATAATCAAGATTACACCGAAACAGCGCCGGTTTATCTCCTTGCATTTCCGAATTCGCTTTTTTATATAGGGAGAAATGTGGACGGCTTTTGCTCGATGCACCGTAACCTTTCACCCTTGACCCCCGGAGGGTGCTCATGGATGTGGTTCTGTTATCACGGCTCCAGTTCGCGGCGGCGGTCTTTTTCCATTTTGTCTTCGTGCCGCTGACCTTGGGGCTGACGATCTTTTTGGCTTACCTGGAAACCCGCTTCTATAAAAGCGGTGACGAAGAATACAAACGGATGGCAAAGTTTTGGGGCAAGCTCTTCCTCATTAACTTTGCTTTAGGGATTGTCACCGGCATTACCCTGGTTTTCCAGTTCGGCACCAACTGGGCCAACTATTCCAAATACGTCGGGGATGTCTTCGGCCCGCTGTTGGCTATTGAGGCCACGGTGGCCTTTTTCCTGGAATCCACCTTTATTGCGGTCTGGCATTTTGGCCGGGATCGGGTATCCAAAAAAATACATTTGCTGTCCATTTGGCTTGTGGCGGCGGGTGCGCATATTTCGTCTCTGTGGATCATTCTGGCCAACGGCTGGATGCAGAACCCTGTGGGGTACGTTCTCCGCAACGGACGGGCTGAATTGGAGAGCTTTTGGGCTGTGGTCGGCAATCCCTTTGCCTGGGGCCAGCTTATCCACACCCTGTTGGCCGCCTGGCTCTTGGGAGCCTTCTTTATCATGGGCGTTTCCGCCTGGCATTTGATGCGCAAGCATGAGGAGAAATTTTTTGCCTATTCATTCCGTTGCGGGACGCTCGCGGCCATAGCCCTCTCGCTTCTTTTGCTGGCGCAGGGGCATCACCACGGCATGATGGTGGCTCGGATGCAGCCCAGCAAGCTCGCTGCCATGGAATCCCACTGGGAGACCACGTCCCATGCTCCCATGTATCTGCTGGTTATCCCCGATGAGAGCAAGGAGCGGAACCTCGTTGAAGCCTTTGCCGTGCCGGGTATGCTCAGTATTCTGGCCCACGGCGATTCTTCGGCCGAGGTTACCGGGCTTAAGGCCTTTCCCAAAGAAGACCGCCCGCCCGTGCTGATCACCTTTCTTTCCTTCAGAGCCATGGTCGGGCTGGGTTCTCTCTTCCCTCTGCTGGCCATTTTGGCTTGGTTCTGGCGGGAAAAACTGGCCGCCCGGCGCTGGTTTGGCTGGGCTCTGATCCTGGCGATCCCGCTGCCTTTGGTGGCGATCATGGCGGGTTGGAGCGTGGCCGAAGTGGGTCGGCAACCTTGGATTGTCTGGCAACTGATGCGGACCCATGAGGGCGTTTCGGCCATACCGGGCTATTCGGTGGGGCTCTCTTTGTTGGCCTTTATCGGTATTTATTCGCTTCTTGGGGCGCTTGACGTCTGGCTGCTGGCGCGGTACGCCCGGCGCGGCCCCGCCCCCTTGCCACCGCAGCAACCGAACGCCTGAGGAGACGGCTATGCTGGAACTTATATGGTTTATTCTCTGGGGATTGCTCTGGGCCATTTATTTCGTGCTGGATGGTTTCGATTTCGGCCTGGGCACGCTGATGCCCTTTATTTCCGGCAACGAAGCCGAACGGCGCACCGTGTACAATGCGGCCGGTCCCTTTTGGGATGGCAACGAGGTTTGGTTGATTACCGCCGGTGGGGTTACCTTTGCGGCCTTTCCCACGGCGTATGCCGTTCTGTTTAGCTCCCTCTATGCCCCTTTGCTGTTGCTGCTTTTTGGCCTGATTATTCGGGCGGTATCGTTTGAGTTCCGCTCCAAGGTTGATTGCCCGCGCTGGCGGCAGCTTTGGGATCGCTGCCATTTTATCGGCAACATCATGCCGGCCTTGCTTTTCGGCGTTGCCTTCGCCAACATTTTCCAAGGCCTGCCCATAGATGCCGCGGGCGTTTACCACGGCAACATCCTGAAGCTGCTCCAACCTTACGGCATTGTCGGCGGTGTGCTGTTTGTTCTGGCCTTTTGCATGCACGGGGCCATTTGGCTGGCCTTTAAATCTGCCGGGCCGCTGCACGCGCGGGCCCTATTCACGGCAAAGTTCCTTTGGGGCTGGGTGCTGGGCTTCTCGGTGCTGTTTTTGTTGATGACCTATACGTATACGGATCTTTTCGCCAAGTTCATCACGTATCCGGTCTTTTTCATGCTGCCGATAACGGCTGTGGCCTGCCTTGCCTTTGCCCTGGTTATGTTGTTCCAGGATAAACCCCTGGAGGCCTGGTTGTTCAGCGCGGGGTACATCATGCTGGTCATTTTTACCGGCATCGCGGGGCTCTTCCCCCGCCTTATTCCCTCCAGCCTGAACCCGGACTGGAGCGTGACCATCCATAACGCGGCTTCCAGCCCTAAGACCCTGACCATCATGCTGATCGTGGTCATCATCTTTGTGCCGTTGGTTATTGCGTATCAGGCCTGGGCCTACAAGCTGTTCTCCCATAAGCTGACCGATAAGGATCTGGCTTCGGATTCGGCATATTGAGAACGTGAACATGCCTCAGGATTCCCTTATGGAACAGAGTAACGCGGGCAAAGTGCTTTTGGGCATTCTGGGAGCACGGGGCGTCATTTCCGGGCGGGAACTGACCGATGCAGAGCTTGTCCGCCTTACGGAACTCGAAACGCCGCCCTTTCCATTGCCTTTAGAAGCGCTGCGCCGGATTTTCCAGGCTCTTTCCCGGGAAACGGCGCTGCCGCCTGATGTTGAGGGAAAGACCCGATGACTACCGGGAAAACTGCCATCGTGAGTGATATAGAAGTAGCTCGGGCTTTTATTAAGGCCGTTACCGGCATCCTTTCCACAATGGCGGGGCTGGAGGCCAAAGCTGGGATGCCCTTTGTGAAAAAGGAAAATATGCCATCGGGCGATATTTCTGCCCTTATTGGGGTAACCGGCCCCAAGTGTGGAACTATTGCCGTGTCTTTTACCCGGTCCGCTGCCGAAGTTCTGGTGGCCGGCATGCTCGGTGACGACGTTATGGACATGGACCAAGACATGCAGGATGCCGTGGGCGAAGTCACCAACATGGTTTCCGGGCAGGCCAGGGCGGCTTTGGCGGAAAAAGGCATGCCGCTCCAGGGGGCTACTCCTTCGGTTATCACCGGCCAAGGGCACTGTATTAAGCATATGACCAGCAGCCCGGTCATGGCCATTCCTTTTGCTCTCGGGGGCGGCAGTACGTTTACGGTGGAGTTCTGCCTGGAGTAAACCGGAATGCCGTTTGGCCCGGGCTACGGGGCGCCCGCCTGGTTCTTCCGGCGCGCCTTGAGCCCTTTGCTCGGCCCTGAGCAGACCCCGCCTGAAGCGGAAAGGATGCGGCTATGCCGGCGGGCGGGAGCGAGAGGACGCGTTATGAAATACCTTATTATGGAAGATTTCGTGGGTCGGCCCGTGCCGTTCATATTTCCGGATCGGGTAACCCATACGGATTTGCGCGAGCAATTGCCTTATCCGCGAGTGCTCGCCGCGGGATACGTGGCCTTGGTCAAGGGCGGTTTTGTCTGCTCCGGCGCTGATGCTGATGTCGGGGCGGCCGCGCGGGATGAAGACGCGGCCATCATTGCCGCCTTTTTCGCACCGGAGGCTGAGGCCGGAAAAGGCTCTTCGGCCTGATTTCGGGAGCCCTGGTTTCGGCGCTGTTCGGCCTCGGGGGAAGGCCTGCTGATGCGGCGCATCGTGCCCTGTGCGCGGGGGGCCTACGTGGCGCCTTTTTATAGCCGATAAGGGCAGTGTTTCCAAAAGGGGATGGCCCGGTCGTTGTACCCTAACGCTTTTTACGGGATGGCCTCGGGCCTCCGCCCTTCGTTGTCCTTTCCGGGCGCAGGAACGCTGTTCCTGTGCCCTATTGTGTTTTTCGGAACTCCCTTGTGGTTCTTGTGGAGCGGTGGGCTCGGGGTACGGTTCCAGTCGCCGCAGGCATACTGACAAAACGGTGTGGAGGACTAGATGGTCACCAGATCGTAGCGCCTGGATCCCATGTTCATAATGCTCATGTATTCAAGCTGGCGCAGGCCGCTACGGCTTTCGATGCGCTCGACCAGATCGCGTCGATCTTTTTCAGGCAGGGCGTAGACCATGTTTACGGAGGCCTGATCCACGGCCAGAATATCCGTTGAGGCCACGATGCCCAGATCAGGCGCGGTTGGAGGGGCGGCTCCCGCGCCTGCGCAGTCGCAATCCACGGACATGTTCCGCAGTACGTTAATGTAAGCGATACGGCGCCCGAAATGGTTGGTTACGGCTTTGCCGCCTTCCACCATGCGTTCCATAAACAGCGGGCCGCCTGCCCAGAGGCGGGTTCCGTCGCTGTGGATCTGAGCCTTGCCGGTCTTTCCCGAGGCGCAGCCGATCGCGATGTTCTTGAGCGATCCTCCGAAACCGCCCATGGCGTGCCCTTTGAAATGGGTCAGGACAAGCATGGAATCGTAGTTCAGAATATGGCTGCCTACAGCCAGTTCCTGAAGGTGTTTGCCGCCGGGCACAGGCAGACTGACTTCGCCTTCGGCATCCATGATATCCACGGGGCAGAAGGTCCAGCCGTTGGTTGCAATGGTCCTCCGGTGCCCTTCGGTGGTCTGGCGCGGGCTGCCGTAGAGCACATTGCACTCTACGATAGCGCTTTGCGGAATGTGCTCCATGAGCGGCTTGACCATCTCGCGGGGAATGATGTTCGGCCCGTTGGGCTCCCCGGTGTGCAGTTTGACCGCGACCTTGCCGCTGATATCCCGGCTGACGTGTTCGTAAAGTTTGATCAAGCCTGTGGCGCTGATATCTTTTGTAAAATACACGGTGGCTTTTTCCGCCGGTGCCTTCTCTTCCGGGGCAGCGCCGAAAGCGCTTCGTCCTAGAGGCAAGAGGCCCGTTGCGAGCGCTCCGGCCGCGAGGATGCCGCCTTTCAGGAAGCTGCGGCGAGTCAATCGGTTGCTCATGGGGTACCTCCTTTCTTCGTATAGCCTAAACGTCGCCATTGCGGAACTACATCGTTAAGGATGCGTATTTTTTTCATTTCATAGGGCCTGAGGAAAAGGAAGATTCATTTCTGTCTCTTTTTTGCCCGATCCTCTCATGCCGGCCTTGAACCCCGGCGGAGCCGGCCCGCTGATTCTACGGCAAAATGGAGGCGAATAAAAATTTCCGCGTTTCCGCTCTGGTAGAGCAGTCGGGTATCTGATAGAGGGAAAACGACACGCCTGAATGCAGGCATATGCAAGGAGTGCAACATTATGGAAAAGAAAACTCTTGTCACCGGAGTCATCGGGGCGGATGTGCACGCCGTGGGAAACAGAATTCTCGCCATGGCCCTGGAGGAAGCCGGGTTCAACGTGGTCAACTTGGGGGTGATGGTCTCCCAGGAAGAGTTCATTGACGCGGCCGTAGAAACCAATGCCGACGCCATCGTCGTTTCCTCTCTCTACGGTCACGGCGAGATTGACTGCCAAGGCCTGCGGCAGAAGTGCGATGAGGCCGGGCTCAAGGGGATTGTGCTGCTGGCCGGAGGCAATCTGGTTGTTGGCAAGCAGGATTTTGCCGAGGTAGAAAAACGGTACCTGGCCATGGGCTTTACCCGGGCCTATCCTCCGGGAACCACAGTGGAAACCACTATCCATGACCTGCGTGAGCTGCTCGGAGGCTGATGATGCGCTATCTCGCCGTAGATTTTGGCAGCACCTACACCAAGGTGACCGCCATCGATGCCGGAGAAGCAAAAATTCTCGGCACGGCCAACGCGTTCACCACTATAGCCACCGATGTGATGGAGGGGTTTAACGCCGCGCGCGAGTTGTTGCATGCCCATATGGGCGGTGAATTTATCTATGATAAGCTCCTTTGTTGCAGCAGTGCGGCGGGCGGGCTGGCCATGGTCGCCGTGGGCTTGGTCCCTGAACTGACAGCCAAGGCCGCGAAGATGGCAGCCGAGGGCGCCGGGGCTAAGGTGCTCAGAACGTACTCCTATGAGCTTTCCGCTGGGGAACAGGATGAGATCAGAGCCATACGGCCTGATATTGTGCTGCTCTGCGGCGGCACCGACGGCGGCAACAAGGAAGTCATCCTCGGCAACGCCCGTCTGCTGGCTGCCATTGATCGGCCGTTTTCCATCATCGCGGCGGGCAACAAGAGCGCTTCCCGCGAACTTGAGGAGATTTTGCGGGCTTCGGGCAAGCGCTATGTTATCACCAAAAATGTTATGCCCAAGTTCGGCGTGCTGGATATTCAGCATGCTCAGAACTGCATTCGGGATATTTTTATTGAGCGGATCATTGATGCTAAAGGCCTCTCCCGCGTGCAGGCCATGACCGATCGGCCGATCATTCCCACGCCGCTGGCCGTGCTGATGGGCTGTGAATTGCTTAGTCGGGGCAGCAAAACCACCCCGGGCATCGGCGATTTCATGGCTATTGATATCGGCGGGGCCACCACAGACGTTTACTCCATGGCCGACGGCGCGCCCGCGCAGGATAACGTATTGCTTAAAGGCTTGCCCGAGCCGTACAGCAAGCGCACGGTCGAGGGTGATCTCGGCATGCGCTACAGCGCTCGTTTTCTTTTGGAAGCGGCCGGTGAGGAGAATGTGGCGGCTCTGGCCGGGGTCTCCCCTGAAGAGGTTACGGCTTGGGTGGAAAAATGTACCGCTAATCCGGAAACCGTGGCTCCCGAGAATTCCACGGAACGGCGTATCGACGAAGCCCTGGCCCGTTCGGCTATTGCGGTTTCTGTGGAGCGGCACTGCGGGGTTATGGAAAAGACCTTTACCGCGGCCGGAGAAATGTTCATTCTGACCGGCAAGGATCTGACCGCCACCGGCAACGTCATCGGCGTGGGCGGAGTGGTCAAGAACAGCCTGAAGCCCCGTTTTATCCTGCAAGGCGCCATGGGCACGCCCCAGACCATGCTCAGAGGGGCCATGATGCCGGAACGCCCGGGCTTTATGCTGGATCAACGCTATATTTTCAGCGCCATGGGCCTGGTAAGCCAGGTTGATCCCGAGCTTGCGCTGACAATTATGAAAAAAGAAATACAACCGCTCCCGGAGGGGACTCATGGAGATTAAAAACATCAAACTGTCCGATGAGGCCTTTTTCGCCCAGCGTAAGGAAGTTCTGGCCCAATGGCCTACCGGAAAAGGCGTGGATTTTGACGAGGCCGTGTCCTACCAGAAATCCATTGCCGCGGAAAAGCGCTTCTGCGCGAAACTGGCTGCCGCGGATCGGGATGGCGTGACCCTAACCCAGCCCCGTGCCGGGGTGGCCCTGCCTTCCGAGCACATCAAATTGCTCCAGTACCTGGAAACCGAGGGCGAAGCCGATCTTTTGCCCACCACCATTGATAGCTACACCCGCCTTAACCGCTATAAGGAAGCGGATGTCGGCATTGAGAAAAGCAAGGAGAGCGGCCGCTCCATGCTCAACGGATTTCCCGCCGTCAACTACGGCGTGGAGATCTGCCGTTCGGTTACCTCGGCCTTGACCAACCCGGTTCAGGTTCGCCACGGAACGCCTGATGCTCGGTTGCTGGCCGAGATCGCCATTGCCGGGGGGTTCACCTCCTACGAAGGCGGAGCCATCTCCTACAATATCCCTTATTCCAAGAACCACCCCTTGGAGAACACCATAGCCCATTGGCAGTATACGGACAGGCTCATCGGCCTGTACGAGGAGGCCGGGGTTTCTATTAACCGCGAGCCCTTTGGCCCGCTGACCGGCACGCTGGTGCCTCCGGGCATATCCAATGCCGTGGCCGTCATCGAATCTCTGTTGGCCGCCACCCAGGGCGTTAGGGATATCACCGTGGGGTACGGGCAGTGCGGCAACCTGATTCAGGATGTGGCCGCCATCCGTTCTTTGCGTCTGATGGTCCGTAAATACCTGGATCGTTTCGGCTTTAACGATGTGAAGCTGACCACGGTGTTTCACCAGTGGATGGGCGGCTTTCCGCAGGATGAATCGCGGGCTTTCGGGGTTATTTCTTGGGGGGCGGCAACGGCTGTGCTGGCCCGGGCCACTAAGGTCATCGTCAAAAGCCCCCATGAGGCCATGGGCATTCCGACTATGGAAGCCAACGCCGCCGGGCTCAAGGCCACCAAGCAGTTGACAAGTATGCTGCGCGATCAGGATATGACCGAAAATCCGGCCGTGCTGGCGGAAAGCGCCATCATTGAGCAGGAGGTTGCCTGCATTCTGGATAAGGTTGAAGAACTCGGCAAGGGCGATTACGCCGCCGGAGCCGTGGCGGCCTTTGCCGCGGGCGTGCTTGACGTGCCGTTCTCCCCCAGCCGGGTCAATATGGGTAAGGCCATGCCCGCCCGGGATAACCAGGGCGCGGTACGCTTTTTGGAAGTGGGCAATGTGCCCCTTTCTGATGATCTCAAAGCCTTTCACAGGGAAAAGCTGGAAGAGCGTTCCAAAACGGAAAACCGTCCGGTCAACTTCCAGATGATCGTTGATGATGTCTATGCCATTGGCAAAGGCTTCATGGTGGGCAGACCCCAAGGCACCAAGTAGAACAGGCGGCGGGGCCGGCGAGCTGCGCCGGCCCCGCGCATACGGCGGCCTGCCGCCGGGGAGAGCGATATGAGCAGCATACGCAGCCTGATTCAGGAATATTCTATGTATTCCCTGTATTTTGCCCCTCGGGGCAAGGAGCGGCTGTTGTATCTGGGGGAGCAGATCAGCCACCGGCATATGAAGTTTGATGATAAGCTCATTGGCATCATCGGCGATGCCGGATCAGGCAAATCTTCGCTCATTCAGGGCATGTTTCCAGGGCTGGAGTTGACCAACAACGACGATACCCTGGATACCCACAAAATCATGCAGGTTCGGGATTTCGGCCGGGATTTTTCCTGCGCGACCACGTTCCACATTGATATGCGTTTTCAGATGGCCTTTACGCAGATGCACGAAATCATTGATTTCGTGAACGGCGCCCTGGAGCACGGCCGCCGAGTGGTCGTGGAGCACTTTAATTTGCTCTTCCCGGCCCTGAAAATTCCGGCTGATGTGATGATCGGCATCGGCGAGGAAATTCTGGTGGTCCGGCCCAATGTTTTTGGTCCCTTGCCGGAAAACATCTATACTGTGGTTCATACTTCGCTTCAGTACCGTAAAATGGCCCATACCGCCGAGGATGTGACCATACAATTGCTGGAAGGGGAGTTTGGGGTTGACCGCAAACATTTTTTCAGTTCGGATATCAAGAACGGGTTCCTACTGCGTTTCACCGAGGCCGTGGATGTGGATTTGGATAAACTGGCCGGGCGCGTCAGCCAGCGCTTGGCGGAACATCTGCCGGTACGCTATCATGATGAAAACCATATCATGATTGGCGATTCCCTCATGTACTGTACCGGCCCGCGGTTGCATGTGCGCAATACCTCTGAAGTTACGGATTTCAACCTGCTGCCTGAATTTATCCGGGATGAAAAAACGGATACGTATTGCCTTGTCGGCATTCTGCGGCATGCGGAAAAAGACGCTGCTAAACTGAATAGCTTTGAATTTACTACCAGCGATCTCTTGTAAGGGACAAACGCTTTTTCGTCCGCGAAGCGCCGGATAATTTTCCCGGACAAGGAAGAGGAACAGGCGGGCAAGGCATATTCACCATAGCCCGTAGTACGAAGAGCTGCGGCGTGCCGCAAGGAGCAACCATGGCCGGAAAGGGTTTGATTCATGTGTATACGGGAGAGGGCAAAGGCAAAAGCACCGCATCCATAGGCCTCTCTGTGCGGGCCTTGGGAGCGGGAAAGCGGGTGGCGTTTGTTCAGTTTATGAAGGGCGTTGAAAGCTCCGAACTGGCCCCGCTGAAACAACTTGGCATCACTGTGGTTCGGACCGGGACCGTCACCAAGTTCATCCCCTATATGAACGATGAGGAAAAGGCCCGTTGCGCTCGTGAGCAGCGCGAGGGTTTTGAGCGGGCTGTAGCCCTGGCGGAGAGCGTTGACCTTTTGGTGCTGGATGAGATCATCAGCGCAATGACTACGGGGATGGTGCCCGAGGAGGATGTGGTTTCTTTTCTGAAAACCAGGCCCTCGGCCCTGGAGGTGGTGTTGACCGGCCGGGACGTGCCGCAGAAGATCCGGGATATGGCCGACTATTTTTCGGATATTAAGGCGGTCAAGCACCCCTATGATCAGGGTATCCAGGCCCGGCGCGGCATAGAAATGTAATCCCGCCGGAGGGGGCCGCGCCTTGAGAAGCGCGTGCCGCATCGGTGCCTTTGGCCACAGCCCCTCCCGCGCGGCTTGCCGAGGAGAAACGGACCGTTCCGTATTCCATACGGCACGGTCCGTTTCTGCTTCTTATTATAGAGAAATTTTCAGTAGTTCTCGGAAGGTTGCCTTTGCCGATCAATCTTTGTGCAGGAGCATGCCGCGGTGCACCGGCTTCGCTATGAACAACAGGAACTACGGAACGGGCACAGCTTCCATCAAAACAACCGTGGACTGGAAATTGTCTTTCCGCAGGCGTTGCTTCACGTCTCGGCGCAATATATCATGGATAATATAATGTAATTTTTTAATAAAACACGTTAATATCATTACTGATGTTACAAATATTATATTTGTTAGCAAACACTAGAATTTTTCTTGACTTCACCTGATCGGGTTGTTACTCTTTTTTGGCGCGAGGACTGCGCTATGTTCTTCCAAGATATGGAAACTTAAGGACAAGGTATGCGCCAGGTTGCTGCCAGAATCTCAGAAGACCAGGAAAAATGGCTGAAAGATTATTTTCGCACGAAAAGCGCTGGGGCGGAATTTATTCTGCCTTGGGCTGTGGATACATTCTTTCGGGCTATTTCCGCTGTTAAAAGCACCTTTACCACGGGGGAGCTCAAGACGATCATCGAGGCCCATAAAGATGTTCGTCTGCTCCCTGACCACACCCGGCTTTCCTATTTGACCTTGCGCGTTATGGATGCCTGTGATGTGGGTCTGGTGCACACCCATCATGGGGCCAGCAAGGCCAGCTTGGAAGCCAAGTTGAAGCGCCTGGATGATACCCAGGCCACCGCCCTGATGGTGTGGTCTTCAGCCTTCTGGGTCAGCCGGAACTGTTCGGCTGCAAACCTGGATGAGTACATTCGTGGCTACTGATTCCAAGTCCTCTTCTCCTCCACCAGGAAAACCCCGCTGAAGCGGGGTTTTCCCGTTTCAGTCCGATGTGCTTGTCTTGCTTTGCCCTCTGCCTCCTTTTGAAGCGCCGGGCCGCTGTAGCGGTTCCTTTGATTCAGGCATCCGAATGTGCCGGGCAAAGGGACTTGGGAAGGGAGAACCGGCAACGGGAATCGCCGCCGGGAAATTGAAAAAATAAAAAGGCGAGACCTGCGTCTCGCCTTTTCCAGGAGCCGGACACCCGGCACTTCCGTTACCGTTGCTTCCTCTCGGACCTGGCGGAGTTGGCGGAGTAACCGCCGCCCGGCTCCTTATTGAAAAAATATACATAGCCTTGCCCTGTAAAACTGTCAAGGCATGAACCATACGGAGCGGGGTTGAAAGATACGGCGGCGCGGGCCCCACGCGCTTGGCCGGGGCATGATGCCTCTGTGCTCCTGAGATACCCTGCCTCGTTCGCGGTGAATCTTGGCGGGGCGTGGGTCAGAGCCCCCGGGAGCGGGCATGGAGGGAAAAGGGATCTGCTCGCGGAGAAAACGGGCCCTTGAACCAGAGGGCGGGAAAGAGTATCCTCAAGTATTCCGGCGGCGGAAACGATCCGGCCGCGCTTGGAGCAACCCTTTTACGTATGCTGGAGCCCGTTGATGCATATTGAATCCTTTGATCTCGGCCCGCTGCACACGAACTGTTATCTGCTGCATAACGAAAGCGAGGCTGTGATTATAGATGCTGCCGATGAAAGCCAGGAATTGTTGGATTACCTGAAAAAGCGCAACCTTTCGCTGGTGGGGATTTTGAACACCCATCTGCACTTTGACCATGTTTCGGGCAACGCCTGGCTGTTTAGGGCCACGGGCGCGCCTCTTCTGGCTAATGAAAAGGACGCCTATTTGCTGCAGCGTGAAATGGGCGGAGAACGCTTTGGGCTGCCGCCTACGCCGAACTTCACCTTTCGGAATCTGGAGGAAGGGGACCTGGAGCTTTTGGGAGAAACCTGCCGGGTTGTGGCTACGCCGGGTCATACGCCGGGCAGTCTTTCCTATTACTGGGCCGGGGAAAAAGCCTTGTTTTCAGGAGATGTGTTGTTCTACCGCTCGATAGGCAGGGCGGATCTGCCCGGCGGCGATGCGGCCGTGCTGGCCCGGTCCATCCGGGAAAAGATCTACAGCCTGCCCGCGGATACTATGGTGTACCCCGGCCACGGCATCCCGACCCTGGTGGGCGATGAGATGCGCCAGAATCCCTACGTAACGCTTGAGGCTTGAGACGGCATCGGAACAGAGAAAGATAACGCGGGGCGACCGGCCCGGAATGGTTGGATAAATACTCCGGCAAGGCCCCGGAGGAGCAGAGCCGATGGTTCTTGTGCTGCATTGCAGCCCCAGGCGGAACGGCAATACCGATGCCGCCGCCTTCATTGTTCTTACAACGCTGCGGGAGCGCGGTCTTGCCGTGGAATCTCTGGCTTTGCGCGAATTTTCCATCATTCCCTGTGCTTCCTGCGGGTATTGTTCGCGGCGGCCGGGGGAGGCGTGTCCCTTCGAGGCTCGAGACGATAGCGCATATCTGTTCGGGCTGCTACGCGAGGCAACGGCGATCTGCCTGGCCGCCCCTATATATTTTTATCATCTTCCGGCCCAGCTCAAAGCCTTTATTGACCGGGGGCAACGCTGGTGGACAGCCTTTGACGCAGGCATACATCCGCCGGTTTCGCCCTCTACCCGGCGCTTGTGGCCGCTGCTGATCGGGGCTCGCGCGCGTGGCGAGCACCTTTTCAGCGGCAGTCTGGCAACGCTTCGTTGCTGGTTGCCGGCCTTCGGCCTGGAACTGGGGACGCCGCTTTGCCTATATGGCTTGGATGGGGCGGATGCCTTGCTCAGGCACGAGGATGCCGGGCATAGTGTGGCGGAATTTGCCGCCGCATTAGCGGATTCACTGCCGGATTCGGGAGCCTCCGGGGCGGCTGAGCAATGAGGCAGGCTCCGGCTCCGCTTCGCCACCTTAGGAAACACCTCTCACGGTTGCTGTTGGAGCGCCGCTGCCTTGCCTGCGGCGCGCCTGTGCGCGGGAAGGAGCGTGGCCTGCTTGGCGGCCGGCTTTGCGCCGACTGCGCGGCCGCCTTAGCCCGGCGGGAAAAGGGGTTTTGTCCACGGTGTGGGGAAATCAACGCCTGGCCGGCCCTAGAGCCCTCTCCCTGCGCGCGTTGCCTTGTTGCGCCGCCACCCTGGCAGCGCTTTTTGTTCCACGGCGTCTACGAAGGGATGCTGCGTGAGTTGATCCTCCGGCTGAAGCTGGGCGGCGAACTGCCGCTGGCCCGACTGTTTGGTCTGTTGCTGCTGGAGCATCCGGAACTGCGGGAACTCACAGCAGGACTTGAGGATGAGGAACCGATTCTGGTTGTTCCCGTACCGCTGCACCCGGCCAGGCTGAGGGCGCGGGGATTCAACCAGGTGCTGGAACTTGCCCGGCCCTTGGCTCGGCCGGGTTTTCGCCTGGAGCCCAGGCTGCTTTGCCGGACAAAGAACACGCCGACCCAAACGACCTTGCATCTTGACTCGCGGCGGCGCAACCTCCGCGCGGCCTTCAGCGTGACAGGGGATACACGCGGTCAACGGATTCTGCTGCTGGACGATGTGGCCACTACCGGCGCAACGCTGCATGAAACGGCTGAGGCGCTGCTCCGGGCAGGGGCGGATCGGGTGGATGTGCTGGTGTTGGCCCGCACGCCTTTGCCGAACAGGAGCTAGGCGTCTTCTTTTGAACGCCCGGCTTGGGGCAAAGCCCGGACAAGGCCATGACCACAGCGCGCGGGGCCTCCAAGAGCAAAATTACAGAAAAACGCTCAAGAAAAGGCCTGCAGGGTTGAGCAGCGGAAAAACCGGAAGGCGCGGGCGGTTTTTCGGGAGCGGTGATGCATTACTTGCCGAGGAATGTTGTAATGAGTTCCCGGGAGCGCTTGGCCAACTGGGGCAAGCCCGGTTTGGAAATTTGGTCATCGGCCCCGGCCTTGACGCCCTTTTGGTAGACAACCTCCGAAATCAGGGAAGAGAACAGCACCACGGGCAATACTTTGAAGGTCGGGTCTTCCTTAATATGCCGGGTCAGCGTGTGACCATCCATATCTGGCATTTCGATATCCGAAATGATCAATTGTACCAGATCCGTTACCGGAATGCCCGCGGCATCGGCTTTGGATTTCAGGGCCTTCAGAGTATCCCAGGCTTCCCGGCCGCAGGTGGTGCGAATGACTGTAAAGCCCGTTTTTTCCAAAACTCGGGCGATAATGGCCCGGATGGGGGCGGAATCATCCGCAATGAGCACAGTCAGCCCGTGGCCCTGGGTGGCAGCGGATTCCGGCACCTGCTCGGCATGGGCATCCAGGCTCAACTCGGGGTTCATAGAGGCGATGATCTGCTCCATATCCAACAGGAAGACAATGCGCTGATCAAAGCGGACCACACCGGTAATGGAATCGTGGCTGAAGCTTTGCAGATGCTTGCCCGGCGGCTCCACCTGGCCCCAGGTCATCCGGTGAATGCGATTGACTCCGGAAACGAGAAAGGCCGTGGTGATACTGCTGAATTCCGAGACAATGACCTTGCGGTTTTCGTTATCCGGGCTTTTTTTGCCCAACCAAAGCGCCAGATCAACCAGCGGCAGTACCTTGCCGCGCAGGTTGAACGTGCCAAGGGCCGCCGGGTGGTGCTTGCCGGGCACGCCGGTCACGGGCGGACGGCGAATAATGCTCAGCACCTTGGCGACGTTCATGCCGAAGTAGCTGGTATATATCGAACCGTCATCGAGCTCTTCCTCAAGGTAAAACTCGATGATTTCCAGGTCATTGGAAACCGCATCGAGCAGTATGTTTTCCCGAGACATGGGCCCTCCAGACCTGCTGCGCTTAGCCGAAAACAACCATGGCGGCCTTGCCGCCGAGGGTATCCCCCGCAAACGGATTGAGATAGACGCCGGATTCCCCCTAACGGAGCCACCCCGTAGGGATCGCCAGACGGAGAATACCTTTCCTTTCTATGTACGCTGCTGTTATGATCTTTTCAAGTAATCTCTGCGGCTTTCCAGCGGGCCGCCTGTTTTCAGCGAACGGGCAGGCCACGCCGGGAGCTGGAAATAGTATGTTTTCATACTGTGCGCAATGTTCGGGCATGCCTTTGCTCGTCGGGGCGCTTGTCCCGCTTCCGCCGGGGAGATGCTCCCCCTAGCCCCCCGGAAAGGGCCGGGAAGGGCAACGGGGAGTATAGGAACGCCAATTTTATGCCCCGCGGGATTTGGGATAGGCCGAGCGCGTACTTCCCGCCCCGTAAAGAGGGGAAAACGCGCTCGAACTCGTGGCAGGCATAGCGGCAAGAGGGCTCTTTGCTCAAGACGTTTTTTCGGTCAGTCGCTGGTCAGGGCAGATATCGGTCATTTCACAATGGGCACAGCGGGGCTTCCTGGCGTCGCAGACATCCCGGCCGAACCAGACCATACGGTGGTTGGCGTTGCCCCATTCCTCCTGAGGAAAAAGCTTCATGAGATCCTGTTCCGCCCGGACGGGATCCTCGAAACGCGTCAAGCCCAGGCGGCGGGCGATACGGCCGACGTGGGTATCTACGGCGATGCCCTCGTTGCGGCCGAAAGCGCCCCAAAGCACTACGTTGGCGGTTTTACGGGCAACGCCGGCAAGGGTGATCAGTTCAGCCATGCTTTCGGGCACCCGGCCATCGTACACCTTGGTAATCCGTTCGGCGGCAGCTTTGAGGTTTTTGGCTTTGTTCCGATAAAAGCCCGCGGAACGGATGCATGTTTCGATCTCTTCGAGTTCCGCTCCAGCCAGTTCGGCGGGGCCGGGCCAGCGGGCAAAAAGCCCCGGCGTGATGGTATTGACCCGTTTATCCGTGCATTGGGCCGCCAGCACTGTGGCCACCAGCAGTTCCCACGGGGACTTGGCTTGGAGATGGGTTTCAGGGTGAGGATATCGTTTGGCCAGTCGTTGCAAAAAGATCCCGGCCCGTTGCTTAGAGGTCATCTGGTTTCTCCTTGTTCCCGTCCCGCCGGGTCCGTTGCGGGCTTCGGCGTTTTCCGCTATGGTCCGTGCAGCCCCGGCGGGCCGGCATGCCCGCTGTAACCTCTCGCGGAGCGCTTATGGCCCACGTTGCTACTTCGGCTCACGCCGGTACTATGGCTCACGACTGTCTCCTTGTCTACATCACCGCGCCGGATGCGGCGGTTGCCGAGGCGTTGTGCTCAACTCTGGTGCGGGAGCGGCTCGCGGCCTGCGCTAATATCCTTGAAGGGGCCTCTTCCCTTTACTGGTGGCAAGGAGCGCTTGAACGCGCCTCCGAATGTATCTGCCTGTTAAAAACCACGGCCGAACGCTTCCCCGCCTTAGCGGCCAGGGCCAGAGAGGCGCACCCCTACGAAACTCCTTGTATTGTAGCGCTGCCGTTGGTCGCGGGCGACAGGGATTTTTTGAACTGGATTCGGGCAGAAGCCTCTGGGGATACCGCGGATTAGGGGCTCAATACCTTTTGTCCGCCAACCCTCAAATTTTTTCCTCTGGTAAACAAGAGAGAAAGACCAGCAAAGAGGCGCCAGGCTTGCGTTACGATTGCCTTTTTCCTTTCTTAGCCTCGCCCCATGAAAAAAACAGCCCGGCAGCTATAATGTATTGAAAAACAATCTCTTCGGCTTTTCCCGGTTTACCGGCTCAGTCTTGCTATTTTTGACGCTCGGAGTGGCTTTGATTCTCCGATGCAAAGTTTTCCGCTTTACTGCGGAGAGAGATAAAAACGCATTGTGTATGGAATACGCCTCACTCGGCCTTTCGGCTCATGAGGTAACGACGCATTATCCAAGGAGCGCACGTGAACATCTACATTACAGGCTCAATGGCTTACGACCGCATCATGACGTTTCCCGGCAAGTTTTCCGACCATATCCTGCCGGATAAAATCCACGCTCTGAACGTCTCCTTCCAGATTAACCGGCTGGAGGAAAAATTCGGCGGCTGTGCCGGCAACATTGCTTATACGCTGGCCCTGTTGGGGGAAAAACCGATTATTGTCGCTAACGCCGGTTGCGATTTTGCCCGCTACAAGGAAAAGCTCGATTCGCTGGAACTCAGCCGGGAAGGCATAGGGGTTCTGGAACAGGAATTTTGCGCCGGAGCCTACATCATCACCGACGAAACCAACAGCCAGATTACCGGGTTCAACCCCGGAGCCATGCGCCTGCCCTCAAGCTATGCATTTCCCCGCCTGGCCGAGGGGGATATCGGCATCGTAGCCCCGACCAATACCGAGGATATGCAGGCGCATCCGCGTCTGCTCAAGGCAAAGAAGGCCCGCTGCATCTTTGACCCCGGGCAACAGATTCCGGTGCTCAGCGGCGAAGCCATGCTTGAGGCTGTTAGTGGCTCGTTTATCCTTATCAGCAATGACTATGAGTTGGAAATGATCTGTAAGAGTACAGGCAAGACCCAAGCCGAACTGCGCGGCCTGACCCAAAACCTGATCACGACCCTGGGTGAAAAGGGCTCACTGGTCCACTGTGGAGAGAAAGAAGAATATATCCCGGCCGTGCCCATTGCCCAGGCGCTGGACCCCACAGGAGCCGGGGATGCCTACCGCTCCGGGTTGCTCAAGGGGCTGGCCCGGGGGCTTGATGTGGTGGAGGCGGCCCGGATGGGAGCCACGGCGGCTTCGTTCTGCGTCGAGCGCTACGGCACCCAGGAGCACAGCTTCACCCAAGACGAGTTTGAGGCGCGGTATCGGGCCTGCTTCAGCTAGCAGCTCGCCGCTATGGTCTTTTTGTCCTCTGCCCGCGTCGGCAAGGCGTTGTTCCTCAGTCGAATACCATAAGAGTATACTCCTTCGGCCCAACGCCTTGCCTCCTTGGCAGAGAACAAAAATCCTCATAGCGGCGGCAGTTTTGGAGTAGCTGTTGAGCTGGTCTTTTTGCCCTCTGCCTGCATCGGCACGGTGTTGTTCCTCAGTCGAATACCATAAGAGTATCCTCCTTCGGCCCAACGCCTTGCCTCCTTGGCAGAGAACAAAAATCCTCATAGCGGCGGCAGCCGACTAAAACATATGGAGCGTAGCAAGGCGTCCCTCCCGGCTTATTTTCAAGCCGAGGGACGCTTTGCAAGTGATGGCCTCAACCTACTTTTCGCAGCAGGATAACGGCATGCCTCTATCCTATGCCGCGAGGATGATACCGGCGGTATACTACTCCGGATGGATCTATTGTTTCTTTGTCTCTAAGCCCGTACCGCGTGAACTGATAAAGAAAAAAATCATTGGCAAAAAGATATCTATCAAGAGATATTACATAGGTCTGCTGATATTTTCCGCGCCTTTTTTTGTTACGCAACGTTGTAATGAAGGAGCGTCAGGTTGCGAAAGCCGAGAGAAGCGCTGCAATCGAATAACGAATGCGTTCTTATCCAAGGCGACGCCCGGCGGATGTTCTCCGGGTGCTCAGCAGTAACTGAAATCGGCAGGCCATGCATCGGACATCGTAAAGATGGTTCACCATGGCGGCCTTAGGAGAGTAACATGAAAGAGGCTATGAGCATGAAGAAACAGGTACTGACCGGGGGCTTTTTGGCCGCCGCCCTTGCCGGCGCTTTTTTTACCTTTACCCCGCCGGCCGTGAGCGCCGTGCCCAATGTCATTGTGGGGCAGGAAGAAAGCATTACCTCCGATACAGTCACCTCAGATAAGATTCCTACCGGAGGGCCCCTGGCCCCGGCCGAAGCCCCGTTCTCAAGCCGTGATGAGTACAAGGCTGCCGGAACCATGCAGATCGGCGACATAGATGTGGTCAACTACGCAACTGAAGTCAAAGAACGCGTTCCCGGTAAAAACATGATTATCAGCGCCACCATCAGCGCGCCTGAGGATGATGTTGTCATGAGCCGGCTGGCCGATAAGATTTATAAGGAACATAACGGCAGCAACTATGAGAACGTGACCATTCTCTGGCATGTGGGCGCCAACCCCGAGCCAGCCAAGCCCTGGGGCAGAACCGAGATCAGCAGGAACAGCACTGATTTCGCCATTGTCAGGTACTAACACGCCGGGCAGTCCGCGCGCGGAGCCTTAAAGCATCTTCCCTGAGCGCCATGCTCCGCCGCGCGGATGCGCTCATGAGCAGTTCGTGCAGCAGCGCCGCTGTCTCAATGACGGCGGCGCTCTTCCAGAGGGGGAATAAAAAGATATTCCCTCCACTCCTGATGGCCTTCATGGGGCCGCTCATCACAGAGCATCGTCGGCATCTGGGGACAGGAGTATTTTTCCGCCACGGGACCAGCAGCCCCCATAATTTTCATACCGGCCCGCTGCCAAAGGGTTCTTGATCTGGACAGTGCAGGGGAGTTGGGAGTATACACCGATTCCTATGATGATTCCTCTAAACGAACCTCATTCTTTCGTGCGTCTGCTATGGCCTCTTCCCCGTAACCTTGTTGTTCGGATGCTCTGTTTCTGCCTGGTGGTTCTGCTCAGTACGACCGCGCTCGGCCAGGCCGCTCAAGGAAGCGAAACCGCTGCCTCGACTTCGGGGCAACCTTCGGCGGCTTCCGGCCCTTCGAGCCGACCGTCGGCCGAAACGCCTGCCCAAGCCCCGACATCCCCTGCCGTTCTTCCTGCGGGGCAGGAGGCCCCCTCTCCGGGCGATGCCGGGAACATTGAGCAAAACGAGGAGCAGGAAGAGGAGGCTTCCGGAGACGCGCTCTTCAGCTTTGCCGAGGTTGAAAAAGCGGCCCGCAAGCTTTCCCGACGTCCCTATCAGAATCCGGATGCGCAGGTGCCGGGCTTTCTCCTTGGCCTGAACGCGGAGCAATGGAATAAAATTCGTTTTGATTCCGGACAGCGGCTGTGGGCCGATGTCGGGCCGTTTTCCGTCGATTTTTTCCATCCCGGCTTTATTTATAACCGGGTGGTGCGGATCAATGTGGTGAACCAGGGAAAAAGCGAGCCGCTGGTCTTCAGCCCGGCCATGTTCGATTACGGCGATGAGGCCCTGGCTGCCAAAGCCGCTGCGGCTGACCTGAATTTTGCCGGGTTCCGCCTGCATTTTCCGTTGCACGGTAAGGATCTTTCAGAGGAAGTGGCTTCGTTTCTCGGGGCCAGCTATTACCGCGCTCTGGGCAGAAACTCTTCCTACGGCCTCTCGGCCAGGGGGTTGGCCCTGAATACAGCGCTGCCGGATGGCGAGGAGTTTCCCTATTTCCGCGAATTCTGGCTGGAAAAGCCCGCTCCCGATGCCTCCGTCATGGTTCTTTACGCCTTGATGGATTCCCCCAGCCTGACCGGAGCCTTTAAATTTACCCTCACCCCGGGAACCTCCACGGTTATGGATGTGGAAAGCGTGCTCTTCCGGCGCAAGGGAACGCCCTGGCCTAGAAAAATAGGCATTGCCCCGGTCAGCAGCATGTTTTTATATTCTGAAATGAGCAACGGTTCGCGCGGCGACTACCGGCCCGAGGTCCATAACTCTGATGGCCTGCTCTACCGGACTGCCGATAATCTCTGGCACTGGAGGCCGTTGACCAACCCTGAACGCCTGGCAGTAAGCTCTTTTCCCTTGGAGAACCCGCGCGGCTTTGGTCTGGTGCAGCGAGATACCGATTTTGACCACTACCAGGATATCAGCGCTCGTTTTGAACGGCGCGGCTCGCTCTGGGTGGAACCTTCCAAAACCTGGGGGCCGGGCCGCCTGGAATTGATTGAAATTCCCTCTAAAGAGGATTTCCACGATAATATTACGGTGTTCTGGGTTCCGGATGCCTCGCTTTTAACCAAGAGCGGCGGGGAGGAGGGGGATTCGCCCCGTGATTCCCTGCGTTTCGATTACCGGTTGTATTGGATGACCCCCGGGGTGACCCCCCACGGTTTGGGCAGGGCTGTGGCCACCCGAATTTTCCGTTCGCCGAAAAATAACGGCCGCGTTGTCTTTATTATTGATTTTGAGGGCGAAGCGTTGAAATCCCTGCCGGCCGATACCGGCCTGAGCAGCATAGTGGAAACCCCTGTGGAATTCCCGGCCCTGGATAAACACCTGCGCAAGAACCCGGTCACCGGAGGCTGGCGGTTGCAGTTCTCTCTCCAACTGCCGCAGCAGGATGGTGTGGTTCAAAGCCTTTTTGCGGCCCGCGACGGCCAACCCCGTTTGCGCGTCAAGGCCGTGCTCAAGCGTGGCGAGAATCTTCCGGACCCTTTGACTGAAGCGTGGGTTTTTGATGTGCCCTACTGAGGTGCGCCATGGATAACGCTTGCCGCGGGGGGCATGAACATCCCGAAGGAAGCCGACCTTTGGCCCCGCAGGGCGATCCGCCTTTGCAAGGCAAAGCTTGCGAACCAAAGGCCCTATGCCGGGATGACAAAACGTTGGCCTTGCGGGCCAGGGATAGGGTATTGTTGTATACCCGGGGGATGGGCTTAGATCCTCTGCCCGGTGTGGAGTTGGCCTTGGAAAGCCTGCGCCGCGCTGTCGGCGATGAGGAGCGGGGCTCTCCGGTTCTGGATGTGGCCGGGGCCATGCAGGCCCTACGGGCCATTTTGGAAGAACACGGCATCAGCCCTGAAGTAGAGGCTCCGGATGGAGGCCGTTTGGTCAGCAGCCCGCCGCTCAATCGCAGCCGGATGGTGCCCGGCCCTGATACCTGGTCTCTCCGCGCCCGCATCCGCCGCCGTTTTCGCAGGGATAAGGCCTGATCTCCGTTTGCCGCTGTGTTCGTTCTGATAGTCTTCACCACCTAGCCCAGGTAGATATCCACTATGGCTGATAACCGTTCCACTGCGCCAGGGCCGGTTCCTTCCGCCGGCCGTACCGAGAGGGTCGCTTCCGGGGCGGCTTCTTCCACGCCGACGCCCTCGGGCGCGGGCGAGAAGAGCAGGCCCGCCTTTACCTCAGATCATCCTGAAGCAGATCCGTTGCCTCCGGAACGGCCTCGGATAGGACGTTCTAAAATAATCAGGCGCGATATGATTCGCCAGAAGATTTGGGAAAAAGCCGGGGCCCGGCGGCGCTTGCTGCTGCTCCTTTTGATCATCCTTCCTTCGCTTCTGGCTTCTCATGTCATGTATTCGCTCCTGCCTGCCCGGACTGGACTTTCTCTGAACCTCATCAGCACGGCCCTTTTCGGCTTGCTGTTTAGTTGGATTTCTGTGGGCTTCTGGAGTTCCGTGGCCGGAGTAATGGTCATGTTGCGGCATTACGACCGCTTTGCCGTGACGCTGGGCGTGCCGGAGGCCTCCATTCCGGAAGGGGTGCGCACGGCATTGCTCTTTCCTGTTTACCACGAGGATGCCCGGACGGTGTGCGAAGGTATTCGCGCTGTTCTGCAATCCTTGCGGGATAAAAACCTGGAAAGTTTTTTCGATATTTTCATCCTCAGCGATTCCACCAAACCCGATGCCTGGGTAGCCGAGGAAGAGGCCTGGTATGCGCTCTGCCTTGAGGAAAACTGTTTCGGGCGCGTTTTTTACCGCCGTCGGCGCAGCAACCTCAAGCGCAAAAGCGGCAACATCGCTGATTTCTGCCGCCGCTGGGGCGCTGATTACCGCTATATGACGGTCTTTGACGCGGATAGCGTCATGTCCGGAGAAACCCTGCGCCGCATGGTGCTGGCCATGGAAGCCCATCCGGAGATCGGCATTCTGCAAAGCCCCCCCAAAGCGGTGAACAGCCGCTCTCTCATTGCCCGGGTGCAGCAATTCGCCAACCATCTCTATGGCCCTATTTTTGCCGCCGGAGTTCATTATTGGCAGTTGGGCGATGCTCAGTATTGGGGCCATAACGCCATTATCCGGGTCGAGCCGTTCATGCGGTATTGCCAGCTTCCTAAGCTGCCGGGCAGCGCGCCCCTTGGCGGGGAAATACTCAGCCACGATTTTGTGGAATCCGCCCTGATGCGCCGGGCCGGTTACGGGGTCTGGTTGGCCTACGAGTTGGATGGCTCCTATGAGGAATGTCCGCCCAGCCTGATTGACGAACTGGTCAGGGATCGCCGCTGGTGCCAGGGCAACCTCCAACACAGCCGCCTGATTTTTACCCGGGGGTTCTTTCCCACGCACCGCGCCTTGTTCATCAACGGCATCATGTCTTATGGTTCGGCGCTGCTGTGGTTCTTTTTCTTGCTCTCCAGCTCGGCCCAGGTCATCGCCGAGTTGTTCGTGGTGCCGGATTATTTTCCCACCGGGCCGAGTCTCTTCCCGGATTGGCCTAAGTATTTCCCGAGCTGGGCCCTGGCTCTTCTCGGCGGCACGGCTTCACTTCTCTTCTTTCCCAAGGTTATGGCCTTGATCCTGGTTACCTGCAAAGGCGGCTCTCGAGCCTTTGGCGGAGTGATCCGCATGACCTTGAGCGCCTTTGGCGAGGTGGTGGTTTCCACCTTTTTGGCCCCGGTGCGTATGCTATTTCACAGTTTTTTTGTAATCAGCACGATTCTCGGCCGTACCGTGGGCTGGAATGCCCAGAATCGCGGCGACCAGGGCACCTCCTGGGGCGACGCCACCCGCTTTCATTGGTGGGGCACGCTCCTCGGGCTTGTCTGGGGGCTTGTCATGTACCGGTTGAACCCCGGTTTTTTCCTTTGGCTCTCCCCCATCGTCGTCGGGTTGGCTGTATCTATTCCTTTGTCCGTCTGGACCAGCCGGGTGAGCCTGGGGGAAGGCGCGCGTGCGCTGGGGCTTTTTATTACGCCCGTGGATACCAACCCGCCGCTTGAACTGCAACGCCTGAACTCCCGTCTTGCGGCTCCGGAGCCGTTTTGTCCTTTTCTGTTGCCCCGGGAACAGGGCTTTGTGCGGGCGGCGGTCATCCCCCGCGTTTTCGCCCTGCACAGTACCTTGGCCGCGACCAAGCGCCGCAATTCCCCGCGTAAAGATCAGCGTTTAGCCCTATTGGTTGAAAAAGCGGTGAGCCAAGGCCCCGACGCCCTCAGCCCGGTAGAAAAGACCGCCATTCTCAGCGATCCCGCAACCCTTGGCCGGTTGCACCGTCAGGTATGGGAGCTGCCCCCGGATAAAGCTGCCGCCTGGGGGATTCGATAACGGAGAGGGGCTGCCCATGCCGAAGGCGCGGCGCGGGGTGGCCTGTGGCGCGGATGATGCTTCTGGAGCCTTCCCTAACTTTCCAGGGAAGGCTCCGGCGGGCGCGAAAGTCGTTACGCAGGTATTGTGCGGGCGATGCTGAACCCGTTTTTCCCTTTTTGCTTGGTTTGGTAGAGCGCTGCATCCGCATTCCGATATAAGGACGCAAAATCAGTTCCATTCGCCGGGGCCAGGGAAACGCCGATGCTGGCCGAAATCTCCCAGTGCACTTCATTATCCGAGCAGATGAAATTTAGCGCCTCGGCCAGTTCTCGGGCTTTTTCTTCGGCCCATTCCTTATTCGGAATAGAGATGAAGGCAACAAACTCATCTCCCCCGATACGGCCCACGATATCCTGTTCCCGAAAATGTTTTTTGATGGCTGAGGAAAATTTTCTGATGCAAAAATCACCAAAGGCATGGCCAAAGGTATCATTGGCATGTTTGAAATTATCTATATCAAAAATG
>CATJOY010000036.1 GCA_949741925.1 uncultured Desulfovibrionaceae bacterium | reverse complement strand
TCTCATGCGGCCAACTCCTTTACCCTTGCGGGAGTATGCGCCGTGTCAGCGCATGGAGTGAACCGCGTAACAAAACGTCTTGTATACTGTGGGGAACGTAGAAACAAGAGGAACCAGGGCGGGTATGATCTTCATCCGCTTAAGGGCAAGCTCAAAGGGCATTGATCCATGCTTATTCACGGATTGGAAAAGCAGGTCAACGGCTTCGTCGTCGGTATACGTTTTCATGCCGCCGACTCCCCGCCTTTCCCAGCGGCAAAAGCGCTTGGTGAGGCTTCAAATCCCTCTTGAATGACGTCGGAACACGGAGTGCTTGCCGTTCCTGTGTGAGAAGAACAAAGGCTCAATGCGACGTGTGTCCCTTCAACTGCAAGCATTTTCCGGCTGTTACGGCTGCCGCCGGATACTGCCGGAATGCCCGCGTTCATCGCCGCTTCATAGACCTTGGCGCATCCGTACCGGCCGTCTCGGACATGGCGCCCATGCTCGCAGCAGGAGCAGGCCTGCTCGCCGGAGGTGGTCTGAATAGAAGAGATCGTCTTAAGCGGGAATGCGTCCGACACGTCCGTGAGGCTGTGTTCATGCTTGATGCCGTGGTGTGTATGCCGCTGTGTCACGGGTTGAACTGGCGGGGAGGCACTCCAAAAATGTTCGACAACCTTTCAAGCAATGGGTATCTTTGAACCATCAGGAGGCGGAAACATGGCCGGCATACCCTTTGCTAGCCTTGGTTACGTTGAAAAGCTCAAGGCCGCCGGCGTACCGGAAGAGCAAGCCAAGGTCCAAGCCGATGCCATGCGCGTCCAGGCGGAAACGCAGACCGCCGCCGTCCAGAAAGCTTTGGATAAATACGATGAGGCCAGTCGCGAGGATCTCGCCACCAAGGGCGACATTCAGGATGTGCGGAAAGAAATCCAGGATGTTCGGAAAGAAATTCAGGATGTTCGGAACGAAGTTCAGGATGTTCGTCTTGAGATGAAGGCAATGGAGATGCGCTTGCTTAAGTGGCAAATCGGTCTTTCCGCCGCCATCATCGCCATCATGGCGAAGGGCTTTGGCTGGCTTGGCTTTTAGGCCGTTCAATCCTTCGCAATACATCAAGGCCCTTCGGAAGCGGAGGGCCTTTTGTTTTGCCCTCATTGGAACTGAAGAGTACCGTTACCCGGTACGATAATGAGGTTCCGCATCCTGTGCAGGGCTGCCGGAAGGAGAAACCGCATCTGCGCGTCGGAAAGGGGTCCGGGAAAAGGAAAGGGGCTCCAGGCGCGTATGCCTGGACCCCCTTGAAATTCATGGCGGGCAATACAGGATTCGAACCTGTGGCCTTTGGCTCCGGAGGCCAACGCTCTATCCAACTGAGCTAATTGCCCTTGAATGGAGGACTTTACCGTACTGACTTGCTGTTAGTCAACTGATTTCGCGGCCGAACAACGGGTTCTGAGAAATTGGCGTCTCCCTATGGGGAATTGAGGCAAGCTCCCCTCCGAGGCGTTATCCTGAGGCGAAAGGCCGCCCGGTGGGTAAACGCCTGGGCCTTGGCCCGGAAAACCATCATTCCCGGTTCCGGCAAAGGACACAAACCGGCTACATATCAGTTTGCTTATAGCGCTATAGAATCTCCGGCTTTTCCCTTAGACTTGCCTTTTACCCTGGAAAGCTGTAGGTGCATAATGAGTTGTATTTCGCAGAAAGCCGGGAAATTTTCCCTCCCGCTTCTTCCGGGCTTGTCACAAATTCCGCGGCAGGATATGGTTGGCGTATATCCGGTTGTGGAGCGCATGGCGCAATTTGTATTTTTTAGCTGAGGTGGATCTATGCGTTTGGTAACTCGTTCCGATTTTGACGGCCTGGTATGCGGCGTTCTCTTGAAAATCGCCGGATTGGTCGATGATTATAAGTTTGTTCACCCAAAGGATCTGCAAGACGGCATAGTTGAAGTGACGCAAAACGACGTGCTGGCCAATGTGCCCTATGTTCCGGGCTGCGGCATGTGGTTTGACCACCACTCCAGTGAATACGAACGCCTCGGGGATATCCGCTTTGAAGGCCTGTTCAAGGTACTGCCAAGCTGCGCCCGGGTTGTTTGGGAATACTACGGCGGCCATGCCCGTTTTCCCGAAAAATTCGACGCCTTGATGGACGCCGTGGATAAGATCGACAGCGGCCGACTGGAAATATCCGATATTACCGATCCCAAGGGCTGGGTGCTGCTGGGCCTCATTATGGATCCGCGAACAGGCCTGGGCCGGTACAGAGATTACCGCATCAGCAACTACACCTTCATGCTTGATCTCATCAACTACTGCTCTTCCAAGAGCATTGATGAAATTCTGGCCATGGATGATGTAAAAGAGCGCACGGATCGCTATTTTGCCCAAGAAAAACTGTTCCGGGCAATGATCACCGAAAATTCCACCCTGCATAACAACGTGCTGGTCATTGATCTGAGGAACCAAGAAGAGATTTACTCCGGCAACCGCTTTACCGCTTACGCCCTGTACCCGAAGGCCAATATCAGCATTCAGGTCATCTGGGGCTTTAAACGGCAAAATATTGTGTTTACTGTTGGGTATTCCATCCTGAATAGGACCAGCACCAAAGATGTGGGCAAACTGATGCTCCAATACGGCGGCGGCGGCCATAGCCGCGTGGGAACCTGCCAAATTCCCATCGACAAGGCCGATCAAACCCTTAAGGAACTCATTGAAGCCTTGCAGGATGACAGCCTCAAGGAAACCGCCTGATGGAGCTATCATAGCGCGTAACCATGGTGAACCCCGTGGCCCTGTTGCCTGGTTTTGCAGCCGCCCTGCGCCTCCTCTCGGCAAAGCGCCTTATTTTTGCGGCGGCGCGCGGCGGGGTGTGGGCAATGCCGCCCGTTTCACTTTTTCTTCCCCATAGAGGCCTGATACGGCCTCTTTTTTTTCGTATTTTTGAAGCAGGCTGGGGGCCGCGGCGGCAGCGCGCGGCGCAGGCCCTGCCGCCGCGCAATACAGCGGCCGCCGCGCCGGTTGCCCTGAGCCGCGGCCGGGCCTGCCCGGCAGAAGCAACAGGTCCGAAGGAACCCCAATGAACGGTATCGTGCGCTTTTTTCTCTGCGGTCTTGCCATGGGCGCCGCCGATGTGGTCCCCGGGGTTTCCGGCGGCACCATCGCCTTTATAACCGGCATCTATCCCCGCCTCCTGAACGCCATTGAGGCTGTTAACCTGCGTTTTGGCAAGCTGTTGCTGCATCTCCGGCTGCGCGAAGCTCTGGCGCTGATCCCCTGGGGATTTTTGCTGCCGCTGCTGGCCGGCATCGGCGTCTCTATCTTCAGCCTGGCCAAAGCCGTAACCTATGCCCTGGGAACCTGGCCCATCATCATTTGGTCTTTCTTTATCGGCCTGATCGCGGCCTCTATCGCGCTGCTCGGCAAAGAGCTGAAGCCGGGCGAGCCCTCCACCTGGGTTTCTCTGCTTCTCGGCGCGGCCTGCGGCTGGCTGATCAGCAGCGCCGGCGCTGTGGATATCGGCCGGGGTTTGCCCATTTTTTTCGCCTCCGGCTTCATCGCCATTTGCGCTATGATCCTACCGGGCATTTCCGGAGCCTTTATCTTGGTGCTGCTGGGGCAATACCCCCATGTTATCAAAGCGGTGGCGGAATTAGAGTATAGCGTGCTTACGGTTTTTGCTCTGGGCTGCCTCTGCGGCATTATGACCTTTGCCCGCGTGCTGAACCGCTTGCTCAAACGTTTTCCCAACCCGGTTATGGCCTTTCTGACCGGCCTTATGGCCGGCTCGTTGCGCAGTATCTGGCCTTGGAAAAACGGCTCCGCGCTCGGTCTGCCCCCGGCCCTGGATGCGGATGTTTTTGTAGCGCTCTGCTGCGCCCTTTTCGGCATGCTTGTCCCGGTTGTTCTCACGGCCCTGACCCGGCGGCGCTGACGTAACTGATCCGATCTGCCGAACCCGATCTACCGTATGTGACGCCGGATCAAACGAGCGCAGGCCGCCGCTGCCGGAATCTCTTTTCTGGACAGAGGGCCATGATTCAGGAGATACTTTCACGCGGAAAACAGCTCCGGAGCATGTGTTCCGGAACCATGTTCGCCCACTATACTACCATATCCCCCTTACCGCTATGAACACACCCTTGATACGCTCGCTTCTAGATAACGATATGTATACCTTTAGCGTCTGTTATCTCTATCTGAGCAAATTCCCCCGGGCCTACGGCCGCTATACCTTTTTTGACCGCAACAACACGGTGTACCCGCAAGGCTTTGCCGAACAGCTCAAGGAACAGCTCAAGCTGATGGAAAACCTTACCATCAGCCCCGAAGAAGTGGCCTTCATGCGCCGCAAGTGCTATTATCTTCCGCTATGGTTCTACACCTTTTTGCAGGGCTATCGGTTCAACGCCGATGAAGTTGCCGTAAGCCAAGATGCCGCGGGGCGCCTGCACATCACCATCGAAGGCCTGCTCTGGAAAACCGTTTTTTGGGAGGTGCCCATTTTAGCGCTGGTTTCCGAGCTGAAGCATCGCGCTGATGGCGCGATGGATCGCTATGATCCTGACCGGGAATATGCAAAATCGCTCCGCAAAGGGGAACGCCTGCTGCAAAGCGGCCTGTTGTTCGCCGAATTCGGCACCAGACGGCGTTTTTCCTTTGACCACCAGGATCTGGTTTTGCGCAGCCTGCTGGAAGCCAACCGCCGGAACATACCGGAACAAAAAGAACAGGGCAGGCTCGGCGGCACCTCGAATGTCCATTTTGCCATGAAATACGATCTCACGCCCATCGGCACCATGAGCCATCAGGTCATCAGTTTTTGCGGGGCGATTTTCGGCTACAAGGAAGCCAATTACCTGGCCATGGATTCATGGCAGGAAGCCTTTGACTCGGATCTCGGGACCTATCTCTATGATACTTACGGCTGGCAGGCCTTTCGGGAAAACTTCAGTAAAAAATACGCCAAGCTGTTCGACGGGTTGCGGATAGACAGCGGCGACAACTTCAGGGCCGTTGATAAAATTGTTGCCAAGTACAAGGAACTGGGCATCAACCCGCTGACCAAATCCCTGACCTTCAGCAACGGCCTGAGCGTGGAAGAAGCCGTGGAAATCCACAAATACTGCGCGGGGAAAATTAACGACAACTACGGCATAGGCACCTTTCTGACCTGTGATGTTCATGATGTGGCGCCGTTGAATATCGTCATCAAGCTGACCGCGGCAAAACTGACGGAAAAAAAAGGCTGGCAAAAGGCAATCAAGCTTTCCGACGACCCCGGAAAGCACACCGGCGATCCGGATGAAGTTGATATTGCCAAAAAGACGCTGGGATTGTGAGGATAAGGGAGCATTGCAAAGGGCGAATTATAAAGGCGCGCCACGGCCGCGGAGGAATGGCGAACGAAAGCGCCTCGTGGAGCATGAAAAGAAAAGCGCCCCGGCCGAGGGGAATGGAACCTCGTTCCGGAGCATAGGCCGCGCTTCAGGCTATGGGGCATTCCCGATCATCCAAAGCGCTTTGCAAGATAATGAAGCGCTTGATTGCCGTTTTACTTCTCCATGCCCAACGCTCTATTCCATCATGATCAGATGAAGCTTCCGGGCGGTGAAGAACCTGAGTGCCTTTCTTCTTCCTTAGGTCATAATGATGTTCTTAAACAGCTCCACGGCCTGCTCAATAATGGTGTCGTCAAAATCGTAATCAGGGGCATGGATGGGGGGCCTGCCGCCGGTATAAAGAAGAAACAGCGCGCCTTTGGCCGCCTTAAAGAAATGCCCCACATCCTCTGAGGCCCGCATGGGTTCCGGCATCTCGTAAAGGGCATACCCAAGACGGCGACAGGCAGCCTCGATTTTTGCCACGCATTCCGGATGGTTGACCGTTTCAGGGAACACATCGTGGAAAGATGCTTCAAGGCGCAGGCCGTCACGTTGGGCAAAACGCCGGGCCGCCCGAATAACCTCCTCGGAAAGAGCCTGCATATCCGCTTCCCGCTCCCCCCGGCAGGTCAGCAACACCGTGCCTTCACCAGCGGCAATGCCGAAATTTGCGCTCCCCAGCGCCACCTGGATAACCGTACACCACACCGGCCCGGAAAACCGTTCCTGCCGGGTCAGATCCGGAATGCTCCGGATGAGATCCGCTGCCGCAAAAACCGGAGTTCTGCCCGTCTCAGGCAGGCTGGCATGGGCTGCCAGACCGGTCAGGCGCAGGGCCACGCCCTGCGAGGCGCAGTTCATGACGCCCCGACGTATGGCTACCGCGCCCCTGCTCAAGCCAGACATATTATGGAAGGCGTAGATCTCTTCAATGCCCTTTTCCCGCAAGAGTTCCGCGCAGATCCGACCGCCCAGCCCCGTTTCCTCGGCATGCTGGAAGATGAAATAAACATCCCGATCCGGTTCCAGCCGTTCCGTTTCCAGGGCCAACGCCGCCAAAACCGCGCAGTGTCCGTCATGCCCGCACTTGTGAGCAACCCCGGCAACCGTTGAGGCATAGGGCAGGGTAATGGTTTCATCTAGTGCCACGGCGTCCATTTCTGCCCGAAAGGCAATGGGCGGCCTGTGCCCGCTGCCGCGTTTCCGGGCAAAAAACCACGCGCCGCGTTCCTCGATTTCCAGTTGTGAACGGCAGCGCAAAAAATCTTGCAGGCGCTGTCGCGTCCGGATTTCCTGACCGGAAAGTTCGGGCATGGCGTGCAGTTCGTGACGCAGGCGCGTAGCCAAGGCGAGCAAAGAGGCATTCATGTATATTCCCAATGGTTGGACGGGCCCCACAGCAGCCGGAATCCGGGCTCCCGGCCCGAGAACAACCCGAATGGAACCCCCGGCGCTCTCGGGCCTTCCGCAATCGGCCCTTTCCGAAGCGCCCGGCAGCGCAAAGCGTTCTCTATAGCAGGAGCCGCCATAAAAATACAGACATAGCCGGGGCCGGCCTCTCGCCCCGCCGGGAGCAATTTCCCGGTAAAAAAAATTGAATCCGGCTACCGGGCCGTACTATTTTTTGAATTGGGCTGAAATTCCGGTCCGAAGGGCTGTTGCGCAGCCTGTTGTTTCCGCCAAAAGCCGAAAATTTTCCCTTGACAAAGGAACAAAAAAAGCGGGCGAAGAGGGATTTGCACTACTCCGAGTTCGTTTTATCCGGATGACGCCTCTGGAAGAAAAAGACAAGGCGACTGCAAGAAAGTATTGGGGAACAGCCCCCGCCACAGGAGCCGCCCCGGGCCGGATTCCGGGCAACAAAGGCTCCGGAGTTAAACATTTTGAACACCTTCCGGCCTCTCAAATAAGGGAAACATCATTAACGGACTGTTTTTCTAGATATTTTTTACAAAAGGATACGTTGGCACATAACTTGCTAGATAAAGAGTATCTTCCTTCCTTAATGCAATATCACCAAGGCGGTTTACGGTCGGCACGTAAACCGCCTTGCTGCTTTTGCGGACTGGCGTTGTTGTGGAGGAGGGCGGTCCGCCCTGGTGGTAGGGGGAGAGAGCCCGGAGATCGGCCGGGCTTCGCCCATATGGGGAGGATACCGGAGGGTATAAAGAACAACGGCTTGTGTCTATTCTGTGCGTAATTTAGATAAAATACTATTTTTACAATCTTTTTTATAAAGCAACAAAAGAACATTCCCGGTAAGGCAGCCTCGCCCCACTCCCGGGTATGCCGTTTTCCAACGGGGCATGGAGAGCCTACACGCTGCCATGGCCTTGTTGTGGCGTGGCGCTGCGGGGTGGAACGTTCAACCCCTTTGGCAGGAGGAGAGAGCCCAGAGACCAACCGGTTTTGTCCGTGAGAAAGACGCCGGAGGGCATAAGGAACACCGACTTGTATCCACTCTGTGCGTAATTCAGATAATCCACTATTTTTTCAGTATTTTTTATGAAGCAACAAAAGAACATTTCCGGCGGGGCAGCCTCGCTTCACTCCCGTGTGTACCGTTTCCCCGACGGGACATGGGGAGCCTACACGCTGCCGTGGCCTCGTTGTGGCGCGGCTTTGTGGAGTGAAGCGTTCAGCCTCCTTTAGAAAGAGGAGCCCGGAGACTGGCAGGCATTGCCCAAAAAAAAGAGACCAGAGGGCATAAGGAACATCATCATGTGCGCACACTGTGCGTAATATTACTATCTATCTACTTTTACAGTGCTTTTATAAAATGAACAAAAGAACACAACCTCTTTGAGCAACCGAGCGCTCATGGAGGCCGTTTCTCAACGGGGGAGAGAGGGGGTCTGCAAACTACCGTGATGCGGTAAAGGAGCCTTGGGCATTGCTCAGGGTATAAGAGCGCTCCCCTTTGCCAAGGAAAAAAACACGGAGACGCGGTCGGATGTGGCCCGCGCGGGGAAAAGCCGGGGCAGAGCCCGCGGGAAAGCGGCTCAAGAGGGCATGGCAAAGGCCTTGGTAATCAGTTTTTCCAGCGCGGCGCGTTGATCTGCGTCAACATTTACAAACGTACAGCCCATAAGGATTCTGCCTGCCACGGCCCTAGTCCAAACTACCTGCCCGAGAGCGGTGAAATACTGCTCCACATCGTTCTCGTATACTTTGAAAAAGCCGGGGGAAAAGGTGTTCAGCAAGGGGATGTGTACCTTAAGCCGACACACATCACCCACTTTCAGGGTGTCGGCAGGGGCTTCCACGCTCAGGCCGCCTGTGCTGATATCGCAACAGGTAGTTTGCATCGCGGCATTCTCGTCCATGGGAAAAGCCAATCGGGCGACTTCCACCGGATAAGGCCGGGGGAGCCGTCTGTAGGCGCGCTTTTCCACCTCGTCGTCGCTGGGCATGGGCGGCGCTTGGATTTCTTCCGGGGCATGATCGCTCATTACCTGGTCCTCTATGGTTTGGGCCTTTCCCTTCGGAGAACGGAGGGGCTTTGATGCCAAGGGAGCCCCCCTAAAGCCTTCCGTGAGGAAACAGCGCCCGCATGGCTGCCGCGTCCTCCGATGGATGGGGCGTATGGATCGCAAAAAATCGAACTGTTCTCCCGTAGGGGCTGTTTCCCCTTTCCTGGCTTGGTTTCCCCCGGATCAACGACAAAAAAGCGAACGCAGGAGAGGACGCACACGCCGGAATCGGTTGTTTTCGGCTGACGCCGCTAGGGGAAAGACGGCTTGACAGCGGAGAAGAAACAGACCTTGGTTCAGGTTCCCTTCTATCATGGCCCGAAAGGCTCAGCAAGCCATCCGGCATGAGAGGCTTTTTCTTGAAGCATTGAAAAGGGCAAAAGAAAAGCCTCAAAAAGCAAAAAAACCTTGGCGCTGTAAAAAAAGAGTACGACAGGGAAATTGGCGGAGGCCTGAGGTTCCCGGCGTCTTTCGGAAAATGCCTCTCCATTTTCAATTCCCTTGTGACGGCCTCAGGCGGGAAACAGCGATTGTGACGCATCTCCCGCTTGCCATTCCTTTCTTCCTGACCGCGAGAAACAATCTTTTTTCCAAAAATTGCGCGGATGCATTGCAAAACGCCCCAAAGCCGCGGGGAATCATTCTCCATTTCCAATTCACAACGCTTCATTTCCGGCCCGGCACTTGCTGTTTGCCCTGTTTTGCGGCACAGTTCCGGAGCACGTACAGAGGTTTTAGCGGTGTGCCGCTCCGGCCGCGCCGCTCCCAATCCTTACCCTTATATGAGGATACGCACCATGAAAGTTCTGGTTATCAATTGCGGCAGCTCTTCTTTTAAGTATCAGGTGTTGGATATGCCCTCCGGTCAGGCCTTGTGCTCCGGTTTGGTAGAGCGTATCGGCGATGCCGTGGGCTCTCTCACCCACAAGTTTCACCCCGGCGCTGCCGACGAAGTAAAGCATTCTCAAGAGCAGCCTTTCCCGGATCATACCGCGGGCATGCACGCCGTAGTGGCCCTGCTGACTGACGAAAAACTCGGCGTTATCAAGGATCTTTCCGAAATCGCCGCTGTGGGGCACCGGGTGGTTATGGGCGGCGAGATTCTGCAAAAAGCCTGTTTGGTGGGCGAAGCCGAGAAAAAGGCGATCCGCGATCTTTCGCCCTTGGCCCCGCTGCACAACCCGGCCAACCTCCAGGGTATTGAAGTGGCTCAGGCCCTTATTCCCAACGCCCCTTCCGTGGCGGTTTTTGATACCGAATTCCACGCGACCATGCCCCCGAAATCCTATATTTATGCCGTGCCTTACGATCTGTACGAAACCCTGCATGTCCGCCGCTACGGCTTTCACGGCACCTCCCACGGCTTTGTTGCCCGGGAAGCCGCCGCGTTTCTCGGCAAAGACTACGATACCTTCAACTGCATCACCTGCCACCTGGGCAACGGCTGCTCCATGGCCGCCGTGCAAAACGGCAAATGCCTTGATACCAGCATGGGCATGACCCCCCTGGCCGGCCTGGTTATGGGCACCCGCTGCGGCGATATTGATCCGGCCATCCATGCCTATATCGCCCAAAGCAAGGGGCTTTCCGTCAAAGAAATTGACACGATGCTCAATAAGCAAAGCGGCCTTAAGGGGCTTTGCGGCGTCAACGATATGCGCGATATCCACACCGCCCGCGAACAAGGCGACGCCAAAGCCCAACTTGCCTTTGAGGTATTTGCCCACGCCATTAAGAAATGCCTCGGGGCCTACTACGCCATTCTCGGCCGCGTGGATGCCGTGATCTTTACCGCGGGCATCGGTGAAAATGATAACCACCTTCGGGCCGAGGTCTGCTCCGGCCTTGAGCACATGGGCATCAGCATTGACCCGGTCGAAAACGACAAGCGCTTGGGCAAGCCCCGCTCCATCAGCCCCGCCGGAACCCGCGTGCCCGTTCTGGTTGTGCCCACCAACGAAGAGTTGGAAATTGCCCGCGCTACCCTAGCGGTGCTGGGAAAATAGTTCGCGCCATGCCCCGGGGCGCATGCGTAACGCCGTTTTGCTGCCGCAAGGCCGGCGTACCCCGGCAGCTTCAGCCGAAAAACGTCGCGCCCGGGGGAGAGAACCAACGCCCTCACTCGCTTTTTTCCGCCCTCCTTGGCAACAGAGCCTCTGTTTCTCGGGCGGAAAGCCTTAAAAAACACCCCCCGGCGGCGGAACCTCTTTCCGGTTTCCGCCGCCGGGGAGCCAACCGGCCCCACAAGCCGCCCGCGATTTGCGCCATGCCCCACTTTAAACAGGATTTCCCCTTACTGCGCCTCAACCGGGGCGTTAGCTGGACCGTTCTCAGTTCGCTCACCGCGCTGGCCATTCTTGTTCTGGAAACGCTGCATGTACCGGCTTCCGGTCTGCTGGGGGCCATCATGGCTTCGGTTCTGGTGGCTATTCAGGGAACGGGGCTGTATGTCCCGCAGCCGTTCTTTGTCGGCTCGCAGGGCATAATCGGCTGCATGATCGCCGCCTCGTTCACCCTGCCGCTGCTCCGGGGCATGCTGGAGAACTGGTTCATGGCCTTGCTCTCGGTGGTCATGGTCATTATTTTCGGCTTCAGCCTGGGCTGGTTTATGACAATCCGCCAAATTCTGCCCGGCAATACGGCCATTTGGGGCACTTCTCCGGGAGCGGCCACCCCCATGGTCATCATGAGCGAATTTTACGGGGCTGATCCGCGGCTTGTCGCGTTCATGCAATATATGCGTGTGGTCATCGTGGTTATTGTGGCCGCCCTGATCGGCCGGTTTCTGGGCCTTGAAGGGCCGCTGGAGGAGCCCCCGTTTTTCTTGGAAACCCTGTTTCCCCCAATTTCCCTGCAGCTCTTCGCCGCTACGCTCTTCATCACCGCCGTGTGCACGGGCATCGGGCAAAAGCTGCCCTTGCCGGCCGGGGCAATGCTTCTTCCCATGCTTGTGGGCTCCGCCTTGCAGCTCAGCGGCCTTCTGACTATCACCCTGCCGCCCTGGCTCCTCTATATCTCCTATATCTTCATTGGCTGGAGCATCGGCCTGCGCTTTACCCGGCCTATTTTTATGGTGGCCGTCCGGGCCCTGCCCGTCATTTTGCTGGCGATCCTCATTTTAGTTGCCCTCTGCGGCTCGTTCGGCCTGGTTCTCTCGTGGGTCGCGGGTATCGACCCCCTCACCGCGTACCTGGCCACAAGCCCCGGAGGCATGGAGGCCACCGCCATCATTGCCGCCTCCAGCGGCGCGGACATGGCCTTTGTCATGGCCATCCAAACAGCCCGGCTGATCATCGTCATCCTGACCGGGCCGCCCTTGGCTCGTTTCGCTACCGGGCTGATCGAGCGCCGCAGAAAAAAACACGGCCTCCCCCCAGCCTCTCCCCGATGACAAGGCCTGATCACCGAATGTGGGGCTCCGCCCCACACCCCGCCGGGGGTATGATACCCCCGGACCCCCCAACCGGGGCAGGCCTGTACCATCGTTTGCTCTGATGAGGCTACAGCAAATCATCACATCAGCTCAAGGCGCTGCCCCCAACCCCCGCTAAAGGCCTCACGCCCCCGAGCACCCTGGATAAGACTTAGCTACAATCTTCCCTCCGATTGGGGGTACAAGGGAATCATTCCCCTGCCGGGGGATTTAAGGGCAAGCAACCTCCAACTCTTCGCCATGAAACAGATCTGAGGGCTTGATCCGGAACGTTGCCCATCGTGGTACCGGACATCAGTGCGGCGAGCGCGGGAGCGCGAGCGCAACGCGGCGTATGCACAGAAGGGGGTGACTGTGTATTACGGCATCCCCTTCATTTGCTCTCGAGGGGCTCGGTTGTATCCTTCGGGCCAAAGGAACGATAACCTCAGGGTTCCTGAAACCATGTTCATCCTCCGATTGGGGGTGCAGGGGAATCATTCCCCTGCCGGGGGGTTTGGGGGCGAGCAGCCCCCAACTCTTTCTCCGGATTCCGCTGCATATTCCCTTGCTATCCTCATCAAAATAGGATAGACTAGTTTGTCTCTATTTTCGGCGTCAATTCCGCATCAAAAGGAGGCTGCAATGCAATCCACTGTCGCCGTAACTTTTGAAGCTGTTGATGCCGAGGCCGCGGTTCGGGATCTCTTGGAGCAAGTCAACGCGGCCTTGCCCTCCGGCCCCAATCGCTGCGGCATCCTGTTCACAGAGGGCGATGGGGAAGGGCCCGAGCTTGTTCCGGCCCTTGAGCAAGCTGCCGGCATGCCCATCGTGGGCTGTACAACAATTGCCCAGATAAGCCCCGGCGGCTACCATAATCTCTGCGCCACCCTGTTGGTCTTAAGCGGAGAAGATTGCCGCTTTGGCGTCGCCGCCGCGCTGGATATGGACGTAGAGCCGGAGCGCAAACTACGCGAGGCCTTTGCCCAGGCCGCGGCGGAACTCGGCGATGCCCCTTGTGAAGCCATTATCGTATTTTCCGCCGGCAACACGGAATTTACAGCGGATGAAAAGCTTGCGCTGCTGGATGAACTTGCTCAGGGCAAGCCGATTTTCGGCGGCCTGGCCTCCGATTACCTGGATTTCTCCCAAACCCGTATTTTTTACCGGGGAGAAAGCCACAACAACAGCCTGGTCTTGCTGTTGATCGGGGGCAATGTTCGCCCCAAATTCGTTGTCCGCAATATCCCCCGCAGCAGAATTGCCAAATCCAGAATCACCGCCTCCAAGGGCACACTCGTCGAGCGCATTGACTCCATGACCGCCTACGAGGCCATGTTGGCCCAAGGGGTAGATCCTGAAGACAGGGCCAGGCTTCTTTTTGCCCCCCTGTGCGTGGAACTGGATACCGAAGATGATTACGACGGCGTGCCCATTTGCCGCAACTTCATGGATATGGATAAAGAGACCGGAACCGGTCGGGCCATGGCCATGATGCCCGTGGGCGCGGCTGTTTCGGTCCAGATGGTGCAGGGAAAGGATATTGAGGAGACCACCGGCGAAGCTTTGCGGGAAGTGTGCCGGGAACTTTGCGAGCAACCTGATGGGTATGTTTACTCAACGGTGCTTATCGTCACCTGCTGCGCCCGGCATATTGTCCTGGGCCAAAACCGGGCCCGAGAGGGTGAAATGGCCGCGGCGGAACTATCTGGCGCGACCTTTGCCGGATTCTATTCTTATGGCGAGTTCTGCCCCACGTCGGTACATCAGGGCAGGGCCAAAAACCGTTTGAACAATATGTCCATAGGCTTTTGCATCCTGTAACCGGATCGGGCACAAAACGCCGGGTGCAACGCCTGCGGCCACAGGGAGCGACCTTGCGGCCGAATACCCTTCCGCTCTCCGGCGCAAGGCTTTTTTTGGCCTGCCGGAAAGCCGCGGAAAGGGGCTGGATTCGAGGGGCTTGCCGGCCCCGGGGGATGCATGGAAAAACAAGAGCGCCTTTCCGCCGCTGACGAGATTGAACGTCTGAAGCGGGAAAACGCCGCCCTGCAACGGCAGCTTCGGCGGCTGACCTTTGATTACAACAACATGGCGGCGGGGCTCAACGAAGCGGAAAAGCTCCGGGAACAAAGCGCCCAGGCCAGGGATCTTCAGGATGCCTACAACCGCCTTCTGCTGGAAAACTGTCCCGAGCTTATTCTGGTGCTTGACAGCAGCTTGCGCTATGTTCTCGGCACCTCCAACCTGAACAGCTATCTTAACCTTCCCGCCCATGCGCAACGCGAAGGAGAAGATCTGGCAACCCTGTTCTCCCGCACCCAAACGGGAGCAGCCTGGGTGAGCGGCCTGGAAAAAGCCTGCCGCCGGGTTATGAAAACCAGAGCGCCGCTCGTGCGCAACGAACAAGTATTTTACGACGCCAACCGGATTGCCCATGTCTGCACCCATATCGCCCCGGTGGTCGATACAAGCGGCGCGTGCCAAGGCGTGATCATCATCCAAAACGATACCACCGAGCTAACCCTGGCAAAGGAAAAAGCCGAAGAAGCCACCCGCGCCAAAAGCGATTTCCTGGCCAATATGAGCCATGAAATCCGTACTCCGATGAACGCCATCATCGGCATGGCCTATCTGGCCCTCAAAAGCGATCTTGCCCCAAAGCCGCGGCATTACGTTGAGAAAATCCACACGGCGGCTACGTCGCTCCTGAGCATTATCAACGATATTCTCGATTTTTCCAAAATCGAAGCAGGCACAATGCATCTTGAACGGATGGATTTCCACCTGGATGAGCTGCTGCACACCCTCCAAGCCCTGCTGGCGGAAAAAAGCGCGGAAAAAAATCTGGAAATGGTCTTCCACGTTGCCCCTGATGTGCCCCGTCACCTGATCGGCGATTCCCTCCGCCTCTCCCAGGTTCTCGCCAATCTTCTCGGCAACGCCGTAAAGTTTACGGAAAAGGGCCGCGTGGAACTCGGCTGTTCCCTGATTTCCCGCCAGGGCCCTGAGGTTGAACTCCTCTTCGAGATCAGCGATACCGGCATCGGCATGACCCCCGAGCAGATGGGACGGCTGTTCAGAGCCTTCAGCCAGGCCGATTCTTCCGCCACCCGCAAGTACGGCGGGGCCGGGCTTGGCCTGGTTATTTCCAAGCTGCTGGCTTCCATGATGCAGGGCGATATTGCCGTCAGCAGCGAATTCGGCCGGGGCACCACCATGTCTTTCACCTGCCGCCTTGAAGCCGATACGCGCGATGCGGCCACAGAGGAATTGCCGTTGCAGCTCTTGAGCGGCGTGCGCACGCTGCTGGCCTGCGCCGATGCCGAAGGACGCGCCGCCTGCGCTGCCATGCTTGGGGATTTTGCCCTCAAGGTAGATGAAGTTTGGAACGCTACCGAGGCATGGGGCCATCTGATCACCGCCATTAGCGAAAAATGCCCTTACGGGCTCATGGTGATCGATGTGGAAGAAGCGGAGTTCCCCGTGTTCCGCAATATGTGGAACTACGCGGGCGAAACCCTTCAGGCCTCCTTTCCTCCCGTGATCTTTCTCTGCCAACAGGATGCTGAAGACGCCCGCCACAGCTTTGGCGGCCCCTCAAGCAAAGTGGCCGCCCTCAAGCCCATTGAGCGCCCGGCCCTGCTTGACGCTGTGCTCTCGGCCCTCACGGCAAGCCGGGAAGAAAGCCCGCACAGCCTGGTTGCCATCCCCTTGTTCCACGGCAAACAGGTGCTGCTGACGGGGGATGCCGCCGCCAACCAGCCCATCGCCTCAGCCCTGCGCACAACCGGAGTTGAGGTAAGCCTGGCCGCCAACGGACTTGAAGCCCTCAATCTGGTTAAGGCAGAAACCCGGCGTCCTCCCTTTGATCTTGTGCTCATGGATTTAGAAATGCCGGTCATGGACGGCTACGAGGCAACAACCTTGATCCGAAGCGAGACAGGCTGCGCAACCATGCCCATCATCGCCATGGCGCCCCATGCCGCCAAGGAAGAACGGGAACGGCGCTTAAGCGCGGGCATGAACGGCCACGTGGTCAAACCCGTTGATATCCAAAAACTCTACGGCATCCTCCAAGCCTACCTCCACCATGAGGGAGAAGCCTCGCCGGCAGAAAACGCCAAAAGCTGCCTTTCCCTGCGCGGCTTTGACATCGTTGGCGCTTTGGAGCGGCTCGGCGGCAATACCAAGCTGTATGACATTCTGCTGGAACGGTTCTATACCCAATACAAGGATATGGCGGATACCTTTGAATCATGGCGAGCCAACGCCCGGCTGGATGAAATCCGCACCTTTGCCCGCAGCATCAAAACCATGGCCGCCCGTCTCGGCCACTCCGGGCTTTTCCGGGCCGCCGCGACCCTGGACTATGAATTCGGACTGCGCCGGGAGGATAAAAAACCTGATCCCCAAGCCGCGGCAACAGAGGCCCGAAAGAACGCCCTTGTGCGCTTTGAGCCGCAGTTGGCCGCCGTTATGGATGTTCTGGATCGCTATTATGCCGCCGAGAACACCGCGGAAACCATCCCGGATCAGCCCAACGGCCCGGCCGGAGAGGGGGAGCAAAACCTGGATCAGGCCCTTGACCGCCTCAAAGCCTTGCTCCGCGATAGCGATGCCGAAGCCCTGGCCGTCTGCGAACACGTGCTGCCGGAAGTGCAGCGCCGCTACCCGCAAGAGGCCAAAACCCTTGTCGAAGCAGTGCACGCCTTTGACTTTGAACGGGCCCTGGAGGTGCTGGAAGCCCTGTAATGCCGGAGGATGAAGAGGCGCTCTGGAGCGCGGATACCTATTTGAAGGGCATCGGAAATCCGTGAACTTGTCGCCGGATTATCCGCTGATCAGGAAACGGGCGCCGGCAACGGAAAATAAGGACATCTTTTAGAGGAAAACGGGCGTCCAATTGTACCTTTGCCACAATTTCCAAGAGTTCTTATTTAAAAAGGGAATCCCGGAGTTATCCGGCAGGACAAAACCGGGGCCGGCGCGGCGCGGTTAGCGCTCCCGTGTTTTAGCTACTGCAAGTGGATCAGTTTTACGACCTCGGCTCAAAATTGGTGAGATGAGCCGAGGTCGCTTTTTATCCGGCGCTAGTGGCCGGTAAGAGGATCAGGATCAGGGCGACGAGGAGGCGAAAAGCAGTTCTCTTGATTTTATTTCATCCCGCCGCAATTTTTACATCCGATATTTGAAGTTTTATAGCTCCCTCTGCCACGTTTTCTCTGCCCTTGTACTTCTTCTCACGGCGCACAAGGCCTTCTTCTTTTGCTTTGCCTTTCCTTTAAGCCTCTTTTCTTGCGGCTATTCGAGCGGCAGCCGCGCGCACGGCCTCACGCCGTTGCGCCTGGCGGGCGGCGGTTTTGGCTTGCAACGCTTCCACCACCCGCGCGGGCGCGCTCTCCGGCGTGCCGCCATCATAGGGAGGAGCCGGCGCATATTCCATATTCAATTGGATTGTCCGCGCCGCGTCATCGCCCCACAACCGCCCGGCCAGGGTCAAGGCCATGTCAATACCGGCACTAACCCCCGCCCCGGTGATCAGGTTGCCATCCATAACCACCCGTTCCTTTACGGGAACAGCGCCGAACGCCGTCAGCATATCCAAAGACTGCCAATGTGTTGTGGCTCGTTTTCCCCCCAGGAATCCCGCCGCGCCCAGCGCCAACGCCCCGGTGCAGACCGAAGCCAGATAGCGGGCCTGCCCGCCCTTCTCCCGCAAAAAGGCCAGCACGGCATCATCAGCCAGCAAAGCGCCCACCCCGCCGCCGCCGGGCACGCAAAGCACGTCAAAATGCAAATCAGCGCTTTCCGTAAAGCTCATGGTCGGAGTTACAATAAGCCCGTCGCTGGAAACAACCGGTTCCCGTCGTTTCCATAAAAGATGGGGCCTCGCGCCGGGGCCTGCCGCCAGCACGCCGTATGCGCCGGTAAGATCAAATTGCAGCATATCCGGAAACACAAGAAAGCCGATAGTGTAGTTCTGTGAAGGGTGCATCAACACGTCCTTTATGGTTTACGCCTGCCGGGGGCGCCAGCAGGCGGGCAGAGCCGGGGGGAGGATCAGGCCCGGCGCGGAGCCCGCGGGAGCATTGCCACAGTACCCTCACTTTTTGGAGAAGGCCAGACCTTGTTCTCAAGGCGGCCAGGGCTCTTGGAATGCCCCCGCTTTACGGCCTTGGCTTGACTGGAAAAATGGACTAGGTTTTGTTTTCCACACCAGCGCCTCCGCCATGGTATCCGGGAGGCCAAAAAGGATAGGCTATGCCGTACCCCCGCAGAACAACACGAACCGTTACTCTTGGAACGCTGCGCATTGGCAGCGGCCATCCCGTCATGGTCCAGAGCATGACCAATACGGATACGCGCGATAGCGTGGCCACCATTGCCCAGGCGCGCCGTCTGGCCGCGGCCGGAGCCGAAGCCGTGCGCGTTGCCGTGCCGGACGAGGCGGCGGCGGCAGCGCTGAGGAGCATCCGCGCGGCCTCGCCCGTGCCGTTGATTGCCGATATCCATTTTGATCACCGTCTGGCCCTGGCCGCTCTTGAGGCGGGATTTGAAGGCTTGCGGATCAATCCCGGCAATATTGGCGGAGAAAAGGCCGTGGCCCGGGTTGTGGAGGCGGCGGCGCAAGCGGGAGCCTGCATTCGGGTGGGCGTGAATTCCGGCTCGGTAGAAAAGCATCTCCTGGCGCGTTACGGCGGCCCCACGCCCGAGGCCATGGTGGAAAGCGCCTTGCGCCACGTGCGCATGCTGGAGGAGCGCGGCTTTTACAACACCAAAATCTCCCTTAAATCCTCGTCGGTCCGTCATACGCTGGAAGCGTACCGGCTTTTAGCCGCGGCCTGCGATTACCCCTTGCACATCGGCGTTACCGAGGCGGGCACGCTTTTGAGCGGGGCCGTCAAATCATCTCTCGGCCTTGGCCTCCTGCTGGCGGAGGGCATCGGAGACACCATGCGGGTTTCGCTGACCCACGATCCTACCCGGGAAGTGGATGTAGCCTATATGATTCTTCGCGGGCTGGACCTGCGCCGCCGCGGCCCGGAGCTTATTTCCTGCCCTACCTGCGGCAGAACGCGTATTGACCTCATCCCTCTGGCCCAAGCTGTGGAAGAAAAAATCGCTGTTTTTCCCCAGAATTTTTCCGTTGCGGTCATGGGCTGCGAAGTGAACGGACCGGGAGAAGCCCGGGAGGCCGATGTGGGCATTGCCGGAGGCGAGGGCAAGGGGACGTTGTTCCGTAAAGGTATTATCCAGCGCACGGTGTACGGTGACAGGGATCTCCTTCTCGAGGCGTTGCTTGAAGAAATCCGTCTGTTTCTCCAAGAGCGGGGAGAAAAAATCGAGAATTGAGAAGGAGTGGTTTCCAAGCCCGGCTCCACGTCTTCGGGGGTATGCCGTAGCGAAGTGACTCCTTCAGCCGCCTGATCGCCGCGGCTGTTCAAGAAGTTCATCAGGGAGCCGTTGAGCAGCCCCCCCAATCATAGTGAAGGCTGCTTGATCCGGAAAGCTACCCATCGCAATACCGGCCATCAGCGCGGCGAGCGCGGGAGCGCGAGCGCAGCGCGGCATATGCACGGAAGGGGGCGCCTGTAGGTTGCGGCGGAGCCTTTCTTTCCAGTCGAGGGGCTTGGTATTTCCTCCGGGCCAGAGGAATGACAATCTCAGGCTTTCTGAAACCATCCCCATTCTCCTATTGGGGGGTCCAGGGGGAATCATTTCCCCTGGCGGGGTCCGGGGCAGCGCCCCGGCCGCCGGAGGCATTCGTTAACGGAGCACCAGCCGATCTCTCCCCCCCCCCGATGCCTGCATTGTCATCCTGCTTTTCTTTGGGTATGCTGGCGGGAGTTCTCTGTGGATTTCCGGAGCCTTACCCTTGCCGCCCGCTGTGAAAGGGGTCTGGCGGGGCGATCCGGAAAGGTTCGTTTGGTGGCGCGATAGATCCGATTCAGGGGAGGCGGCCGGGAACATTGCGGAGCAAAAGGAGTGGCATGCGCGGCAAGCTGTACCGCATCGGTGAGGCAGCGGCTCTTCTGCATCTGAAGACCTATGTCTTGCGTTTCTGGGAAATGGAATTTCCCCAGATAACGCCGTTGCGCACAGAAAAGGGGCAGCGCCTGTACACAGAAAAGAATCTGGCTATGCTCCGCCGCATCCGCTATCTGCTCCACGAGCGGTGCCTGACCATCGAAGGCGCCCGCCGTATTCTGGCTGAGGAAGCTGCTAGGGAAACGCTCCCCAACCAGGAGGAAACGCCGCCTCAGCTTGATCCTCCAACAGAATCCCGGAACGCGGCCGCCCCCGACCAAAAACCCGCCGCGCGGCCCTCTGAGCAGCCCGCCGAGAACTTCAGCCTGGATGAGGAAAGCGAAGTGCTTTACCGCCGCCTGGCCGCCGAACTGGAATCCATCAGCTCTCTTCTCCACTCTCTGGACGGACCGGACCAAACTACGGGTCCGGCATAGTGAGGATTTGCCATGGTGTTATCCCCGTCGCTTTTATCCGCGGATTTTAGCCGTCTGGGCGAGGAACTGGCCGAGCTTGAGCGGGCGGGCCTCTCCTGGGTCCATCTGGATGTCATGGACGGCAGCTTTGTTCCCAACATTACGTTCGGGCCCCCGGTGATCAAACGGCTGCGGGAGGTTTCTCGGCTGTTTTTTGATGTCCATCTGATGATTCGCGAGCCGGAGCGCCATGTGCAGGCCTTTGCCGCCGCCGGGGCCGATATGCTCGTGGTGCATGCTGAAGCCTGCCTGCATCTGGAAAGAACCCTGCGCGAAATCCAAAACCTGGGCCTGAAGGCAGGGGTAGCCCTCAACCCGGCAACGCCCCTCTGCGCTGTAGAAGAAGTTTTGGAGGGCCTGGATATGGCGCTGATCATGTCCGTCAATCCCGGTTTTGGCGGCCAAACCTTTATTCCTTCCAGTTTGGATAAAGTCAGCCGTCTGCGCCGGATGCTTCAGGAGCGGGGCAGCAAGGCCATTATCCAAGTAGATGGCGGGGTTACGCCGGAGAACGCCGGGGCTTTGGTCCGGGCCGGGGCGCAATGTCTGGTTTCGGGTTCCTCCTTTTTTGCTTTTCCCCCCTATGCCGAACGCAGAAAAGCATTTGAAGCGGCGGCCGGTTCGGACGGCCCGCGGGAGGTTACCCCGTGAGTTCCCCAATCAGCGGCAAAGTCTGTTTTTGCAACGGCAACAAGGCCTGGGGCGGCGGAGAACGCTGGCACCTGGAAGCGGCGCTTGCCATGGCCGAGAAGGGCCTGGATGTAGCGGTTATGGCCGGGGCCGGCACCCCCCTTTTAGAGAGGGCCAGACGCTACCCCCAACTCACCTGCCTGCCTTTCCGTTTTTCCACCCTTTCCTCGTTCAATCCCTTCATGCTGCTTTTCAACGCCGCCACCCTGAAGTATGCCCGGGTCAGTCATCTGGTCCTGGGTTTGACCAGTGATATCAAGGGCGCCGGGCTGGCCGGGAAAATGGCCGGGGTCAAAAAAATTATCTACCGCCGCGGGAGCGCCCTTTCGGTGCGGAACGACGCGCTGAACAAATTGTATTACCGAAAAATCTTGGATGGGGTTATTGTGAATTCCCGGGCCACGGAAATTCTTCTCCTGGCCGAGTGCCCGGATCTCATCCCTCAGGAAAAAATTCATCTCTTATATAACGGCTTAGATGCCGAAGCCTTTGACGCAATGATGGAGCGGGGAGAAACGCTCTCCGCCGTTTACGAACGGGAAAAGAAAACTCTGATCATCGGCAACGCGGCCAGGCTGACCGAGCAAAAAGGACAGAAATATCTCCTGCACATGAGTAAGGCCCTGAGCGAGGCTGGTTTGGCCCACAAGGTGGTTATTGCCGGAGACGGGCCCGGGGCCGGAGCCCTGCTCAAGCTCTCCAAACAATTGGGGGTCGAGGAACATGTTATCTTCCTGGGCTTCCGGGAAGATTTGGCCAATTTCTGGAAAAGTATTGATATCTTTGTGTTGCCCTCGCTGTGGGAAGGGTTTGGATATGTGCTGGCCGAGGCTATGTTGGCGGAAAAGCCGTTGCTGGGATTTTACACCAGCAGTATGCCCGAATTGGTGCGGGAAGGAATAAACGGCAGCCTTATTGCCCGCCCCGATCCCAAAGAGCCGGATGCCGAGGTGGGGCAACGCCTGGCTGAAGCAATTACGGCCATGGCCGCCGATAAGAAGGAGATCAAGGCCATGGGCAGGCGGGGCAGACAAATAGTTTTGGAAGAGTTTAACCAAAAACAGTGCATGGAGCGCCTTTACAATCTGTTGACTTCGTAAGGCCTAGGGGAGCCTCCCCTAGGCTACCCCTCCCTTCTCTCCCTGCGCCTCGGCTCCATGCCTTGAAAGGGGAGGGGCAGGGGGAGAGGGGCTCCCGGTCCCTCAGGATGGAAGGCCGCCCGATGGGCCGGAGCGTGGGGGAGTTCCTAAAGTGGTCCGCCTCCCGCGGGGCCAGAGAGGGGGCTATCGCCCCCCCTCTCTGGACTCTCCCAGCTCTTTTTTGGAGTCGGACGACGCTTGGCCGCAGCAGCAAGCAAGCTGCGGCCAAGCGACGCCCTGCATGAAGCTCCCGCCCTCAAGGCCCTCACAGCTTCGAGAAAAAGGA
>CATJOY010000035.1 GCA_949741925.1 uncultured Desulfovibrionaceae bacterium | reverse complement strand
TAGACTGGCAGATGCCGGATCTGAACGGGGTGGAAACCACCCGCCGCATCAGACAAATCGTTGGCAAAGATGCCTCTATAATCATTCTAACGGCCTACGAATGGGCTGATATAGAAGAAGAAGCCCACAACGCCGGCGTGACGGCATTTTGCGCCAAACCGCTGTTTATGTCTGATCTTAAGAACGCTCTTCTTTCAAGCCATAACCTCATTGAGAAAACGCCTCCGCCGCCTCCTGAAGCGCCGGCATTCAAAAACGCCCGGATTATGGTTGTGGATGATTTGGATATGAACCGAGAAATCGCTGAATTCATTCTTACGGAAAACGGCTTTGAGGTAGAGTTTGCGCCGGACGGTACGGATGCGGTGGAGATGGTGCGCAAATCGCCGGAAAATTATTATTCGGCCATACTGATGGATGTACAAATGCCGACCATGAATGGTTACGAAGCCACAAAGATTATTCGTAACCTTGAAAGAGAGGATGTGCGTTCAATGCCGATTATAGCCATGACAGCCAACGCCCTTGAAGAAGACAAGGCCGAGGCGCTGAAAAGCGGCATGAACGACCATATCTCCAAACCAATTGACATAAATAAATTTTTTGAAGTGCTTGGTAAATATTTCAAGTGACTTTTTGATGAGGGGCTCGCATCCATATGTATGATTGCACCATTACTTTCCTTTTGGCGGGATGTCCCGACGACATGGCGGAAATAATAAAAAGTATGCCTCCTCTCGCCAACTTTAGCCATGCATTTACCCGCTCTGCCACGGCGGATGCGGCAATGGCAGCTCGGGCGGATGTGATCATTGCAGGCCCTGAACTGAAGGAGCCAGATATCTTCTTGCTGCTTAAGGCCAAAAGCCACACAGCCGAGATACTCATCATGAACCAACGAGAGGCCCCGTTGCCTGTAGCCGTTCTGGAACACGTTGCGGATATTTGGAATATGCCGCTGAGTGCCGACGAACTGCGTTTTCATTTTTTGCGTTGGCAAAAAATCTACAAGCAAGGCAAGGATCTATGGCAAACGAACCAGTTTTTGGAATGCAGCCTGGATACGACGCCCAATCTTGTATGGTTCAAGAGCAAAGATGGAATCCACGAACTGGTAAACGCGAGCTTTTGCCGGACGGTCAATAAATCCCGGCAGCAGGTGCAGGGACAAAGGCATGCCTATATCTGGAATGTGGAAAAAGATGATCCGGCGTGCATTGAGTCAGAACGCATTGTGATGGAAAGCGGTAAAATACATATCTCCGAGGAATCCATAGATACAGGCGAGGGCAAAAGGCTGCTTACAACATATAAAGCCCCCCTGCTTAATGTAGATGGTTCAATGATGGGCACTATGGGGATAGCCATTGATATTACACAAGAACGTGAATATCAGGAACAGCTTATTCAAAATAACGCCACTCTTGAAACCATATTCACTACTATGGATTGTGGTATATTGTGCCACTCCTTGGATGGCTCCCGTATTATCAGCGTTAATAGCGCTGCCCTCAAATTGCTGGGGTTCCCTTCCAGGGAGGCAATAGAAGCCGCCGGCTTCAATATGGTTGCCGCCACCGTGATTGAAGAAGACAAGCCCAAACTCAGAAAAGTAATCCGTGACCTGAAGAATATCGGCGATAGTGTAAGTTATGAATACAGAATCATCCATAAGAACGGCGAGCTTTTTCATGTAATGGGCAATGCCAAGCTGGTGGAAAAAGACGGCGAAATAATGTGCCAGCGCTTCCTTTTGGACTGCACAGCCCAAAAACGTGAGGAAGAAAGAGGGAGAATAGAGCAGGAAAAACGGCAGATGGAGCTTATACGCGCTCTTAGCGTGGATTATCAGCTTGTTTTTGTTATCAACTCTGCCTCCCGCAATGGAAACATTCTTCAGATGCTGGATTATCCGGATCGGAACCTGAAAAAAATTTTTTCAGGAACGGAATCTTTATCGCAGAAAATGAAAACATACCTCCGGACGTGTGTCCATCCGGATGACCGGGAATCCTTCCGGCAATCCTGCTCCTTAGAGGAGCTTAAACACAAACTTGCCAGTAAAAAAATATATTATTTCATTTATCGAGTTCTTGATGGCAAAGACTTCCATTATTTTCAGTTAAAGGCAGTGCGCGCCGGAACACGGAAAGAAGCCTACGACATCGTCATAGGCCTGCAGAGTGTTGATCTCCGAACAAGAGAAGAGATGGAGCAAAAAAGCCGGCTTGCCGAAGCCTTAAAGCAGGCCCAAAAGGCCAGCAACGCCAAGAGTATTTTTCTCTCCAACATGTCCCACGACATCCGCACTCCCATGAATGCCGTTGCTGGTTACGCTTCTCTCGCGCTCTCCCATCTCGATAACCGAAGCCAGGTAGAGGACTATCTGAAAAAAATATTGGCCTCCGGTAACCATCTTATTAGCCTGATCAACGATATTCTGGATATGAGCCATATCGAAAGCGGCAAAATAAAGTTGGAAGAAAAACTGTGTTCGTTGCCGTTACTCTTGCATGATCTCTGGAATATCATCCAGCCGACGGCAAACGCCAAAATGCAAAAATTATCCCTTGAAATAGACGGGGTTCACGATGAAAATGTTTATTGTGACAAGCTTAGAGTAAACCAAGTTCTTTTGAACCTTCTCAGCAATTCCATAAAATATACCGCAAATGGAGGATCAATAAGACTCCGTGTGGCGCAACTGGATTGTTCTCTGAAAAATCACGGCACCTATGAATTCCGTGTACGGGATAACGGCATTGGCATGACCGAAGAATTCTTGGCTCGAATTTTTGAACCCTTTGAGCGAGCCCAAACATCCACCATAGCCGGTATTCAGGGAACCGGGCTTGGCATGACTATTACAAAAAATATTGTGGAGATGATGAAGGGCAACATCAAGGTATGGAGCCAACCTCATGTGGGAACGGAATTTATTTTTCAAGTTACTTTCCGTTTGGCTGCTGACGCCCACACAGAAATTATTGAAGAGGCCACTCCATGGGCTGAAACGATGGCTTCCGAGACCAAAGGCCGCACAACAACTCAAAATATCCTCCACAAGGCCAGACGCGCTGTTCGCATCCTTCTGGCTGAAGATAACGCCATGAACCAAGAAATAGCCACCGAATTTTTAACCGAAGCCGGTTATACCGTGGATGTCGCGGCAAACGGGCAAGAAGCAGTGAAGATGCACAAGAATTCCGGACCAGGGTATTATGATCTCATCTTAATGGATGTGCAGATGCCGGTTTTGGATGGGTATGGGGCCACGCAAGCCATCCGCGCCATGACGGATGCACGCCTCGCCTCCGTGCCCATCATTGCCATGACAGCCAATTCTTTTGAGGAAGACAGACAAGAAGCGTTATCCTATGGAATGAATGATCATATTGCTAAGCCCATTGATTTTAAAATTCTTTTTAAAACCCTCGATAAAATCCTGGCATAACTGGAACATAAAAAGGGCAATCCTATGCAGTATGTTCAAATTACGTGCATAATGCGGCATTTTTCCCTCGCTTCCCCTCTCTTCAGGAGGTCGGAACAAAACACATGAGGTGAATAGCTCCGGTCAATTCTCTCGACCAAGGCGCTGTTGAGCACCATATCTCGGTGCCCCCCTCAAGGAGGAACGGTATCCATGCGTACCGGCAGACTCGCTCCCAGCCCAACCGGTCTGCTCCACTTGGGCAATGCCTGGGCCTTTTGGTTAGCCTGGCTGGATATCCGGAGCCTAGGCGGCAAACTGGTTCTGCGCCTGGAAAATATCGATCCGGCCCGCTCCCGGGCCGAATATGAGCAAGCCCTTCGCAAAGACCTCGCTTGGCTCGGACTGGATTGGGATACGGAAGCGCCTCCCCAGAGCACCCGGGGGGCCCGCTATGACCAGGTACTTGAAGCCCTTGCCTGCCGGGGGCTGAGCTATCCCTGTTATTGCACCCGTAAGGAACTGCGCTCCCTGGCCGGAGCACCCCATATGAACGATGCCGGAGCCCCCTACCCGGGTACCTGCCGCAACCTAACAACCGGAGAACGCGCCGCTCTAGAGGCGGCTGGGCGCAGAAGCTCTCTTCGCCTGCGCTGTCCTGCTAAGGCAATCTGGCGTTTCACCGATCGAGTCCGGGGAGCACAAAGCGCCACGCTGGAGGACTGCGGTGGTGACTTTGCCTTACGCCGCTCGGATGGAGTATACGCTTACCAACTGGCTGTTGTTGTGGACGATCTGGATCAGGGCGTCACCAGCGTCGTTCGGGGATGCGATATTCTGATCAGCACGCCGCGCCAGATGTACCTCTACTCCCTGCTCCAGGCGGAACCGCCGTCCTACGCCCATATTCCTCTTGTTTTGGACCACGAAGGCGAACGCTTGGCTAAGCGGCATGGCTCCCTGAGCCTGGCCGCCCTACGTGATGCCGGAATCCGGCCTGAAACCCTGCTCGGCCTGCTGGCCGGCTTGGCCGGGCTCCAGGAAACATACGCCCCCTTACGGGCCGCCGAACTCCTACAAAGATCCGGCACGAACTTCAGCCTGGAACAGGTGCGGCGCGATTCCCTTATTCTGCCCGCCAATCCGGTGGAGGCCATGCTAGCCCAACAAGGGTAATCCCCGCTTATCCGACGCTAAAGGGCTTCTGCCGCAAGGAGACTCTCTCCCGGACAAAGAAAAAACGCTTAAAAGGATTGGTGCCGCCGAGGAAAGAACAAGAGCGCGCCTTCAGGGAAAAACCGGCTCCGGGAAGGCGCTGCATCATTGGAGGAACGACCCGCCCTTATCCCGCAGTCTTGCGCTCCAGGAGAAAACAGGGCACATTGAGGGCGTGCGCCGCTTTTCCGGCGGCGCCAAATCTTGATGTGCGCGAGGACTCCATGCAGATTACCCTGAATTTCGGAACGACCGGTTTGCCGGTGAACCTTCCCGACTCCTGGAACATTACCATCGCGGGGAAAAAGGCTATGCCCGTTCTGGCCGACCCGGCCGCGGCGGTGCAACAGGCCCTGGATGCCCCCGCTCCCCTTCCGCATGCTTCAGGTTCCTGCCCGCCGCTCCGCGAGCTTGCCCGGGGCAAGCAGTCCGTCTGCATCCTGATCTGCGACGTAACCCGCCCCGTGCCCAACAGCACCCTTCTCCAACCAATCCTCCACACCCTGGCCGAAGCCGGCGTGCCCGAGGAGGCTGTCACCATTCTTGTGGCTACCGGCCTGCACCGTCCCAATGAGGGGGAAGAACTGGTCGCCCTCGTCGGCAGCCGGGATATTGTCGAACGGTATCACGTGGTCAACCACTTCGCGGGGCGTGATGAAGACCATGTGTTTTTGCCGCCGACCTCTACGGGAACTCCCGTCGGCTTAGATAAACGCTTTGTACAGGCTGACTTGCGCATTGTAACCGGCCTGGTGGAACCACACTTCATGGCCGGCTATTCCGGAGGCCGCAAGGTCATCGCCCCGGGCATTTGCCACGAATCTACCATCCGTACCTTCCATAACGCCCGCATCATGGGCGATCCTCGGGCCGCCAACCTCAACCTGAAAGGCAACCCCCTGCATGCAGAGCAGATGGAAATCGTCTCCCGTCTGGCTCCGGTCTACGCCGTGAACACCGTCATCGACGACGAGCGCCGTTTATCCTTTATCAACTTCGGGGAAATCGCCTCTAGCCATGAACAGGCCGTGGCCCATGCCGCGCCCTATTTTCGCTACGATCTGCCCCGTCGGTTTACAACGGTGATCACCTGTGCCGCGGGCGCGCCGTTGGATCTTAACTTCTACCAGACCGTCAAGGGGCTGGTCGGCGCCAAGGAGGCACTCAAGACAGGCGGACGCATTTTCATCGCCTCCGAATGCCGCGAAGGGCTGGGATCACAGGAATTCCAAGATTGCCAGAAACGCCTTGTCGCGAACGGATGGAAAGCCTTTCTCGAGGATATCGGAACCCGTAACCGCGCCAACGCAGATGAATGGGAAACCCAGAAGTTGACGGAAATCTTGGCCGTCGGCGCGGCCACCCTGTATGCCCCGTTGCTTTCTGCCGAGGAGAGGGCCTTGACCGGCATCGACTATACAGACCACTTTGAGGACAGCATCCGCAACTGGGTCGAGCAGACAGGAGATGCCGATGTTTTGGTCATTCCCGAAGGGCCCTATGTCATCCCCGTCGCGCCCACGGCAGGATAGAGGGCATGCCCCTTCTCCAGGCAGACTATGTCCCGCCCCGTTTTCTCAAAGGCGGCCATGCGCAGACCATCGCCCCGCGGTTCATGCGTCGCCCGCCATGGCTGCCTTTTGAAAAAGAGTTCCTGGAACTCGAAGACGGAGATTTTTTCAGCATAGATCGGCTTTTCGCCTCCGGCGGCAGGGAACGGCCGTCCCGAAGAGCTGCCATTCTCTCTCATGGCCTGGAAGGGCATTCCCGAAGCGTGTACATGCGCTCTATGGCCATGGCGCTGCTCCGGCGGGGCTGGGATGTCATTGCCCGCAATTTCCGCTCCTGCGGTGAAATGAACAGGCTTCCCCGCATCTACCACAGCGGAGAAACCGGCGATCTGGCTACCGTGATCCATTACGCTTTGACGGCGGGCTACCGCCGCCTTGCCCTGGTTGGCTTCAGCATGGGGGGAAACCAGGTGCTCAAATATCTGGGGGAAAAGGCCGGGAAAATCCCCACAGAAGTCATCGCCGGAGCGGGCATCTCCGTGCCCTGCGACCTGACTTCGAGCAGCCGGCGCCTTGCGGCCGGGGAAAACCGCCTATACATGATCTATTTTATGCGTTCACTGCGTCGAAAAATACGAGAAAAACAGGCCAGGTTTCCTGAACTCTTCTCATTGGAAGGCCTGAACGCCATAAAAAATTTTAAGGAATTCGACGATAGATACACCGCGCCCCTCGGCGGCTTCAAAAATGCTGAGGAGTACTGGACGAAAAGTTCCAGCAAGCCGTATCTTTCCGCTATTACGACCCCGACCTTGCTGATCAACGCCCGGAACGATCCCTTTCTGAGCCCGTCCTGCTACCCCGAAAAGGAAGCCCAAGCCAACCCGGCTCTTTTCCTGATGATGCCGGATTCCGGCGGCCACGTGGGATTTCCCTGGTCATCCGGCCAGCCTTACTGGCTGGAAAACACGGTAGTAGATTTTTTTGAGAAAAACTTAGCAGGCTGACGGACCTTGCGCCTCCCTTTCCCCCAAGAAATAGAATAATCCGTCTCAGAACCGGAAGCCGGGAACTCCCGGCTCTGAGACTATACGACAGCCTGCGTCTGCTGGCCTCTATTTGGCCGTATAAAACTCCGTGTAGGCCAGTTTGGTAGCGTACAAATCCATGACGCTGACCAGTTCAAAGGGGCTGTGCATGGAAAGCACAGGCGGCCCACAATCAATGATGTTCATACCGTAGGCTGCAAGGTGCATGGCCACGGTGCCGCCTCCTCCCCCGTCCACTTTGCCCAGCTCGGCCATCTGCCAGGGAATTCCGGCCTTATTAAGGATAGAGCGCAGCCAGGCCACATATTCGGGATGCGCGTCATTGGCCTCATACTTGCCGCGATGCCCGGTAAACTTGCAGAAACAGGGGCCGTAACCCATCAGAGCGGCGTTAAGCTTCTCGTGCAGTTCCTGCCAATCCGGGTCTACGGGGGCGTGCACATCGGCTGAAATGGCCCTGGTTGCCAACATCAGGTCAGAAAATGCAAGGCTCGGTTCCTGGGCCTTGAGGTAATCAAGCACGCAGTATTCAAAGAAACGGGATTTCGCGCCGGTGGAGCCTTCGGATCCGATCTCCTCCTTATCCCAGAGCATCAGGCAGCAGTACTGATCGGACGACTTGGCCTCGAGAAAAGCCTCCAGGGCACTGAAGGCACAAGCCCGATCGTCGTGGCCGTAAGCCCCGATAATGGCTGAATCCAACCCCACGTAACGCGCCGGTCCGGCGGGCACGGCCTGGAGTTCGGCGGAATAGAGGTCTTCTTCACAGATGCCGTATTTCCGGTGGAGAAGCTCAAGCATCTGGGCTTTAATTTTTTCCTTGGGTGCCTCCTTGTTCTTGGCTTTGGAGGCTTCAAGGGGCCTGTGGCCCAAAATCAGGTTGAGTTTCTCGCCCTCAAAGGCCTTAGATAAGGGGGTATCGGCCTGGGAAGCAGCCAGGTGCGGCAGCAGATCCGCAATAGTGAAAACCGGGTCTGAAGGATCTTCCCCGATAACCACAGGAATGGTTTTACCACTCTCCAGCACGACTACGCCGTGGATGGCCAGGGGACGGGCTAACCACTGGTACTTGCGAATACCGCCGTAATAATGGGTTTTGGCCTGCCCGATGCAGGCTTGTTCCTGCAATGGATGCTGCTTAAAATCGAGGCGCGGGGTATCGCCATGGGCCCCGATGAGGCGCAGCCCGGCTTTAAGTTTTTTTCCCCTGCTCATGGCGAACAGCGTTTTTCCCTGCAAGGTGCGGAAGATATTGCCGGCTTTGCCCTTCTCCGCAAAACCGGCCGCCTGCAAGCGCTCCCGGGCATAAGCCACGGTTTCCCGCTCGGTTTTGCAGCGGCTCATAAAAGCAATGTAGCGGTCGGCCAGCGCATAGGCGGCGTCCCTATCCTTAGGCCGAGTAAAAGTATCCCAACAGCTTTTGGGATCAAAGGCATGTTTTTCCATAAGAACTCCGAATAGCAAAGCAGGCAAGCCGCCGGGGGCACGGGGAACCTCCAGTCCGACCCATAGCCTCCAGGATGAGGGGGGTACTCGCCGCGCGAAAGCCGGCCCTGCCGTGTAACGTTTCTTCAAAATAGTGTGAAAATCCGCTGAGTCAAGGAAAAACACCACCCAAGCACGCTCAAAGCTACCCTAAGCGCCCAAAAATAGTGCGAGAGCTGTTCTAAAACATAGCGCGCCTGAGAAAAGCCGAAATTTTCTCCTGGCAGGCAAGAGGGAAAAAGCAGAGGACAGAGCAACGCCTTTCTATAAGGATATATATTTTGAAAGGTGTTCAAGAGCGAATATTCCGACATCTTGCCTCTGCCGAACAAACATGGCATAGGAAATATACAGACAGGGGAAGCGTTCTAACCACCGTTGCGGATTCAGCCACGGCCGTCGATTGCATAACGCCCCAAGGGCCGCTGTATACCAAGATAGGGAGTATGGATACTCTCTGTAACGTGCTGCAATACGACACACCGGCTTGCCGCCTGGTCTTCATGCGGCCATGCTCGGTAATCTCACCTAATAGTCCCTGGTCGATGCCCCCGGGCCCTGGGTGGCCCAAGACCTTGCGTGACGAAATTTCAGATTCGGCGCGAGGGCGATAAAAAGCCGCAAAGGGAGGCGGCAAGCGGATATTTGTCGTGGATAGTCAGGAAACGGATATACTCATCCTTGGGGCCGGGGCCTCCGGTTTGTTCTGCGCCCTGGCGGCTTCAGCCGGCAAGGGGGAGGCGCCCCGGATACTTGTACTTGAAAAAAATGACGCTCCCGGCAGGAAACTTCTTCTGGCCGGAGGCGGCAAAGCTAACGTGACCAACCGCTCGGTTTCCTGCCGCGACTATGTGGGAGAAAACCCGAAGTTCGCCTCCACCGCCCTGCAACGGTATACCCCCGGCGATCTGCTCGCGTTTCTGGAAGCCTCGGGCATCGCCGTGGAAGAACGGGAATATGGTCAGATATTCTGCCGTCACAGCGCCGTAGCCCTACGCGACATGCTGGCCGCAAGATGCCGTAACCAAGGCTGCCGCCTCCTCACCCACCAAAGGGCCAGAGAAATCAGAGCCTCCGATCACGGGTTTAGCGTGATCACCGAAACAGCCTCATTCGATACAACGATCCTGGTTCTGGCTACGGGGAGCCCCGCCTGGCCGGCTTCCGGAGCCGACGATTCCGGTTTGTTGTTGGCCCGTTCCCTGGGCTGCCGTATCGTGCCGCTCCGCCCTGTGCTTACCCCTCTGTTGCTGCCGCAGACCTCGCCGCTTCCGGCTCTAGCGGGCATCAGCCTGCCTGTGCGCATTCGCTGCTCAGCTCCGGCATCCCCCGCCTTTGAGCAACCCTTGCTGTTCACCCACAAAGGGCTGAGCGGCCCGGCCGCGCTGCAAATCTCCTGCTGGTGGCGGAAAGGCGATTGGCTGCGTATCGACTTTCTCCCCCGCATGGATCTGCCGGCCTTACTGCACGCCCCCACCTCGGGAAAGGCCACTTTTAGCGGACTCATCTGCCGGTATCTCCCCGCAAGGTTGGCCCGGGCGCTCATCCCTCTCGAGCTGGCCGAAAAAGCAGCTCAACGCATTGCTGAACTCTCCCGGGCCGACCGCCAAGCCCTTTGCGCTGCAATCCAGGAGCATACGGTTTACCCCCTGCGCAGCCAGGGGCTGGCTCGGGCCGAGGCCTGCGCCGGGGGTATTGATACCGCCGGAATCAACCCCCGGACCTTGGAAAGCCTGACGAAGCCCGGCCTCTTCTTTTGCGGCGAAGCCTTGGATATTGCCGGGCAGCTCGGCGGCTTTAACCTGCACTGGGCCTGGGCCAGCGGACGCCTTGCCGGACAGGCCTGCCGCAACGCTCTGCGAAAACGGTAAGCTACACCAACACGACTAAATAGCTACAGTCCGTTCCCCCAGAGCGCCGCCAGACACCCCGACACCGAAAGGCCCTTTCCGTTGCCAAGACGACCCCGGCCCCCCGAGGAGAAAAAGACAGCTATTTCCTAAGATGTCGCTTTTATATCAGGTAACCAGTTTATTTTATAGATAATTCTATAAAATATCCATGCGAACGGAACACTCGCCATACTGGGAGCGCAGGTATTTTCTGCCTTTCTTTGAGTCGGCGTCGAAGCCTCAAGAGTGCCCGGCCCCCCTATGGCGGAGGAGCCCTGGTCTGAAGCAGATTCCCAAGAAAGCCGGCCTAACGAGGGGGTTACTGTTCCTCAAACAGGTCTTTCACGCGGCAATTTAACGCTTGTGCGATTGCCTGCAGGGTGTAGATGCGGCACTCGACAATATGACAAGAACGCGCCCGCAATATCGTTTTGTCTGAAAGTCCGGCTCGCTCCGCCAACGCACGTATCCCTATCCCCTTCCTCTCCATGATATGCCTGATGTTGCTCGTGACCATGCGACACCTTTTTGGCGTAAAATAGAACGTCCTTTATTGACGTGTATGTAGTCTTATACTACGACAAACACTCGGAAAATGACCGGGGTTGTATAACTCCCGGAGCTAAACCGCCGGTAGGGATATTCATGAGCCAACACGATGACCTTTCCAGTTTTGATGAGCAAATTAGACGTATTCATTCCATTGCTGGAACGCGAACCCAAGCCGAACTTGCACAATTTTTGGGAATCCGTCAGCCGTCGGTTTCCGATGCGAAAAAACGCGGCAAAATCCCGGCAGAATGGCTGCTTATTCTAATGCGTTCGCGGAATGTCAATCCGGAGTGGATACTGGCAGGTAGGAAACCGCGTTTTATAACCTTCTTTCCCGATGCCTACGATGACGCGGATGCCGCACGGGAGTGTGCAGAAGCCATAGAAGCAGCCCGACATATCTCCTCAAGGATTCTTGCGGATGAACTTGCCCGGCGCATTGCCCTCAACGAAACTGATAAACCCGGCCGCTGAACGCTCCGCAAGCCCCTCCGCATCAAGACCTCCCCGCGCAACGAAAAGCATGCTTGCCAAGCCGACGAGGCTATGTTTTAAGAACGTCATGGGCAGAGTTGAACCTGTTTCCAAACGCAGTCTGAATCTGCAAAGCGCCGGTCAGGCGCTCGCTCTTTTCATGGCCAAGCACGATGGGGGTCTGCACCTGCGTCTCGGCAACCTCTGGCAATGTTGGGAGATGGTCCTGGGGCCACAGCTCAGCCCTCTTGGCATCCCTCTGGGGCACGCAAAAGATTGCCTGCTTATAGGCGCTGAAGACTCCATGGCCGTGCAGGAGCTGTTCATGCAAACCGGTGAAATTCTTGAACGGGTCAACGCGTTCATGGATATGCCGTTTTTCTCCCGACTCCAGGTAGAACTCCGCCTCGGCCGCGCCAACCTGGCCGCGTCCAGACCATCCGTAAAAAAACGCCTTCCCCCGCCGCGGTTGCCCAAGCCCCCGAACCTGGGAGCGCTTCTCGATGTGTTGCCTGCCGACAGCGCCGTCGGGAAATGCTACCGCGCATACCTTGCGTATTTTGCCCGTATTGAGGAACGTGGTGTTTCTGAAGCAGCCGACCCTATCCTTAAATAAAACTCTAAACGCTCCACCGAAGGGTATAGCTATGCGTTGTTGTACCGCTCGCGCTCTCTCTGTAAGCATCCTCTCTCTGGCCTTACTACTCCTTCTTCCGGCTCTCCCCTCCCAAGAGGCTTCGGCCATGGGCAAGCGCCCCGAAAGACCGCAGCAGGAAGAACCTGCCCGGCAAGCCCCTGCCCACGCGGCAAAACAAGAGACAACGGCAGCCAAGCCCGGCTCCTCGAGGCCCACGCTCATGGCCAGCGCCCACTACAGCCGTGACGCCGGCTACCGGGGCACGTTCCAGTTCACCTTCACCAAAGCCATGATCGACCCGGATACCACCCCCCTCGGCCAGGCCATCCCGCCCGAAGAGTTCCCGATACTTTTTACCCCGCCTTTGCCGGGCGAAGGCAAATGGCTTGATGCAAGAAACCTTAGCTATACCCCTTACGATCCTATCCCCCAGGCCACGCCCATCGATCTAAAGGCCCGCCCCGGGGTTGCCAGCCTCGATGGGGAAGCGTGGCAACAGAATTTTACCCCCTATATCCCTTACCCCTTTACCTGGTCTCCCGCCGAACAGATCCGCTACGGCAAAGACGGCTCGGTTACGGTGGCGCTCTCCTTTTCGCGCCCTGTTGACGAGCAAAGACTCCGGGAAAGCCTACAAATCCGCCTCCCTTCAGGCGATGCCCTCCCCTTTGAGCTTACCCGCGATATATCCCTCAACGCACCCGCTGCACAGCAAAACCGGCGCTTTCTTGTGACCATGAAGCCGGAAAAGCTTAGCCGGGTCATTTTCTCGCTTCCGGCGGATTTTACCTGCTCTGTAGGGCCGCAGCCCCTTTCAGCCAGAGAAAAAAATGATCTTGTGGACGGCCGCATCTCCCGCCCGTGCGAACTGAGTTCCATGTTCGCCATCAAAACGGTGCGGGCCCGCCAAAGCGATTCCCCGCCCTGGTCCCGCTACATCGCAGTTGATACCAACAATGATGTAACCATTGATGAAGCCCTGCACTATATCGGCATCACGCCGGAAACCAAAATCTTTCTGGAAGCGCGTTCCGGCGGTTTTGACATCCACGGCGACTTTCCCGCCAGGCCCAGAGTCAGCTTGATCTTTAAAAAGGGCATGACAGGTCTCGTCGGCTCCCTGATCGAAGACTTCAAGGCAACTGTTGTTTTCGATGATTTTTCTCCGCGCCTCTCCCTGGATTCCGGAGGAACTATACTCTCGTCTCAACGGGCCACGCGAGTTCCGCTTTCCTCTATAAACGTAGAACGGGTGCAAGCCACGCTCTGGCAGGTGCCCGAAAGCAACATACCGCTGATGGCTATGGGTTTTTTTGATGGCTACCAGAAGCATCTTTCCAGAAAACTCTCGGAAAAGACCGGGGAGATCCACAGCGAACGCAACCGTCAAGCCGATACGAGCCTTGATCTCGCCCAACTTGCAGGCAAGGCCAAGGGGGTTTTTCTCCTGAGCGTCAAGGATGCTTCCGATCCTGCTACAATCCGCTCTGTTGAACCAGATGCTCTTGATAAAGACGAATATTTCTGGGAGTACGAATACTACGAAGATATCTACGACGCCCCGGCCCGGGTGGAACAGCTCGTGGTCATTTCCGATATCGGCATCATGGCCCGTACCATGCCGAGAAGCATCACCGTCTGGGCCAACTCTATTGCCACCACCAAAGCCCTGAAAAACGCCCGGGTCCGGGTTTTCTCCCGTAACAACATCTTGCTGGCCGAAGGCAGAACCGATTCCCAGGGATTGTGGCACTATGCCCCTCCGGAAGCCTGGGAGAGGCCGCTCCGTCCTGCCATCATTCTGGTTTCTACGGAAACTTCTCCCGCAGAGGCATCTCCGGAAACCCCGGCCGGCGCCGAAACCACGGATATCGCCTACCTCAAGTTAGACCAGGATTTGAGCGCTGATGATTCCTTTGATACCGGCGGCCGCGACTATCTCGCCCAAGGCTATGAAGCCTTCTGTTTTACCCCGCGCGGCATCTTCCGCCCCGGGGAAACCGTGGATTTCAAAATATTACTGCGTGACGCCGCGCTACACGCCCCCAAACCATTCCCGGTGGCTTGGAAAGTGATCTCCTCCACGGGCCGTACTGTAGGCCAGGGCAACGCCATGCTTTCTGAAAACGGCGGAGCCTCCTTCAATTTGGCCCTGGTGCCCTCTGCTCCAACGGGCTCCTACGTTATGAGCGTCTCCGTGCCCGGCCAGCCCCGCGTTCTCGGTTCGTGCTCCTTTGCCGTGGAGGATTTCCAACCCCCGCGTATGGAAGTTGCCCTTACCGCCGACGCCCCCTCTATCCAAGGCGGTACTCACGCCCGAGTCGCCATTGACGCCCAATATCTTTTCGGCGCGCCCGCAGCCGACGCCCCGTGGGAAGCCAGTACCACGCTGCAACCCTATTCCTTTACTCCCCCTGCCTGGCGCGGTTTTACCTTCCCGCTGGGACAGCCTTCCAAAGCATCCTCCGAATATAATACTCAAAACGGACACCTGGACGCCAAAGGAACAGGCTCCTTTGCTATTCCCGCGCCCAGCGCCGAAAAAGCCAATGCCCTCACCATCGTCAGTACCGTCCGAGTCCGCGAGGATGGCGGCCGCTGGGTCGTTCGGAATATTTCCTTCCCTTGGTTCAAAAACAGTATTCTCCTGGGCTATGAGCCGCAAAAGGCCGAAGCCCAGGCGGGAGCCCCTTACAGCCTGCGCGTGGCGGCCGTCACCCCCGAAGGCAAGGCGGCATCTCTCGCCTCCATCAAGGCCATAGCCGAAAAGATTGAAGAATACTGGGTCCGCTCCGATCGCGGTCACGCCAAATCCCGGCGCTATACGGAAGTGGCCTCTATGGAAGTGCCGCTCAACAAAGGCTTGGGCGTCTTTACCTTTACTCCGGAGTCGCGCGGCGAATACCGCGTGCGTCTTGTAGATGAAAGCACCGGCGCCGAATGCTCCGGCGCCTTCTCCGTCTGGTCCGGCCTGGCGGGCCCGGATGAGGGCGGTTCACCCTTAGTAGACCGGGTTATGCTCTCCTGGGACAAGCCTTCCTACAAAGCCAATGATACCGCCCGGCTGACCATCCGTACCCCCTTTACCGGCAAGCTCCTGCTGGTGCTGGAAACGGATAGGGAACTCTACCGCCAGATCATCACCATTACCCAAAGTGAAACAACTATCCTCGTGCCCATTCTCGAGGCAATGGCCCCTAACGCCTACTGTTCGGCCTGGATTATTCGGCCTGTCGCCCCCGGAGAACCCTGGGGCGCTCACCGGGCCTACGGCGTTGTTCCTCTCCGGGTGGATCAGAGCGAAGCCAAACTCCAGATGAGCATAGCAGCCCCGAAGGAGATCTTGCCCGCGAGCAACGTGGAAATTCAGGTCAATCTCAAAGATGCCGAGGGCAACCCGGTCAAGGGAGAAGTAGCTCTCGCTCTGGTGGATGAAGGGCTGCTCTCCATGACCAACTTCAAGACCCCTGATCCCTTCGGCTTCTTCACCTCCCAGCGAGGGCTGGCCAGCTACGCCTATGACCTGTACGACGCCCTAATGCCTTTGACCGAGCGCAGGCCCATTACGCTGAAGCCCGGCGGCGGCATGGGCGCGGATGGCTCGCTGCTCTCGCCCCTTTCCCGCAAGCTGGAGCTTCTATCTATCTCCCCGGGGCTGATCAGCACCGACGAGCAAGGCAGGGTCGCCGCAACCCTGAAACTGCCCGAATATAGCGGCAAAGGCCGAATCATGGCTGTAGCCGCTACCGGAACAGCCGTGGGCCATGCTCAAGCCTCTCTCAAGGTAGCTCGCTCCCTAACCGTAGAAGCGACCACCCCGCGTTTGGTCGCTCCTGGCGATAGCTTCGAGGTTCCGGTCTTTGTTTTTGCTTCCTCCCCCGCCCCGCGTCAAGCAACCCTCAAGGTCATCTGCGAAGGGCCGCTCTCTCTCGAAGGCCCTGGCGAATACCCGGTACGTCTCGACGAGCACACGCCCAAGGTCTTCATTCCGTTGAAACTCACGGCCGAGGCCGCCTCCGGCATGGGTGTGCTGCGCCTGGTCGCCGACATATCCTCAAGTGACGAGGAAAACTTTGAGCAACGTTTGGAAATCCCGGTTCGTCCTCCCTTCCCGCGCCTGACCCGTACCGGCTCAGGTATTGTTCGCGGCGGTGAAACCGCTGAGATTGCTCCGGGCGGCGGCTTCTTCCCCGGCACGGAACAGATCAAACTCTCCTTCTCGGCCTCTCCAACGGTGGGGCTTTTGACCGCCCTAAACTACTTAGGCAGTTATCCCTACGGCTGCCTTGAGCAAACTATTTCCACCGCCTGGCCCTATCTGGCGGCCCCGACGCTGCTTAAAAGCCTTGATCCTGAGCTTGCCGAGAATTCCGAATACCGCCAGGCTCTTGATTTCGCCATCCGGCGCGTTCTTTCCATGCAACGCTTTGACGGCGGGTTCAATACCTGGCCCGGCACTTCCTTGCCGTATCCCTGGGGCTCGGCCTACGCCGCCCACTTCCTAACTGAGGCCGGGGATTCCGGCCTGGTGCCGCAAGATTCCTTCAGAGCCGCCCTGGCCTGGCTGCGCGGGTACCTCTCCACGCCCCTGCCGGAGAAAGGAACTATCGAGATCCGCGACGCCCTCTCCACCAAAGCGTATATTTGTTACGTGCTGGCCCTTAACAACGACGCGCCGCTTGGTTGGATGCATTTCCTCAAAGAGCAAGGGAATCTCCTCTCCACCTCCGGAAAAATCTTTTTGGCCGGAGCCTACGCCGTTGCCACAGGCAAGGCCGACGCCCTGCGTGAGCTGGGCGTGCTGCCCCTGCCCAACGAGCGGGATTATGGTCGAAGCATGGAATCACAAGCCCGTAATGAAGCTTTGCGCTTGCTCATGTGGGCCCAAACCGACCCCTTTGCCCCGGAAACCGCGACCCTAGCCGCCCGCATTCTTGAAGACGGAGCCAAAGACCGCTGGTACAGCACCCAAGAAAACGGCATGGCTGTGCTGGCTCTTGGCCGGTATACCGAAAAAACCTCCGGCCGGAGCAAGGATTTCACCGCCACGCTCTTTTCACTGGCCGATGGAAATCATCCAATCCCTCTGGCTGAATTCAGCGATAAAGAAACCCCGGTTTTCACTAATAAAGACCTCTTGCTCGCCGGACCAGCCACCGAATCCGCCTCACTCGCCCCCGTCCGAGTCGCCCTTGAGGGCAATGGCTCTTCCTATTACTCGTGGACCAATTCCGGAGTTCCCCTGAAAGCGGCCCCGGCTCATTATGACGGCCTGAACATTGCCCGCCGCTGGGAGCTGGATGACGGCACTGTCTACGACTTCGACGACTTCAACCCCGAGAGTCCCCTCAAGACAGATAGCCAGGAAATCGTTATTCCCCACGGCTCCAGGGTTACTGTCACCCTCTATCTCAAGCCTGAGGCCGGCTTTAACAGCCTTGTCCTGGCCGATGTGTTGCCCGGCGGCTTTGAAATTGAAAACCCCAATCTCGTTCCTGACGAAAACGGCGGCCACGCCGCCAACAATGCCGGAAGCAAATCCGCGCCTCCCGCAGCGTTTGCTCAACCGGCGCGCATCAGCGAATGGGGAGATGCCCGTATCGAAATGCGCGATGACAGGCTCCTGCTCTTTGTGGATGCAATGCCTGCGGGCGCAAGCGCCTTCAGCTATACCATCAGGGCTGTGACAAAGGGCGTTTTCACCCTCCCGCCACTCAGCGCCGAAGCCATGTACGACCCCGCGATCCAGGCCCTGACCAAGGCCGGCAAGGTCAAGGTCGAGTAACGATTCGGGTAGAGGGAAGAAACGCTTGTGCAGCCGGTTTCTTCCCTCTGCCCCACCTTCCTCAAACCCTATGTCCAGCTGTGTTCGCGGATGCAATAAGCTCTCCGCGCGCCGGCCCTCCCCTAGCCCTCTGAAAACGCCTCTCCCCATGCGCAAGACCTTCTCCTCAGGACATCCTCCCGCATTCACCACAGGCCATCCTACCGGGCAGCTCCCTGTCTGCTCCATGCACCGCCTCAAGCTGCCATTCCGCAATATCCGAACAGGTCTGGCGTGCCTCGGCCTCGCGGCGGCGGCCTTTTTTCTCCTGCTGGTCGCCGTTCCCTCTCCAATAGATACAGCCAGGTTATGGCCGGTTTCTCCGGCCTTGCTGGATAATACAGGACGCCTTTTTCATGTACGGCTCTCCTCGCGTGAGGAGTATTGTCTGCCCGTGCCCCTGGAGGCTATGGGCAAATGGCTGCCGCTTGTGGCCGTGCACGTGGAAGATAAACGCTTTTTCTCCCACTTCGGCCTGGATCCCCTGGCCTTAGGCCGTGCCGTCGCCCGAAACCTCCTCGCCGGACGGGTTGTTTCCGGCGCCAGTACCATCACCAGCCAGGTGATCCGGCTAAGTTTTCCCCGGGCTCGTACAGTGAAAAATAAAATTGTGGAATTTGCCCAGGCCATCAAGCTGGATTGGTCACTCAGCAAAAACGAGATCCTGGAAATCTACCTGAACCGCGCCCCTTTCGGCGGCCCGGTCCGTGGTGTGGAGGCAGCCGCACGAAGCTACTTCGGCAAACGGGCCCAAGAACTTTCCCTGGCAGAGGCCGCCCTCCTGATCGGCATGCTGCGTGGCCCCTCGCTCTACCGGCCTGACCGTAATCCCGAAAAAACGCTCAAGCGCCGCAACACCATTCTCGCCAGATTGGCCGGCAGCGGCATCGTGGATGAAGCAACTCTGAAGCTGGCCCTGCTAGAGCCTTTGCCCCCGGGGCGGAGCGCTATTCCCGGCGAACACCGCCATTTCGCAGATCTGGTGCTCCGTGAACTGCCGCCGCTTTTCTGGGAGCAGAGCGCCGCCCCCCTGCCCACCACACTGAATCCTGATGCCCAGCGCCAGGCGGAACTCCGACTGAGCGAAGCCTTGAGCCCTTTACCTGAGCGGATCACCGCAGCGGCAGCAATCATTGAAAACGGCACCGGCGCGCTAATCTCCTATGTGGGAAACCGGCGGTTTACCCTTGCCTCTGGCAGGAACTGGGTGGATTGTGCTTCCGCCCCCCGCTCTCCGGGGTCTGTTCTCAAACCTTTTGTCTATTTAAGGGCGATCGAAAGCGGCCGCATCATTCCGGCGACCATGCTGGCCGATACGCCGCTCTCCTTTGCCGGCGAAGCTCCGCGTAATTATGACCGTCTCTACCGCGGTCCCGTTGCCGCCGGCCGGGCCCTGGCCCTTTCCCTCAATGCTCCGGCTGTGCGGGTTCTCCGCCTCGCCGGCGGCGCGGCCTCCTTACACTTTCTGCGTACCCTGGGATTCAGCGGTCTGCGGCGTTCCTACGACCACTATGGAGATTCCCTGGTTCTGGGAGGCTGTGAAATCACCCTGCAGCAGTTGGCCAACGCTTACGCCACGCTCGCTCGCCTCGGACTTTACAGACCGGTGACCGGCATCCAATCCAAAGCCGTGCCGGGCAGCCCCGGCGAACGTCGCATGTTTTCCGCCGAAAGCGCTTTCCTCATCGCTGAAAGCCTGCGTGAGGCAGGACGCATGCCGCCTATGTTGCGCATGGCCTTGCAGGAACAAAACCGCCACATTGCTTTTAAAACCGGCACATCTTTCGGCATGCGGGATGCCTGGGCCGCCGCCTACACCCCCCGGTACACGGTAGCTGTTTGGCTGGGCGACCCGGAGGGGATTCCCTATGCGGCCCTCTCGGGCCTGCCCCTGGCCGCGCCCGCCGCTCTGCGCCTTCTCCACGGCCTGCCCCACCTCCCGGCGCGACACGGCCAAAAACTTGAAGAAGCCCCCTGGTATGATCCCCCTGATGGCCTGGAACGCTTTGCCGCCTGTGCCCTTTCCGGCATGCCCGCTACGCCGGCTTGCCCGGGGCGCGCCATGCAGTGGCGTATTCGTGGCGTCAGCCGAACCAGCCCTTGCTCAATCCACCAACTCCAGGCAGGCAAAGCCGTCACCGTGCTGCCGCCGGACCTGGCAGATTTTTCCGCCGGCCTGGATCGAGATACCTCGACAGCCCCCGAGAAAGGAAAAACAAATACCGGCCTCCGCGTTGCCCGCAGCTCCGCCGTGGATATTACCTCGCCCCTGCCCGGCGTGCGCTATTTCATCACTCCCCACGCGCCTGTTCAGCATATCGCCCTCAACGCCGAAGGAACCGAGGGTCGAGTCTACTGGTTTGTTGACGAAGAGTTCTTCGGACTTCAGGAAAAAGGAGAGGCCCTACTCTGGCCGTTGCATAAGGGCAGGCATGTGGTATCACTTATTGACGAACGGGGAGCCATGGCCAGCGCCCGGTTCCGGGTCATCGATATTTTGGAAACCGAGGGCGAGCCGGTCAGGTTCCTCCCCTGATTCGGCCTCCGTCGGAAAGGTGCTTTCGGCAAAGGCGGCTGCTTCCCGCGCCACAGGCTTGCTCATAAACCCTGGGTAAAATACTACTATGCAGCACGTGCGCCGGAAAACACCGTACAAGAGCCAGCCCCCAAAAGCCTGCCGACCAAAACAACTATTCCGGCTTCTGAACCATAAAAAACGACACTACAGCCTTGTTCTCACTTCTGACGCTGGGGACGGGGACACTGCGATTCCAGCCGGAGCATTCCGCGACAAACTCCTTATTTTACCTTGGGATTTTTCATATTTTCTTTTTTCCGCTTAGGGAATTTCGCTTTCCTAAAAAAATCCTAAAGGTACTTTGACATTTGTAATGATATTGGCTATTCATTGAGGGTTGTTTCCAAATAATTTTGTCCTTAAACAGCCAAATTATTTTCCGCGGCAAGAAAGGCAGAAAAAACAGGCTCAGGCGTATTAAGCATACTGCGAGTTTTTTTCTGACTACTCTGAGGAAAAGCTGGTTTGGAGGGGAATGTATTGGAAACAGCCCTTGGAGTAGCTTTATTTTGCGATGCTCTCTCCGGCACCTTATGGCCAAAGGCAGTTTTCTCCAGGCCTCCGGTGCGGGTGGCGTTCTCGCCGCCAAAGTGTTTGCTACAAATACAGCAAAACGCGCTACGAGGTCTTGGTGTACGTTTTCAAGCAACGGCAGGTCTGAAGGTATGATTGATCTCAATATTACCCTGCTCATCCAGTTGGTCAACTTCATCATTGCATTGGTGGGGATAAATTACCTGCTTGTTCGCCCGATCCGCAGAATTGTGAAGCAGCGGCGGGAGCTGGCAGCAGGGCTCCTCCAGGATGCCGAAAACTTTACGGCCAACGCCAAGGAAAAATTAGAGAGCTATGAGGCAGCCCTGGCCAGGGCCCGCGAAGAGGCCTCCAAGGAACGGGAACGAGAAAAGGCTGAAGCACATCGCCGCGAAGGCGAAATTTTGAGCGCCGCCCAAGCGCAGGCAGCATCTTTTCTTCAGGAAACCCGGGAAACCACGCGGGCGGCCATTGAAGAAGCCATGCAAGAACTCTCCCGACGCATCCCCGCCTTAGCCGCTGAAGCTGCCGCAAATCTTTCCCGGGCCGGTTCCTCTTCCGGACGGGGAGGCCACAATAACAAGGTGGGGAGGTAGCATCATGGCTCGTTTACGCGGCATACCCATTTCTCTCACGCTTGTTCTGTTGGCAGCCCCTCTGGCTCGAGCTGCCGGGGCGGAGCATGATCTTGATTGGTGGAACCTTTTCTGGAGAGTGCTTAACTTCCTCCTGGTGGCCGGAGTTATCTGGTACCTGGCCGGCAAAAAAATTATCGCTTTTTTCCGGGGAAGACGTTCCGGCATTGAACAGGAGCTGCATGATCTTGAAGCGCGCAAGGAGGCCGCCCGCCAGGAGCTTCAGGATGTAGAGCAACGCATCGCCTCCCTCGACCGGGAGCGGGAAGCTATTTTAGAAGAATATCGGGCCCGGGGCGAAGCCGTCAAACAAGAGATTATCGCGGCGGCCGAAGAGCGTGCCCGAATTATTACTGCCCAAGCGCAACAGGGAGCTCAGAACGAAATCGACCAGGCTCTGACGGCCATGCGGGCCGATCTGGCCGAGGCTATTGCCGAAGCCACCCAAAAAGCCTTGGCCGAATCTCTGACCCCGAAACAGCATGAAGCCCTGATCGATGCATTTGTAACAAAGGTGGTGCTCCAGTGAGCAGCAGTTCCGTGGCCCGCCGTTATGGCAAGGCCCTTTTCGATCTGGCCGGGGAAAATGGAGAAAAGGCCCTGGAAACATGCGCCCGAAATATGGCGGATCTGGTTGCTTGCCTGGACGCCTCCCCCGAGCTTGAATCGCTCTTCAAAAATCCGGTTTTCAATGCCGGGGAAAAAATCAAGGTCCTCAAAAATCTTGCCGCCGGTCTCCGCCTCGGCAAAATGGTTGAAGACTTTATTTCGCTTCTGGCGGATAAGGGCAGGCTTGGTATTTTCCGCCAGATTGCCCGGGAATTTCAAGCCCTGCTTGACCTTAAAAAAGGTATTGTGCGCGGTGAATTCATCACCGCCGTTCCCCTTAGCGAGGGAAAGCGGCAGGAGCTTTTAACCCTGTTGGAAAAACAGGCCGGCCGCACTCTGGAGCTTGAATTCTCCACAGACCCGGCTCTTCTCGGCGGTATGCTGCTGAAGCTTGGCGACAAGACCCTGGATGCCAGTTTGAGCACGCAGCTTGCGCTTCTTAAAGACACCATCAAGCGGGGTGAATAGGACCATGCAGATAAAAGCCGAAGAAATCAGTAAAATTATTGAAGGACAGATCAAGAATTACGAGCAGCGGATTGAAACCAGTGAAACGGGCACTGTCCTCTATGTGGGGGACGGCATTGCCCGGGTCCATGGTGTGGATAACGCCATGTCTATGGAATTGCTCGAATTCCCCGGCGGCGTCATGGGTATGGTGCTCAACCTCGAAGAAGACAACGTAGGCGTAGCCCTGCTTGGCGATGATACGGGCATCCGTGAGGGTGATCCGGTCAAGCGCACCGGGGCCATTTTCTCGGTGCCTGTGGGTGACGCTGTTATGGGCCGGGTGCTGAACCCTCTGGGCCAGCCTATTGACGGCCTAGGCCCGGTGGAATCTAAAGAAACGCGGCCTGTGGAAATTAAAGCTCCGGGCATCATTGCCAGAAAATCCGTACATGAGCCCATGCCCACGGGTCTTAAGGCCATCGATACCATGACCCCCATCGGCCGGGGCCAACGGGAGTTGATTATCGGCGACCGCCAGACCGGCAAAACCGCAGTGTGTATCGACGCCATCCTGGCCCAGAAAGATACCGGCATCCACTGTTTTTATGTGGCCATCGGTCAAAAGCGTTCCACAGTAGCTCTGGTGGCGGATACCTTGCGCAAATACGGAGCCATGGAATACACCACCATCATTTCCGCCACGGCTTCGGAACCGGCCCCGCTCCAGTACATTGCGCCCTATTCCGGCTGCACTATGGCGGAATACTACCGGGATAACGGCAAGCACGCCCTGATCATTTATGATGACCTTTCCAAGCAAGCCGTGGCCTATCGTCAGATGTCTCTGCTGCTCCGGCGCCCCCCGGGACGCGAAGCCTTCCCCGGTGATGTTTTTTACCTGCACTCACGGTTGTTGGAACGGGCCGCAAAGCTGAATGATGAGCTGGGCGGGGGTTCGCTGACGGCGCTTCCGGTGATTGAAACCCAAGCGGGGGATGTTTCGGCATACATTCCGACCAACGTTATTTCCATCACCGACGGCCAGGTGTATCTTGAATCCAACCTGTTTAACGCAGGCATCCGACCGGCCATCAACGTCGGCCTCTCGGTTTCGCGGGTCGGCGGCGCAGCCCAGATCAAGGCGATGAAGCAAGTAGCGGGCACCCTCCGGCTGGATCTCGCCCAGTACCGTGAACTGGCCGCCTTTGCCCAATTCGGTTCGGATCTGGATAAAAGCACCCAGCAGAAGCTCGATCGGGGCGCTCGTCTTACCGAGCTTCTCAAACAGCCTCAGTACCATCCCATGCCCGCCGAACAGCAGGTGGCCTCGGTGTATGCCGCCACCCGGGGATTCATGGATGATGTTCCGCCCGAAGCTGTTAGCGCCTTTGAAACCGAGTTCCTCGAGTTTCTGAAAACCTCCAGGCCCGATGTGCTTGAGGATATTAGGACCAAAAAGGTGCTGGATGAAGATGTTGAACAAAAGCTCCGGGATGCCGTTACGGAATTCAAGAAAGGGTTTTCCGTCGCCTGAGGGGCACGGAACGCCTTCCCTAAGAGGTAGCGTATGCCTTCTCTGAAAGACGTAAAAGGCAAAATCGCCGGTGTAGGCAAAACCAAGCAGATCACCAAGGCCATGAACATGGTGGCTTCGGCTAAACTGCGTGGCGCTCAAGCCCGTATGGAGCGTTTCCGCGCTTACGCGGACAGCTTCCGTGATATGTTGCGCGATGTTGCCGAAAAAGAAGCTGAATTGACCCATCCCCTGTTGACCGGACGCGACGAAATCCGACGCGTGGGCGTGGTGTTGGTAACCTCGGATCGTGGTCTCTGCGGCAGTTTCAACAGCAACTTGATTGCGGAAGCACTCAAGTTGGCTGAGGAATGCCGGAGCCGGGGACAGGAAATTGTCTTTTACAGCGTCGGCCGCAAAGGCAGGGATGCCCTGCTCAAGCGAGGGTATTCCCTAGCCGGGGAGAACTCCGGGCTTGGCGGAGTCTATCCCTTTCAGGTTGCGGACCGGCTGGGACTGCAGTTGATTGCTGATTACCTTTCCGGCGCGGTGGATACGGTTATTCTTATTTACGGGCAGTTTGTCAGCCTGATGCATCAAGCGCCCCGCCGCATGCAGCTAATTCCTCTTCAATCCGAAGAACAGAGCGAGAGCAGGGCCGAACCGGAAGGAAGCGCCTCCGCTCGAATTGACCTTCTCTACGAGCCTTCGGGAGAAGCCCTGATGCAAGCCCTGCTGCCCCGGGTGCTTAAATCCTTTGTTTTCAAAGGCCTTTTGAATACCGCCACCTCGGAACAGGCGGCGCGTATGACGGCCATGGATAATGCCACGCGTAACTGCGACGACCTGATACAAACCCTGACCCAACTGTATAACAAGACGCGTCAGGCAGCCATCACCAGCGAACTTATCGATATCGTGGGCGGCGCGGATGCGTTGCAGTAGCGGTATTCAACGTAGCGGAGATGTTATGAGCAATACAGGCAAAATCGTGCAGGTCATCGGCGCCGTTGTTGACGTGGAGTTTCCAGACGGCAAACTCCCCAACATTTTCAACGCGCTGGAGATCAAAAACACAAACAACCCCAACGCGCCGGACCTGATCTGCGAAGTGGCCCAGCATCTCGGCGATAATGTGGTGCGCACCATCGCCATGGATGCCACCGATGGCCTTGTTCGGGGCATGGAAGCCCGAGATACCGGCGGCCCCATTATGGCCCCCGTAGGCGAAGGCTCCCTCGGCCGCATTATTAACGTTGTGGGCAAACCCGTGGACGAACTCGGACCGATCAAAACCGACAAGTACCTGCCCATCCACCGCCCCGCTCCGGATTTTACGGAGCAAAATACCAGCGTTGAGCTGCTGGAAACCGGCATTAAGGTTGTGGATTTGCTCGTCCCCTTTCCCAAGGGCGGCAAAATGGGCCTCTTCGGTGGCGCGGGCGTAGGCAAAACCGTTATTCTGATGGAGATGATCAACAACATCGCCAAGCAGCATGGCGGGCTCTCGGTCTTTGCCGGGGTCGGCGAGCGTACCCGTGAGGGGAACGACCTGTACCATGAGTTTAAGGAAGCGGGCATTCTGGAAAAAGCAGCTTTGGTCTATGGCCAGATGAACGAGCCTCCGGGAGCCCGGGCCCGCGTTGCCCTGACCGGCCTGACCATGGCGGAATATTTCCGCGATGAGGAAAATCAGGATGTACTGCTCTTCATCGACAATATCTTCCGCTTTACCCAGGCAGGGAGTGAAGTTTCAGCCCTCCTCGGCCGGATGCCCTCGGCTGTGGGCTATCAACCTACCTTGGGCACGGACTTGGGTGCTCTGGAAGAGCGTATCACCTCGACCAAACAAGGCTCCATCACTTCGGTCCAGGCCGTGTACGTGCCTGCCGACGACCTGACGGACCCGGCTCCGGCCACCACCTTCTCCCACCTGGACGGTACCCTGGTGCTTTCGCGCCAGATCGCCGAACTCGGCATCTACCCTGCTGTGGACCCCTTGGATTCCACCTCAAGAATTCTGGATCCGCTGGTTGTCGGCGAGGAACACTATTCCGTAGCCCGCTCGGTCCAACAAGTTCTTCAGAAGTACAAGGATCTTCAGGATATCATCGCCATTCTGGGTATGGATGAACTGGCCGATGAAGATAAGTTGACTGTAGCCCGGGCCCGGCGTATCCAGCGGTTTCTCTCGCAGCCTTTCAGTGTGGCCGAAACCTTTACCGGCACGCCGGGGCAATATGTTAAGCTTGAGGATACCATCAAGGCGTTCAAGGGCATTCTGGCCGGCGACTATGATCATCTTTCTGAAGCCGACTTCTTTATGGTCGGCAGCATTGACCAAGCCGTCGCCAAGTACGAGAAGAACAAGGGCTGATCCTCCGGGGCTCCACGGGGCCGCGACAGGCTTTACGACAGCGTAACGCGGTGAATACAAAGGAGACAGCGTACCATGGAACATGCGCTGCAACTGGAAATAGTGACTCCGGACAAAAGTGTCCTTAGCGAAACCGTAGACTTCGTTTCCGTACCCGGTTCCGAAGGGGCTTTCGGTGTTCTGCCGGGACACACGCCCTTTCTCTCTGCCTTGGCCTTGGGTTGTCTGCACTATACCACTTTATCCGGGGAGACCAAGTATGTGGCTGTCAACGGCGGCTTTGCCGAAGTTTCCCATGATGTAGTTCGTATTCTGGCTGACTCTGCAGAAAAAGCCGAGGAAATTGATATGAATCGGGCCGAGGAAGCTAAAAAACGAGCCGAAGACCGGCTGCGCGACGCCGACCGGAGCGAGGAGATCAATATCACTCGAGCTGACGCTGCTCTCAAAAGAGCCCTCAACCGGCTCAGTCTCAAAAGGTTTATCAGATGACAATCTGATCATTCCATGAAAAGGAGGGCTTTGCATGCTACAAGGCCCTCCTTTTTTATCTATGCTCTCCCCGGCATTAGGTTCGGGAAGGGCATAATAAAGACCTCCCGGCCAAGCCGGAGGTTCTTTTTGCGCAAAATCTCGGCAACTGCACGCTTTTTCTCTCCATAGAAAACCTGACGGAGATATTTGGAAGCAAAAACTATATGTGTGATCTAAGCTTTTAGCGTGGCCCATGGTGACCTCCTTTTGCCTTCTTTGCTTACAGTTGCCAGCCCCCAAGGCTTTTCTAACAAACCAAAAGGAATGAGTTTTATCTACATACTCATGGCTAAAAGCTCTTGAAAACCTCCCGCCTAGCGGGAGGTTTTTGCATATAAAAAGCCCGGAGGTCGAAGCCTCCGGGCTGAACGTCCGGGTAAAGCCGATGAAACCTTAGAACGTGTAGGCGAAGTTGATCACGCCGGCATAAGCATCGGCGGTATCTTTCCACTGGCTGCTGCGCTGCTTGCTCAGGTCCATGCGGGTATAGGATAAATCGAGGCCAATGTTGAAGTTGTCGCTAACCTTGTAGGTGTTGATCAGCATGAAATCCCAAGCGCTGTCGGTACTGATCAAGTACGCATAGTGGTCAGACGAAGCATTGATGCGACCGTAATCGGCGCTGCTGCTGGAGGAGAGGTACAACGGGCTGTCGGGGCCGATGCGCTCGCCACTGTTGGTGCCGCGCACATAGTTGGCGTGAAAGCCGTGAGTCAGGTTATCTATAAAGGAGACGTTGTCGATACGGATGCCCAGGCCCCAGGTACCGGAACCGAGCCCGCTGATGCCATGGTCTCGGGAGATCGCATAGCCGGCAAAGCCGCGGGTGCCCATTTCAAAGCCGCCGTCAGCGGAAACCACGGGGATGCGGCCCATATCATCCTTACCCCATTCGCCGTCGTCGCCGGAGGCATACCAACCAACAAGGCTGGTGGTGCCCCAGTTCCACTTGTAGCCGAGGAGCATGGCCAGATAGTAGCCGCTAGTGCCACGGTTATCCTTGCCGCTGAGCGAACCATACATGCCGTCGACCTGTACGATGAAGGGGTCAAGCGTGGGCAGCTCAAAGGACAGGCCGGCCCACCAAGCCAAAGATTGACCGTACCGATTGGCGGCATCATACCCTGGGGCATAGGTTGCATTGTAGCTGTTCTCGTAATAGCCGGAATTCGCGCCCACAGAACCGATCATGGCCCAGGGAGTGGCCCGGACGAACTGGGTTTTCACGGGTAAGGTGAATCCAAAGAGATCCATTTCGTCAAAACGCTTTCCTTTCGCGTCAACCGCGGGGTAGGCATCATAGGGTCGGGCCCAGAAGGCGGTTAGGGCGACTTCGGGGGTGAACTCCGTGGATGCCATCACACCGGCGATATCGTTGTTGTACACGAAGTTACCGGCGATGAGGCCAGGCATCTTCATGGGCTGCACCCCCATGCGAAGGCTTGTTTTGGTGTTGGGAATGGTCCAGTCGATGAAAGCGTGCTTTACCTTGATATCTTTGCCGTCAGCATCCAGGGCGGTGAAGCCGGGTTGACCGAAATTCTGCGTTCCAATTTCAAACTGGAGCACGCTACGCAGGGTTTCAGAGGCGATGAATTCCACCTGAGTACGCGCGCGCATCCGGGCCTGGAAGGGGTCCATTTTGTTGCCCGGCCCTTTATCGCCGTCATACAGGGAATAGTTGCCGTAATAACCATAGCTGAATTGCCATCTCCCTTTGACTTTCACGTCAATGGCAGCGGCTCTGCTCAGAGAGCCGAATACAAAGCAGACGGCCAGCAGCAGAACACTGAGTCTTTTCATTGGTTCCTTCCTTTCATAGTAATGGACACCGCCTTACTATGTAACAGAGTGAATAAGTCGGTTATATAGAGAACGACAGCTTCAAAAGGATGCGATAGTAAAAAAAATTCTACCTTTTCCTGAACTATGCTCTAAAAAAGGAAACTAGACTAACCATTTAACTCATTGAAAACAAACAATAAAATTATGATTTTCGCAGGTCTGTAGAAAAAAAATCGAGCGTTAGGGTTGACATGTTTTTTGTACCCACATAGGACTGGCCTAACAAATTGCTGCGCCCTACCAAACCTTTGTGCCGGGAGGCAAAAAGATGGTGCAGGAATAAGGCCCAGAACGTCCGGGCTGGTTGGCTTGTATTACCTACTTATTCAATCAATCTTTCTTCTGCTTAAGAAAGAGCATATCCAACAAAATCAGCCTTCTATTCTCACCATCCCCTGAATAAAAGCTTCTTTTGGATAATTAAGGATAAGATTCGGATAAGTGCCTTGCTCTTGCCGGAATTGGCATGTACATTCCCTTTATGGTCAGCAAGGTTTCCAGAAAATACGTGCGCACCGAATTTGAAGGGGTTTTTTACCGCTACTCTGCCAGGTGTGATCCGCATACCGGCGATCCGGACCGCATCTATATCTTTTGGTACGCCGATGCCTCAGGCAAAGGTCATTGGAAAACCGTCGGACGCCACAGCCAGGGTGTCAGTCCGGTCACAGCCATGCTGGAACGGACAAAATTTTTAGCCGGATGCGCCAATACCCCTCGCCCTCCCCTTGATCACCCGATTGTCACCGTAGGGCAGGTTGTGGAAGCCTACCATGCCTGGAGCAAAAACGAGGGCAAGCAGGTTGACCAACACTACCGTCAATACAGTACCCATGTGCAAGCCCAGGTCCATTCCCTGGCTATTGGCGCTCTCAGCCCCGATCTTCTCTCCAGCCTTAAGGCCCGCTTGCTGAAAACGCCTGCCGGCAATACCCGGGCCGGGAAAAACCCTGAATCCGCCGGCTTCTCTCCCCGCAAACCCCTGGCCGGGCAGACAGTTAATAATATTTTCAGCTTCATGCGGTCTGCCATCAATAGAGCCATAGCCACCGGGCTATGGAACGGCGCTAACCCGCTTTCCACCAAGGGCGGTATCTGGAAAATGGCTCCTGCCAACAACAAACGGCTCCGTTTTCTAACAAAAGACGAAGCCAGGAGCTTGCTGGAGGATTTACAAACCAGGCATAGCCAATTACATGATATGGTTTTGCTTTCCCTCAAAACCGGGCTTCGCCCCACGGAAATCTTTAAACTAAGAGGCCAGGATATTGACGCTGTTGCCAATGTTCTTCATATCCTATCTAAAGGCGGCAAGCGCGTGCCGGTGCGGGTTCCCGTCGATATGATCGCGATGCTCCTTGCTTACGGACGCAAGCCGCTCGAGCCAGTTTTCCAGCAGCCCAGAAAAAAAACGGCTTTTGCCAAAACCCCGGCCTGTTTCCGGACAGCCGTCAAAAAGCTCAACCTTGCTCCCAAAGACGGCGATAGCCTTTATGCCGTTACCCTGCACACCATGCGGCATACCTTCGCCTCTTGGCTGGCTCAGTCCGGCAAAGTTTCGCTCATGGAGCTGCAAAAACTCATGCGCCATGAAAGCATCAGCATGACCATGCGTTACGCACATCTCTTCCCCGGACAGGAAAGCGAAAAACTTGCCATAATTGACGATATTTTGAAATAAACCGGTTCTTAACGAGGGCAGAAGACATTTTGCTTACGAAAAGACGAAGGGCTTCCCCCCTGGAAGACGGAAAAAAAGGAGGCAAGGGCATTGAGGAGAATATATGCCGCAATCGGTTCTTTTCCGCCTGACGCCTCCGGGCAAAAAGGCGGCTTCGCGACAGCGATGGAGTGGAAAACAACCCCTGATAAACAATTTTCGATACAACGCGTCATGTGATCAAGCTCTGGAGAAAGAATGCGGTTCTTCGCGCCCCCCCTGGTTTTCCGGATCATCGTCATATTCTTACTGGCCGCGCCCCTTGCATCCTGCCGTACTGTGGTCAGAGGCAAACAGGAAACCACCATCGGCGGGCACAGCGCCCTGAAGAACGAATCACGCCAGGAGACCGAAGCGTTTTCTTTACCCTGTTTCCGAAGCGTTCTCCCTGAAGGCTTCGACTCATTTTCCGCCTGATGCGCTCAGGCTACCCCATAATGGAGCACGACAATGAATATACAAGGAACAACCATACTCGCAGTTCGTGATAATAACGGCGTGGCCATAGCCGGAGACGGCCAAGTAACCTTAGGCCAGGCCGTGATCATGAAGCACACTGCCCGCAAGGTCCGCCGCCTCTACCAAGAAAAAATCATTGCCGGCTTCGCTGGAGCCACGGCGGACGCCTTTACTTTGTTTGAACGTTTTGAAGCCAAACTCGAAGAACACAGTGGCAACTTAGCCAGGGCAGCCGTAGAGATGGCCAAAGACTGGCGAACGGATAAATACCTGCGCCGTCTGGAAGCCATGCTCCTGGTCGCCGATGCCTCCACTATCCTGATCATCTCCGGCAACGGCGACGTTATCGAGCCCGATGACGGCGCCGCTGCCATCGGCAGCGGCGGCCCGTATGCCCTGGCAGCCGCCAGAGCCTTGCTGAACAACACGTCCATGGATGCTGAGGCCGTAGCGCGCGAGGCCATGCGCATTGCCGGGGATATGTGCGTTTACACCAACGGGCAGCTCACCGTGGAAACGCTGCGCCGGGAGATGTGACCCCATGCCAGAAACCGGCTGCGGAGAAAACATCCGCCAATGTTTCCAGGCCCCCTCCGTCTCGCCACGCATTCTCCGCTCCGGCTGCAAGATCAACCTCTATTTGCGGATACGCGGGGTGCTGCCGAACGGGTACCACAGCCTGGAGAGTTTTTTCTTACCCTTAACGGAACCACATGATGAACTGGAAATCCGGGATAGACAAGGCGATGGCTTGAGTTTTTCCTCCAACCTGCCGGATCTGGACCCGGAGAACAATACTCTTATCGCGACCTACTCGGCCTATGCCCGCTCCACCGGGTTTTCCCCGGGACTCAGCCTCTTTCTACGCAAAGGCGTTCCCCATGGCGCAGGGCTTGGGGGAGGCAGCGCCGACGCCGCAGCCTTGCTGCTGGAGTTAGAGCGGTTGCGCCAGGCAACGGGGGAAAAGCCCTTGCCTAAGAGAACACTCAATGCCCTGGCAGCCTCGATCGGCGCAGACGTGCCCTTTTTCCTGACCAACGTTCCCGCTCGGGTCAGGGGCATCGGGGATATTGTAGAACCGGCTGAGCCTCCGATTCAGGGATTTTTCCTGGTGCTGGCGGTTCCGGATCTCCATGTTTCCACTCCGGAAGCCTTTAAAGCCTGGGATAAAAAATATATTTTAAAAAAACAGGGAAGTTTCTTGACAATATCGCCAGGTAACGATAAAGAGTCTTTCGTTCACGAAGCAAGTCTGCACAATGATTTGGAGCAGCCTGTTTTTACAATGTTTCCGGAGCTAGCTTCGTTCAAAAAAGCTTTTCTTGACGAAGGAGCTCAGATCGCTCTTATGAGTGGTAGCGGATCAGGAATTTTTGGACTTTTTGCAGAGAAGCAAAAAGCTGAAAAGGCAGTTGAAAGGCTGAAACAAAAAACAACACAGGTTTTTCTCCATACATTGTAACATGCTGGGGTGTCGCCAAGTTGGTAAGGCAACGGGTTTTGGTCCCGTCATTCGAGGGTTCGAGTCCTTCCGCCCCAGCCATTTAATTGTTTACTAAATCCATTCACCGAACAATCCCTGGACAATCCAATGTACCGCGATCTGAAGATCATGACGGGCACATCGAATCCGGCCCTGGCCACGGCTATTTGCGAACACCTGGGCCGAAGCCTTGCGCCGGTCCTTTGCGACACCTTCAGCGACGGCGAAATCCGTATTGAAATAGGCGACAACGTACGCGGCGACGATGTTTTTGTTGTCCAGTCGTTGTGCGCGCCGGTGAACTCTAACCTGATGCAGCTCTGTTTGATGCTTGATGCCCTTAAAAGAGCCAGCGCGGGCCGGGTTACAGCGGTTGTCCCCTACTACGGTTATGCCCGGCAAGACCGCAAGGTCAGCGCCAGAACGCCCATCAGCGCTAAATTGGTGGCAGATTTCCTGACAACCTCCGGTATCGACCGGTTAGTAACCGTTGATCTTCATGCCGGTCAGATCCAGGGGTTCTTCAATATTCCCGTGGATAATCTCTATGCCGCCCCGGTTATGCTTGAAAGCTTGCGTCGCATCCCTGGTGATGTTGTCTTGGTTTCCCCGGACGCGGGCGGGGTTGAACGCGCTCGAGCTTTTGCCAAACGCCTCAATGCTAACTTAGCCATCATTGATAAACGCCGGGATAGGCCCAACCAAGCCTCCGCTATGCATGTTGTGGGCGATGTTGAAGGAAAAGTCGCTGTTATTATCGATGATATGATTGATACGGCCGGCACTATGGTTGCAGCCGCAGAGGTGCTGTTGCAGCACGGCGCCGTTGAAGTTATGGCCTGCGCCACTCACCCGGTGCTTTCGGGCCCCGCCGTGCAGCGCTTGGCAGATTCTGCTTTCACCAAGGTTCTGGTTTCGGATACCATTCCTATCGGCGAAAAAATCAACGATTGTCCGAAAATTGAGACGCTTTCCATTGCCGGGCTTCTGGCCCAGACCATTAAGAATATTCATACCGAATCCTCCGTCAGCGTGCTCTTTGTGTGAGGTCGCTTCCGTCAGCAACGGCGCAAGTCATGGCTGAGGATCAGAAAGGAGCAGTAATGAGCAATTTCGTAACCCTGACTGTGCAGAAACGATCGTCTACAGGGAAAGGCGCTAACCGCAGACTGCGCGCTGCCGGTCTTATCCCTGCGGTTTTCTATACCCCGGGTGGGGAAAACATTCCTGTTCAGGCGCCCGAGCTTCCTTTGGAAAAGATCTTTGAAAATCACGGGCGTACAACTATATTTAATGTAGAAATTGTTGACGGGGATCAAAAAACCACCGCGCCTGCTCTGCTCTGGGATATCGACTTTCATCCTACGAAAAATAGGATGCTGCATGTCGACTTTTTCGGCGTGGACTTGGAAAAAGAAATTAAGGTTCGCGTGCCGATTGAATATATAGGCACGGCCAAGGGTACCAAACTCGGCGGCAGCATTGAGACCTTTTTTGAATCCATGGATGTGCTCTGCAAACCGTTGGCTTTGCCTAGCAAGCTGGTCATCGATGTGACTGAACTTGCTCTTAATCAACATCTTCGCGTCCAAGATGTCGTCTTGCCTGAAGGCGTCAGCTCCGCCTTTGACCCCAGCGTGACGTTGGTAAGCGTTATTTCCGCCTCTGCCGCAGCTGGTGAAGGAGAAGAAGGCGCGGCCGCGGCCGATGGCGCAAGCGCAGCCTGAGTTCCAGGTTCCGGCATCCGGAGCCCCTTTCAATGCTTAGTGGATACGATACAAGAAGGCTGCCGCCCGTAAGCGGCAGCCTTTCTTTGCTTTCAAAACGCCTGCTTTCGTTGTAGCGAGAGTGTGGCGCTTCTTCCCTCAGCTACAATGCCCAGCCTATGAGAGGCCATATGCCCATACACGGACTTTTTGCCGGTCTTGGAAATCCCGGCTCGGAATATGCCCATACCCGCCACAACTTCGGCTTTCTCTTGGCTGACGCCGTTCTGGAAGCGTGCCGCTCGAGAAATGCAGTGCGCTCGCTGAGCGCCAAAGGACGCTATGAAGCCTGGATATGCTCGATCCCACGGGGAGAAGACTGGATCGTAGTCAAACCACAAACTTTTATGAATTGCAGTGGTGAAGCCGTGCTGCCGTTGTTGCGTTATTATCGTATCCCTCTGGACATGCTGTTCGTGGCCCACGATGAACTCGATCTGCCCTTCGGGCGCATGCGGATTAAGTCAGGAGGAGGAAGCGCCGGGCACAAGGGAATCGAATCCATTGCCACATTGGCCGGGTCTCCCGCTTTTTACCGGCTGCGCCTGGGAATCGGCAAACCTACAGGGGGCGATACAGTATCGTACGTCCTTGGCCGCTTCAACTCTGGGGAAACCAGCCTCCTCCCTCAAATACTCGAGACGGGCATGCAGGCTTTTTACACCTTTGCAGCCGGGGCACCTAAGGAGGCCGGGCGCCTCGCCAACGCCTTTGACGCCTGCTCCGCGAACAGCGTTTCCTCAGCATAATGGGTGAGAAGACTTTCCGCTCGCATTCAGGCGACCGGAAAAGCCATCCTTTGTTTATCTCCCTCCCCTTCCTAGCTCAGGCATCCGGCACTGCCGGACAAAAAAAAGACCGACACTTCCCCTTCCATAACCAGGGCGCCTGGCAGGTACAAGCCCAAAGGGCGTATCTTCTCCTATCTCTCCCCGCACTGCCCTTTCCCCCCTGGTTACCGCATAAGGCAACCATTGCTTTCACTTGTGCTCCCCTCCGGCGTTTCCTCGCTCTCCGTTGCTCTTTACCTGTTGAAAAGACCTTGTATTTTACTCGCGGTGTCAACTGACCTCGGCACCGTTTCGCAAGGCGCTTCGTCCGTCAAACTATCCCCATACTTTTTTTTTCACGGCCTGGACTAAATCTGATAATTTTGCTATATTTGAACATCCTGGATCTATATTGTCTTTTATCTCCCGGCCTTCGCGAGGCCGCGCGGGCCTGTACAAGCCCTAAGGCATCTTATTTCATTCGCTTACGACCCAAGGAGTCTTCTGTGTTCAATCCCGAACAACTCGTTGTCTATCCTGCCCAGGGCGTGGGCAGAATAGAGAGTATCGAGCGTCGGGATATCGGCGGCCAGGGCGTGGATTTTTATATTGTGCGCATCCTTGGCAACAACGTCACGTTGATGGTGCCTGTGGCCACGGCCGCCAAGGTTGGCTTGCGTCCTCTGCACAATAGAAATGAGGCTCTGGAGGTTCTGGAGTCTTTCAAAGATCGCAGTAGCTTTACCGGGCACATCGGGCAAAACTGGAACCGCCGTTTCCGTGAATACTCCGATCGTTTAAAAAGCGGCAAGCTTGAAGATGTAAGCCACGTTGCTAAGGAACTGTTGCTCATCAGCGGGGAAAAAGAGCTTTCCTTCGGGGAGAGGCGGCTCCTCGAGCAATCTATGGCGCTGGTCAGTGTGGAGTTGGCCTGTTCGCTGGAAAGGAGTGCCGAAGATATCAAGGCGGAAATTGAAAGTATGTTCGCCGATGTATTGCAGAAAGAGGAAAAAGACGAAAAAAACTCCTGATGCCTCTTGCCATATCATGCAAGGTAGGGTACGAACCTTTTGCTTTGGCCGTTGTTTATCCATACAATCCAGCCTTAATGAGAGTGCGCACTGTCGCCTGATTTCTTCAATCATGCCCGGCCAGACAATCTTTCCTGACGGAGCTATAGAGAGCCGATGGTGCAGTGTCCGCCAGATACTGTTTTCATAATCTCGTGACCATACTTTATCAGATATTTTCCGGCAGATACTATGCCGGGGCCTGTTTACGAGCATTCTCCCTTTGAAATTCTTTCTAACGGTGCAAAATGCTCGGCCTAGGAAACGAATCGTTCCAGGGGCATAAAAACTTTCTCTATGGCGGCAAAAGCCCGGTAATGTATTGTAACCTTTTACCTTGAACACCTTTATGCGGAAAAAGAAAGCACCTGCAGTGGAAATGGAACCGGAAAACGAAGCCGGAATGAGCCTCTCCGAACTCAAAACCAAGAGCATGACGGAGCTCATGGAGCTTGCGGAGCAGTATAATGTTGAAAACGCCAGCGGGATGCGCAAGCAGGAATTGATTTTTGCGCTCTTGCAGAATTGCTCTCTGCAGAATGGGGCAATTTTCGGTGATGGCGTTTTAGAAATTTTGCCCGATGGTTTCGGCTTCCTCCGTTCCCCTTTGTGCAGCTATACCCCGGGCCCCGATGATATTTATGTTTCTCCTTCCCAAATTCGCCGCTTTTCTCTCCGCAAGGGCGACGTTGTTGCGGGGCAAATTCGTCCTCCCAAAGAAGGAGAACGTTATTTCGCCCTGCTCAAGGTCAATGAAATTGGTTTTGAACCGCCTGAACACGCCAAAAATCTTGTTCTTTTCGATAACCTGACCCCAGTGTATCCCGACCGACGTTTGGTCATGGAAAACGGCGAGAAAAATATGTCCAGCCGGGTCATCGATCTCATGGCCCCCATAGGCTGCGGCCAGCGCGGCCTCATTGTTGCTCCTCCCCGTACCGGCAAAACTATCCTGCTCCAAACGATGGCCAATTCTATCAATGCCAATAATCCTGATGTGTACCTCATCGTGCTGCTCATTGACGAGCGCCCTGAGGAGGTCACAGATATGGAACGCACGGTGCGCAATGCCGAAGTAGTTTCCTCCACCTTCGATGAACCGCCCACCCGCCATGTGCAGGTATGCGAAATGGTACTGGAAAAGGCCAAGAGGCTCGTTGAGCGGAAACGCGATGTCGTTATCCTTTTGGATTCCATCACCCGTCTCGGCCGCGCTTACAACGCAGTCACCCCCTCTTCCGGCCGGGTACTTTCCGGCGGCTTGGACGCCAACGCCCTGCAGCGGCCCAAACGCTTTTTCGGCGCTGCCAGAAACATTGAAGAAGGCGGCAGCCTGACTATTATTGCCACAGCCCTGATCGATACCGGATCGCGCATGGATGAGGTCATTTTTGAAGAATTCAAGGGCACCGGCAACATGGAGATTTACCTGGATCGCCACCTAGCCGAAAAGCGCGTCTTCCCGGCTATTGATATCAACAGAACAGGCACCCGTAAGGAAGAATTGCTGCTCTCCGAAGACGTGCTCAACAGAGTTTGGATACTGCGCAAGATTCTTGCCCCCATGAGCTCCATCGACAGCATGGAATTTCTTCTGGATAAAATGCGCGGCACCACGAGCAATGCTGAATTCATGAACGTTATGAACAGGTGATCGCTCCTTAGCAGTGTCCCAAACTATACAGAAATTTTTAAAGGAAAAGAGAACTATTGCCATATTCAAGGTAAAAACGGCCCACGGGCTGTTCCTCTCCTTGAATATGGCAATTTTTTGTGTTGTTTACAGTTGCCGATGCACGGCATATTCGCAACGTTTCTCAGCGCGCCCCTTCCAGTATAATTCTGACACCTGATATCGTCCTCTTCCCCCCCTAGGGATTGGAAGAACGAATGCAACCCGACTTCCACCAGGGATTACTTGCCTTCAGAAATCGTTCTATAGGGTTGGTCGCCTGTGGGATCAAAAATTGCCGAACGGTCCCGCCCATCTCCTTTAGCAAAATACAGGGCCTTATCAGCGCTTTCAATCAGGTTTTCGGCATGCGATCCCGGCCAGCCGGGCCACATGGAAGCAATGCCGCAACTGACAGAAACCCGTAAGCCGCGTTCCATTATATTTCCGTTGGTATCCCTGACAAGGAAACTATAGCTGTGAATGGACTCCCGGATACCTTCCACAAGCTTAGTGCAGCGCACGGCAGCAGGGCCAGATATGACCACCGCAAATTCCTCTCCCCCGTATCTGGCCCCTATAACCCGATTTTCTCTTTGATCAACCACTTGCAGGGCATGCTGGATATGACCGGCCACCACCGTAAGCACCTGATCGCCAACACGGTGGCCATACTTATCATTGAACACCTTGAAGTGATCAATATCGAATAACGCCAGGGTCAGCGGCTGCTGCTCCTCCTGCCAGCGAATAACAGACTCGCTCATAAAACGATCAAAAGAACGCCTGTTGAACAGCCCAGTCAAACCATCTCGATGGGCCATATCCTCAAGGGAGCGCAAGTCACTTTCCATGGCATTTTTCAGTTTGCCAAAGGCCTGGCGGAGCTGGTGCGCCACTGCCGGGCCATCCTGAATCTCCCCCACGGTCTGGACTGTAGTTTCCTCAAGCTGTTCCAGGTCGCCGTACCGAGAGGTAAGCATATCCTGAAACCCCTTGACTACGGCCGAGGCTTCCCGAACCAACTCATCAATAGTCTTCCGGTAGCTTTCAGTTATACTGGCGTGGTATTCCTCCAGAATCTGGGCAAACCGGGCTTCGGAAAAATCCTTTTGGGCCAGGGCCTGGGTAAAAAGCCGCTGGGCATGTGTTTTCTGATGGTCGGTCAGATGGGGGAGATCGGCGATGCCGCGCAGATAAACAATCAGGCTGCGCCATTTGGCATCTCGAGGAACACCCGCGTTATCCAGCATATTGTGAAGACAATCCTTAGTAGACCAGACACAATCATGGAGGCACGGCGGCGAAGACTTCATATGAATTCATTCCTCAAAAGTGTGAAAGAATCCTGAACGGTTATGTACATACCAAATAAACATAATAATGAAAAGGCGGCAATTGGTATCTTTTGTTATACCCGACACACTGTACTTTTGCAGGCCGCCGGCATCCGAAACGTGCCGCGCATTGCTCCAGCGTGGGCCTGCAAAGAGGCCAAGGCTAAAAAAAAATACCAGGCAGGGAGGGTTCCCAGCCTGGTATTTTTCATTTCCTTAAAGGAGCATCCGCAGCGGTACGGCACCCTCTCGAACAACCAATACAGGTCTCAGCTCTCATAGTAAGAACGCAATGTCTGGCTGCGGACCGGGTGGCGAAGCTTGCGCAGAGCCTTGGCTTCTATCTGCCGAATACGTTCGCGGGTAACATTGAATAGTTTGCCGACCTCTTCCAGGGTATGGTCGCTCTTCTCGCCAATGCCGAAACGTTTGCGCAGCACCTGTTCCTCGCGAGGTGTAAGGTCGGCCAAGACATTGGTGATCTGCTCGGAAAGCTTGGTGTTGACCACTTCCTCGGCCGGGGCTACAGCCCGCTTATCCTCAATGAAGTCGCCAAGGCTGGAATCTTCCTCATCGCCGATGGGGGTTTCCAGAGAAATGGGCTCCTTGGCAATTTTCAACACCTTCTTAACCTTATCCAGCGGATAATCCATGCGCTCGGCAATTTCTTCAGGCGTGGGATCACGGCCGAATTCCTGCACCAGGTAGCGGGAGATGCGGATCAATTTGTTGATGGTTTCAATCATGTGCACCGGGATACGAATAGTCCGGGCCTGATCCGCAATAGCGCGGGTAATGGCCTGACGAATCCACCAGGTGGCATAGGTGGAAAATTTATATCCCCGCTGGTACTCAAACTTATCCACCGCCTTCATCAGGCCGATATTGCCCTCCTGAATCAAATCCAAAAACTGCAAACCGCGATTAGTGTATTTTTTAGCAATGGAGACCACCAAACGCAGGTTGGAACGGATCAGTTCCTGCTTGGCCCGCATGGCTGCATTATTGCCGCGCTTGATGCGCCAGAGCACTTCTTCAAGATCATAGGCGTTGTGGCAACATTTTTCCTGGAGTCTGGCCAGAATTTCTACCTTGCCCATGATCATTTCCTTAAAGGAAAACAACTCATCCACGCTAAAATGAAGTGATTCCGCCAAAACAGTAGGGCTTTCCTCCCGCTCTTCCAGACGGCGGAAAATCTCCATGATTTCCACCTGGGTCTTGCCGGTGGAAAGGATATAGGCCGAAAGATCTCTCTGGCAGTTGTGCATTTGCCGCACGTAGTCTTCTACAGTTTCAATAATGCGGTCAATAAGCGTCTTTTCCAGCTTGATATCCCGAAGCCGAGTAACCACGTCATCTTTGTAGCTGACAATACTTCTCTGCAACGCAGCCACAGATTTATCACAGCCGACGCACTCGTTGAGCCTGGCGTACAGCTTTTTCTTTTTTTTGTAAGTCGCCTTTATTTCATCCAGCAGCAGAATAACCCTCTGACGCTGGTTCATCTCGTCTTCACTGGGGTCATCCTCTTCAATGGTCTTGACGACATCCTTCAGTTTGATGCGGTTTTGCTTAAGATCCTCGCCCACGCTGATCAGTTCTTCAACAGCCACAGGCACTTCTACCAGGGCATAAAGCACATCCTGCTCACCGAGTTCAATCTTTTTGGCGATCAGCACTTCGCCTTCCCGATCCAAAAGCGGCACAGCGCCCATTTCGCGCAAATACATGCGCACCGGATCGGTGCTGCGGGAAGAATAATCCGCGTTTTCCTCTTCTTCCACAAGATCCAAACTCGGCTCGGCAATGACATCTTCCTCAGGTTCTCCTGCGGAGACGCTGATCTTTTTACCGTCTTTTTCCGAATCCACTATGGCAATATCCAGCTGATCAAAGATCCCGATGATTTCCTCAATCTGCTCGGGGCTGCTTACCTCGGAGGGCAGGGCCTTATTCACCTCGTCAAAGGTAAGAAAGCCCGCCGTCTTCCCCTTGGCGATAAGCACTTTAATCTGTTGAATGTCTTTAATATTACCCATGCTTCCTCCGCATAGTTTCCAAGAGTGCCCTCATTAAATCAGCGTCATACGTAGCCCCGGAGCTTGTCCTGCGCAAGGCGGAAATACAGCTCTTTCCCTGCCGGTCGTGGCAGACTTTCTGAATGCGCTCACACACGTCCGCCAGCTCCAAATCTTCGTTTTCCTTTGGTAGCCCGGCGTGGAGCATACGCTGCTGAATCCAAAATTCACGTTCCTTATCGTCCAAAGACGAGAAAACTTCATCCACATCAAATTCAGGAGCGGCAGCTGCTACCTTGGCCCAGAGCCCCCGGTTCCAGGGATCCAGTAACACAAGCTCCGCGCCTTGATCGCGCAAGAGCGGCAGGTGATGCGGATAGCGCACAAGAAAATTCAAGAGGTGTACCTCTACGGAGGGCACCTCGGGCCTGGGCCCGGTAAACGAGAGAGAGCCACGGCCGAAGCCCGCGCGGCCGGATTGGCCAAAGCGTTCGGCAGCCCGGCGGCCGGTAAAATCCCCACGACGGCTCCGCTCCCGCGGCGTCCCGGCCCCATACTCCGGCGAGTTGCCCTGGTGTACAGCCCCAACAGGCGCGCTCTCCCAGGGAATCCCGGCTGCGCCCCGGCTCTCGGCCGTTCCGCCGGAAGAACCGCGCAGACCCCGCACAAGTTCAGCCTCATCCATGCCCAACCCGCGGGCCAGGCGGGAGGCGTAGCCGGTCAACAACTCAGGCTGGGCGGCGTGAAGCTGTTTCAGAAAATTCTTGACCCACTCAAGGGCATCCCGCGGAGCCTTGCCCGCCAAATACCGGATGCAAAAATCCAGCCCCTCAGGAGCCTCATGACGCAGGCTTTCAAAGGCCTGCGGTCCACTGCCGTGCAGCAAACTATCAATATCTTCTCCCTGAGGGAACAGCACCACCTTGCAGCGCAGCCCTTTGGTGATAATCATCTCGCAGGCGCGAAGCGCCGCCTTACGGCCCGGATCGTCACCGTCAAAAAGGAGTTCAAAATCCGAACAGAAACCGGCTAAACGCCGGACCTGCTCGGCGGTCAGGGCAGTACCCAGGACTCCGCAAGCATTGCTAAACCCAAACTGATGCAGGGTCAGCACATCCATGTACCCTTCGGTCAACATAACCGAAGAGGCCGCTGCAATGGACCTCCGGGCCTGGAACAGGCCATAGAGGTGATCACCTTTTTTATACAGCGGCGAATCCGCGCTGTTGATATATTTGGCCGCATCCTCATCGGCAATGATACGTCCGCCAAACGCGATAACCTGGCCGGAAAGACTCTTAATAGGAAACATCAACCTGCCCCGAAAGCGATCATAGGGAGCGCCTCTCTCCGAAGCAGTGAGCAGCCCGGCCTCTACCCCGCGCCGGGGCTCAAATCCCGAACGGCGTAGCGTATCGGCCAGGCCGCGCCATTCCCGAGGGCTCCAGCCCAGGCCAAAGGTCTCGACGATTTCCGGGCTGATCTGCCGTTTTTCCAGGTAGGCCCGGCATGCCTCCCCCTCAGGACCGGCCAGAGTCCGGCCGTAGTAGGCTGCGGCCAGTTCGTGCATTTTCCGAGCATCCTGCCGGAGCTTTGCAGAGCCCGAATCCTTGGAAGCGCCGCTGCCATCCTGTTTTCCGGCGTCCAGCGGTATGCCCGCCTCTTCCGCCAACTGTTCCAGGGCCTCACGGAATTCCAAGCCATTGATCCGGGCATAAAAATCAAAGAGATCTCCCGAGGCCTGGCAGCCAAAACAGTAAAAAAACCCTTCCTCCTCGTTGATCGAGAACGAAGGCTTGGTTTCCTGGTGAAAAGGACAAGGAGCCACCCAGCGGCCGCCCGCTCTGGTCAGGGTGATATAGCGCCGGGCCACGTCCGCAAGATTCAAACGTTCCTTGATGGCCCTGGTGGCCTCTTTGCCTGATAGGGCTCTTTTCATGGCGCGTTACGTAAGTTCCACCAGGGTGACGCCATCGCCGCCCTGATCTTCCGGAGCCAATGCATAAGAAGCGACATGCGGAAATCGCGCCAGAAAGGCATGCACTTCTCGACGTAAAGCGCCTGTGCCCCTGCCATGGATAACCGTCAGTTCGTTCCGGCCTCCCAACAAGGCCGCATCGAGAAATTTTTCAAGATCCGCTAGAGCAACATCAGCACGCATACCGCGTAAGTCAAGGCGCAACCCCGCTCTGGAGACGGTGTTCACCCGCACGCCGCCGGCCGCGGGAGCCACCGCCTTTTTCCGCTCTGCCGTTGCGGAGGTCCCTCCTCCGGCACTGGCGGCTCGATCCTTGCCGGCCGGAGGTAAAGTCAAATCTTCCAGCTCTACCCATAAGGTGATTCCGGACATATCCATCCGGACTCGGTCCCTCTTGCGGTCCACATCCACCACCAGGCCAGATTTTTCCCATGGCCCGTAATAAAGCTCCATGCCCGGCTGAAGAGAGGCGATATCCGGGCGTTCTCCGGCGGTTCCGGCAGTGCCGCCCGGCCCCTCCTCCCGGGCTCCCAAGCTGCTGCGCAGGACCTTGCGCGTTTTAGCCAATTCCTTCATAGCCTGGCGATGGCTGAGGCGGGAGGACTTCCATTCTTTGAGAATCGTTTGGGCTTCCGCCTGGATACGCTCGAAGAGAGCCTCCCGCTCCCTGGCGAATTTCTCCGCCAGGCCGCGGCGCGCATTTTCCAGACTGCGCCGTTCTTCATCCAGCGCCGCAAGCTCCTTTTCGCGCTCAACGGCAAGGCTGTTCAGCCGCTCTACCAGCGCCGAGGCATCTGCCCCATCCAACAACAGGTACTGCTCAGCACGCCGCAGGACTTCCTCAGGTAAACCGTGCTCACGGGCGGCATCCAGGGCCTGACTGGCTCCTACCTGGTCATAGGCCAGCCGGAACAAGGGTTTTTTAGAGGCCGGGTCAAACAGCACCGAGGCCGCGCGCACCTCCGGCCGGGAAAGGGCATAGACCTTAAGTGCCGGAAAGTGTGTGGCGGCCACGATAAACGCGCCGCGTTCAAGGAGCCCGTCCACCACAGCCTGGGCCAACGCCGCTCCTTGGGAAGGATCTGTACCCGCGCCGAATTCATCGAGGATAACCAGGCTGGCCCCGTCGATACCGGGCCAGATTGCGGAAAGATGCCGCACCTGAGCCGTGAAGGTGGAAACATGGTCCTCCAGGCTCTGCTCATCGCCAATAAATACATGGATATGCCGCCAAAGCGGGAAGGAGGCGCCGGGAGCCGCAGGCACGGGCAGGCCGCACATGCCCATAAGGGCGCAGAGCCCTAAGGTCTTCAGGCTGACCGTTTTGCCCCCTGCATTGCCGCCGCTGACAATAAGACCACGCTGCCCTGACTTTAACACAAGATCCACCGGCACTGGAGAAGGGGCGCTTTTAGGGGCTTCCGCATGCGCCAAGGCCAGCAGGGGATGCCGCGCCTGCAAAACCGAAAGGCTGCGGTCTTCACCAAATTCCGCGAAATGTCCGTCATAGCGAACGGCCAAACCGGAAACGGCCTGAAGTAGATCCAGTTCGGCCAGCAACGCAACGGCACCGCACAATCCGGGGAGTTCACCGCGCAAGAGGTCACTGAGGTAGCGCAGCACACTCACTTCGGCTTCGCGCTCTTCGCGCTTCAATTCCTGAAGGCGGTTGTTGATCTCCACCAGGAACATTGGTTCAAAGTAACACGTTTCGCCGGTCTGGGAGTAGTCGTGGATGATCCCCTGGAGCCTGCCTTTGAAATTGGTCTTCAAGGGCAGTACATAACGATCCGAGGCCAGGGTCATATACTCATCCTGGAGATAGTGCTCCAGGCCTTCCTTGCGCACGAAATCCTTAACCCTGCGGGTGCAGCCCTGGTGAAGACGGCGGATTTCCCCCCGGGCCAAAGCCAGCTCCGGGGAGGCTTCGTCCCGCAAGAGACCGTCGTCGGAAACGCAGCGCTTCAGAGCGGCCATACTCTGGACCGGAGGCAGAAAGGAAGTAGCACGGGCCAGCAGTAACGGCCACTCCCGAGCGGCCTTTTCCGGCGCATCGTCCCGACGCAGCAGAGTAAGAGCCTCCATAGCCGGAGCAAGACCCTGCTTAAGGCCCCACAGGGCGTCCAGGTCAAGCAGCGAGCCCGGAGCTTCCAAAAAGCGCAGGACACCCGCCAATGAAGGGAACGAAGACAGTGTAAACTCGGTCTGTGCTAGCCAGACCCTCCCTTGAGCAAACCAGGCGCAACGTTCGCGAATGGCCTCCAGGCTCCCGGCCGGTCGCAAGGTCAAGGCAAGGTCACGCCCCCCTTCGGAAACCGTCAGTTCCGCCAGTTTGGCCAGTACCTTGGGTAACTCCAGCAGGTACATGGCACGCTCAGCGCGCTGTGCCGGCCCCCGATCTACATCGGTCGGAGGTGTTCCCTCCGCATACATCCGGGCCTGATCGCCCGGCTTTTCCCTGCGCTCCATGTTCTTCTCCACCCCAAAGGAGCATGTTGCCTCATAATCCTGCCTCCGGAGCTTCCATCCAAAAGGCAATTCGCCAGGCCATCCATCGCCGCCCTCAGGTTCCAGTTGAGGCCTCCCGGCGCGGCCGCCGTGCACTGTCCGGCAACTGAGCCTTCGTTTCTTTCCCGGGCCCCCAAAGGTCCGTTGCTCCATCACACCGTGAAGGCAATGCCCTATATCACGGCCTCCTTCATCCCTCGGCGGTCAAGGCGCGCCCCGGGCCCAAAGGGGATATAGGAAAAAAGAGCCGGGAATGCCATGAGTGCTTCCATAGGAGCGAAGGATGGGAGCTGTTTTCCTATGCGCTCCATCCGCAAAACATCAAAGGGGCTCCTCGGTCAAGAATGCCCCTAAAAGCGGACAAGAGCGTATTCGACATAGAGGGGGTTTTTCCGGCTGATGCCGCTCGAGGCGCAAAGGGAGCTTGGCAACAAAAATATCTTAAGAAACACCCTCTGGATGGCCCGAGGCAGTCATTCCCCCCGCTGTGATGCCCCCTCCCTGCGAGGAACAAATGTCCCTTGGAAACGTTCTATGCCGGAAGTACCCCTCTCTCCCCTGCGTCTCCCTGCGGGATCCCTTAAACAACAAAATCCCCGGCTGCAAAAATCGTATGGGATTTACGCAACCAAGGCTACCACACCTTCTGGGGCTACCACGCCTTCTGGCCCGACACATAATCCGGAAAAGCCCTGCCCCGCGGGAGTTCGGGAGGACGATCAGGCTTCGGCGGACTGGGCGGCGGCCAGCTCTTGCAATCTTATCCGGACCAGTTCGCTAGCCTCACGACCGTCGTAGGAGCCCTTATGTCCGGCTGTCAAAGCCTGCATGACCTTTCCCATATCCCTGGGACCCGAAGCGCCGACCGAGGCAATGATTTCCCGCACCAGAGCGCCCAAGGCATCGCCTGTGATCCGTTCGGGAAGATACGATTCCAGAACGGCCAGTTCAGCGGCTTCCTTATCAGCCAGATCATCGCGCCCCGCGGAGCGAAACTGCTCGATGGAATCCTGGCGTTGTTTGCACTGCTTGGCCACCACATCCAAAATATCGCCTTCACTCAGTTCGGCTCGAGAGCGTTCAACCTGAAGGTTTTTGACAGCCGTCTTCAAAAGCCGCAGCACCGTCAGGCGGACAGAGTCCTTGGCCTTATAGGCCGTCACATAATCGGATTCAATTTTTTTCAGAAGACCCATGGCACCCTCCCCAGGCCTGGGAAAGAAAAGACTCGGAGCGTATTCCCGATAGGAATAGCATAAAGCGCGGGACACCCTGCATCCAACCGCCAGGAATCGACAAAATAACGCGTCCCGCCCTCGCGCTGCCACAGAGAACACGAAACCGGGCAGGTCGTGCGCGGGGCAAGGCGAGCGCGGGACGCGTACACGCTCCTGAAGGATCAGGCCATATTCATTTTTCTGATCTTTTTCAGCAAACGCTTGCGCGCCGCAGCTTTTTTCTTTTTCCGCATGACGCTGGGCTTCTCATAATGCTGACGTTTTTTCATTTCCGAAAGAATGCCGGCCTTTTCAACCTGCTTCTTGAAACGCCTGAGCGCTATATCAAAGCTGTACTCATCATCGTTGAGATACACTCCGGGCAATTGCCTCACCTCCCCTGCGTCATATTTCCGTACTGAAACCGGATCATCTTGCGGAGCACTGAGCACCCGGCAAGAGAAAACGTGTTACTCTACTCTATCACAAATAAAAAGCAAGTATTTTTCGCGCTATCGGGGTAGGCTGCCCCGAGCGCCTTCCACAACCGGGGGGAGTGCTACTCTCCCCCAGAATCCCGCCAGAGCGCCTTTCCAGAAAAGGCAAAGCAGGGAGGAGCGCCCCGATCAACGGCCTTATAAGGAAATCCTTTGTGAAAACACAAGAGCCAGCCTGAGAAAATCTCCGGGGCTCAAATTTTCTGGCCGCAAAACCGGATCAATGCCGCTTTTTTCCCACAATCCGGCTTCCCCGCGCGCCTCCCGTAAAATAGTGCCGAGTTGCTTCCGCCGCTGTTGAAAGCAACGTCTAATCAAGTCGGCCAGAACGGGCTTTAGGGCCGGTGGCGGCGGCAGGCTTCCGGTTCCCTCTCTCGAAAGCGGCGTAAAGGAAAGCACGGCCGAATAGACCTTGGGGCGAGGGTAGAACGCCTGGGGCGGTACGATACATTCCAGTTGCGGCCGGGCAAAACTCTGCAACCAAACACTCAATGCCCCATAAGCGCGGCTGCCGGGAGAAGCCGCAATCCTCTCACCCACTTCTTTCTGGATCATAAATACAGCCCTGGAAAATCCCGCCCGGCTGAAAATTTCCCACATCAACGGCGAGGCCACATTGTACGGCAGATTGCCGATAATTTTCCAGGGACCGCGCACCCTTTCCCAGGCCAGTTCCAGGGCGTCCGCCAAGATCACGCCGCCGGATACCCCTGGGAATTCCCGCAGGGTTTCTCTCCGGGCAAAAGCCCAAGCATGGTCTTTTTCGACCAGAACAAGGCGCTCCGGTGCGCCGGCAAGGAGATGACCCGTCAGAGCTCCAGGGCCGGGGCCGATCTCGATCAGGCTATCGCCGGGTTCCGCCTTCAAGGCGGCGACAATACGCCGAGTAACCTCCGGATCGCGCAGATAGTTCTGCCCCAAGCTTCTCTTGGCAGGAGGCCTCGCCTCTCCCCGGCTTCCTCCAGCAGATCCGGATGTGCCTTGCGCGGCATCCTCGCAATAAACTTCCATGGTATTTCGCCTTCTCTCGCTGGTACGGCCAGGGCAAGGCCCGGCCACCGGGGGCATCCAGAACAACGGTACAGAGAATAGGGCCAATACCATTCTCCTGAAAGCTACCTATTCCCTGGGGCAGCATTAGCCGAGAAACAACCACGCTCAATGTATGCCCAATCGCCTTTATCCGCTGTTTACCCTCTTCCGTGCCAGGGAGAAAATCCGCCTTTCCCGGATAAAATTTTTTTCGCGCTACCCTAGCTTCTATCGAATCGGGCAAAACGTAATTGAAAGCCTGCCCTGCCTTGGGTAGCCGAACGCAAGGCCGTGGCGAAGCCAAAAAGCCCCCGCATAGGCGCCCCGGCCCGGATCAACGTCTGCCCGCCTTCATCCCGGATCTCCTCAACTTTGCCGCCACGGCTGCCCAGCAGAGAAACAACGGCTCCCACCTGGGGTTCAGGCACGCTGATATCCACATCCATAACGGGTTCCAGAAGAATGCCTCCTGCTGCCTGTAAGGCCTGCTTCAAGGCCATGGCTGCCGCCATACGGAAGCCGGGAGCTGTGGCAAGGCCCTCCTTGCGCTCCAAACGGAGCAGTGTCACTGCCACATCCTCAACAGCATAGCCCAAGGGGCCACAATTCAAGGCATCATCCAGCCCCTGCCGAACCGCCTCCATCAATAACGGTTGCCAGCCTTCGCCGAGATCGGCAAAGGAGATCCGATTCCCTTCACCCCGCTCCCTAGGGGCAACCTGCACAGAGACAAAGCCGTAATGCCGCTGATCGCCCAACTCTCGATCAAATTCTCCTGTTTCCTCCGCTTCTCCCCGGATGCTTTCTCGGTGGACCACCCGGGGATTGCCTACCCGGGGAGAGACGCCGTATTCCCGGCGCAAACGATCCAGAAGCACTTCCAGATGCAGCTCCCCCATGCCCGAAAGCAAACGCTGCCCCGAAACATCATCCAGTTCCAGGCGCAGGGTAGGATCTTCCAGGAGAGCCCGCTCCAACGCGTCATCAAGTTTTTTGCCCTCCTCAGTATTTTTGACCTCCAGAGCCAAGGATATAACCGGGGTGTAGGCGTCGATATTTTCCAACAACAGGGGATACTCCGGGCTAGTTATGCTATCCCCGGTCCTAGCCGAGCGCAATCCCTGTACGGCCACAATATCTCCAGCCGATGCGGAGGCAATATGCTCCCGCTGGTGGGCCAGCAGCCGAAAGACCCGACCGCATTTTTCCAGCTTGCCTCGGGAGACGTTGACCAGGGCCATACCCTCTCGAAGCGTTCCGGCGTAAAGCCGTAAGAGAGAAAGACTCCGGCCGCCTTCCATAATTACCTTGAAGACCAGGGCACACAACGGAGCTTCAGGAGTACAGGGGACAGCAATCGTTTCCTGCTCCTGCCCGACGGGGTTGCCTTTGGCGGGAAGTATAGCCAATGGAGCCGCAACATCCTCGGGAGCGGGTAAAAAATCGCGTATGCCATCCAGCAACGGTTGCACGCCGATGTTGCGCAAAGCCGAGCCCGCAAAAACAGGCACAATGCGCCGGGCCAGAGTCGCCTTGCGCACGGTGGCGCGCAGGGCTTCCGGCGGCACGCTCTCACCGGAAAGAACGGCCTCCATAATCAGATCATCTTCATCCGCAGCGGCTTCAAGCAGGGTATCCAGCCAAGGAGCGGCCAGCGCCTCTTCCTCCGGGCCAAAGGGGGAACGCGTTACCGTGCGGCCCTGGTCGGCTTGATCAAAAAACAACTTCTCGCGACTCAGAAGATCCAACACGCCGGCAAAGTTCTCTTCGGCGCCCAAAGGAATAACTACGGGCACCGGCCGGACGTGCAACCGATCCGCCAGGGCGGCCAACACTGAGGCAAACGAGGCTCCGGGACGATCCATTTTGTTGATAAAGACCAATTTGGGCACGGCAAATTTCTCGGATTGCCGCCAGACTGTTTCCGACTGCGGCTCTACCCCGGCCACGGCACAAAAAACGCCGACAGCCCCATCCAGCACACGCAAGGCTCGTTCTACCTCCATGGTGAAATCCACATGGCCCGGCGTATCAATCAGGTTGATGGTCGTATCCCCCCAGGTGCAGGTAGTGCAGGCCGAGGCAATGGTAATGCCCCGGTCCTGCTCCTCGGGCAGAAAATCCATGGTCGCCGCGCCTTCGTGCACTTCGCCCATGCGGTGAATGCTCTCCGTATAAAAAAGCATCCTCTCGGAAAGCGTGGTCTTGCCGGCATCAATATGGGCGATGATTCCGATGTTCCGTCGTGGCATAGAGCCTCCGCATGATTCCAATTATCAAGAAGGGGCTTTAAACAAGGCTCTTCAGCAAGAGCCTCGAGGGTAATGCCAGGTTCCCTCTCAAACAGATATGCCTTCCAAAACAGTGCTGCATGCCAAAAACCGGAGGTGGTTCAGCAAAAAACAGCCAACAACAGGCTGATCAGGCTGGACCAATAAGGGAAATACGCCGTTCCCGGAAAAAGCCGGGCTCCAAGTCCGGCCAAAGCCAGCAGCTTTCCTGGCCCGGCGTCAATACCAACGGTGCGCTCCCGAGCCATGCCCCGGCCTCTTCCGCCCCGCAGAATATAGCATGCAGCGTCGCATCCGGCATCATATCCGGGGAGCACTGCTCGTGAAAGAAGGCCCCGCTATGGGCAAAAGCCAGCAGGTCTGCTGAGGGCGAAACGGCCTGCGCCCCCACAACCCCGGCGCTTAGGCCGATGCGCTGTTGTGCGCAACGCCGCCATACCGCAATCCGCCCTTCGGCCTCTCCGGGAAGAGCGACCAACGGATCAACCTCCCGTAGCCCCGATCCCAACAGGATAATGCGACCACTTGTGTTCCCCTGAGCGATCTGTCGCAGCACATCGCCGAGCATCTCCGGCCCGACTTCGGCTACCGACTCCTGACCGGCCAGTTCAAGAGCGACGAGCTGCGCCGGGGGAAACGGCGAACTTTTGGCCGTTCCGCGCACCCGGCAGGCCAGAATATCCGGAACTCCCGCAAGGATGGCCGGAAGCAGCGCGGCCAAAAGCTGCGAGGGGCTGGTAAACTCTTCGGACCAAAACAGCGCGGCCCAATCCACCGGACGGGACCGCTCAAGAATATCAACCCCCTGGCGTAGGCTGCACCGCCGTTCTTCCCCAAGCCTATCCGGGGAGCCATAAACCGCCCCAAGCCGAGCGATGGCCACTTTGAGCGCTCCCCGTTGCTCCGGCGATATACTCTCATAGGCAACGGCAAAGGCCCTGTCCTCCACGAGGTTGAGACCAGCCGGGAAAAACGGGGCTTCCGGCAGTGTATCCGCCGGCAAGTTCAAGCCCTCCGCGCAATTACGCTCCTGATCGATCACGCCCTTGCTCACAGCGGCCCGGCTAACAGGGGTCTACCCAATTTTTCCTTAATCCAGGCAACGCTCAAGGCGGAAATCAGCTCTTCTTTGGAAAGGCTGTTTCCGTAGCCATTGTCGGCAATAACCTTCTGGAAGTCGGCACTACGCAGCACCTCGTTCTGTGCAGCAGCCGCGGAAACTTTGGCGGCATAGGGCGCAAATTTCTTGCGCAAGGCCTCCTCATCCATGGCCCGCAAGCCGGCGACATAGGAAACTATCTCCTCGGCCGGGGGAAGCTTGTTCGATTCCACAAAGGCCTTCAAACCGGAAAAGGAACGCCGGGCTCCATCTTCAATATGGTTGCGCTTCACCATATTCATGCCGCTCCACCCGGCGTCAAGCCACTTAAAAACCGCATAACGGGTTACATTGCTGCCGGGGGAATCTTCATAAAACACGATGATGGCACAGGAGGCGTACATATAGGTATCCGCCCAGCCAATGCCGGAGGCCAGGGTGCCGGGGGCTCCAGAATAGACAAAATCCCAGTTTTCATAGGGGCCAATAGGTACAGCTTTTTTACCGACAGCGGAACGATCCTTTTGCCAGGATACAGTCACCAGGGCCTGGCGGCCTTCATTTTCCGTCAGGATGAACAGGCGGTCCATCGTATAGCTGTAATACGCTCCGCTAAACGTATCCGGGGTTATTTCCTCAAACTCCACGCCGCGCACGGCAAAGGGACGCTCCTTGTTCTGGCCGAGCCGTTCCCACAGCCCGGGAGAGAGATTCGCAAAGGGGCTACCGGGGAGCCATCGTTGCACACGCAGTGAAGCCGGGTAGGCAACCTCGCCAGGCAGCTTGGGATCGTAAAGATAGCGCAACACCTTTTTCAACGGGGCGTTGATGACCGCACGCCAATAGATGCCGTGCCCTTCTTTGCTCCGTTTGGCCGGGTACACGGCTTCGCCCGAAGGCTGCACAGGATTGACCGGGGACATGACATAATCCAAAAAGACCTTCATGGTCGAGGCATCGGGCAAAGGCGCTTCAGGACCCCGCGATGCTAGGATAGCCCCGATAGCCTTTTCCACAGCGGGCGGAATGCCGCCATTCGCGGCGGCAGCATGCCCCGGAAGACTTGCCGCGGCCGCCAACACAAAAAGCCCAATACCTATGGCAGAAGACGCCAACCATTTGAAATATGAAAAAATATAAAAATGCATATCGAGTATTCGCCTTGAGAAAAAATTGATGTATACTGCCTGTGCAGGCAAAGAACCTGTACCCGCCGCGTTCTCCGACGGGAAACGATCAATGCGGGAGAAGCGCGACTCCCGAAGTTGCCGGGATCGTGGGAAGATACGTGCCTCCACGTTTCAGGTCAAGACCGATATTGTGCTCTATAAACCCTGGAGCTCGCCGGAAAACAACTCGTTCCGCCATTGGGCTTAGGGGTCGGCTGAAGCCGGTTCAGGGCTTGTATGCCGCCACTGTGTTGACTGCCGGGAAAACCGCCCGGCCGAACCGCCGCCGAGAGGGCGGCCTACCGGAGGCTCCATGCTGTTTCTGCTCCTTCTGCTGATTCTTTTTGGTGTTGTTGCCTCCTTTCTGGGCACGATATTCTGCAGCACCCTGTTTTATTGGTATGAGAGCCTCAACAACCCTTGCGAAGATATCCCGACCCTACCACCGGATCTCCGCGGCAGAACCACAATTTTTCTCCTTGCGCTCTTTGGAACCCTGGTGGCGCCTCTAGCGTTTGTGTTCCACACGCTGCAAGCGGCCTCTTCGACCCGTTTTAGAAAAAACAGCAAGAACTCTGAACAGGTTGAAAACACCGCTCCGCCGGTTTTGCTCATCCACGGCCTCTACCACAACGCCTCAGCCTGGTATTTTATGCGCCGTACCCTTGCCAAGGCGGGCTTCAGGCGAAGCAAGGCCATCAGCTACCGAAGCGTTGCCGCTTCTCCTGAAGATTTAGCCGCTGACGTAGAAAAGGCTATCCAAGAGATGGAAGCCCTGTACCCCGGAGAAAAACCCCTGCTGATCGGGCACAGTCTGGGGGGATTGCTCATCCGGGCCTGGCTCAACGAAGGCCATGAACACCGTATTTCCGGCGTGCTGACCTTGGGCACGCCCCACCGGGGGAGCAAAATGGGAGCGCTGGCTCCGGAACGGTTGGGCAGACGCCTGATGCCCGGCGATCCCTTTTTTGCCGAACTCGAACGCCGTGAGAAGCCTCGTTCCATTCCCTGCGTCGCCCTTGCCAGTGCCGCTGATACTATGGTCTTGCCCCCATCGGGCCTAGTCCCCACCTCTCCCGGCTGGCAGTTTCGGCTAACGCCCCTCTCCGGCCACTTGGGTATGCTCTTCTGCCCCGCGGTACGCCGTATGGCCGCCTGGGAACTGACACGAATGCTCCCGGAAGCATGAAGACATACCCGAGGTGCATGCGTATCCGAAAAGTTCAGGAGAGGATTGTTCCCCGGCGGGGGGCAAAGGGAAACAGGGTGGCGGCTCCCCTCCCACGAACCCTGGGCAGGAGAACGCTTCTTCCCTCTCCCCAAGCTTCCGGGCGGTGCTGTGGGTGAGCCGCCCCATAGAGGGCGATGGCATCGGGCGGGCAGCATGCCTCCGGCAGGATTCGAGGCAGTACCCTCCATATAGATATAGCAGGTTTAAAGGAACTTACTCCCTATTTCCCGGCCCTCTTGTGCTCCAGCTCCTCTTCAACCAAATCCATAAAGGCTTCCAAACCGGAGGGCACAGCCGCGGGCCAGGAAAACGGCGCTGGCGACGGCCGTTCCAGAAGTCCGGCGATCATTCGGGCCAGTTCCCCAGGATCAGCAGGCTGCGTGGTGACATTCTCAGGGGGCAGGAAATAGGCCGCCCCGTTCACAGCAGAAGTGATCACGCGCAGGCCGCTGGCCAAGGCCTCTAAGGTGGCGTTGGCGCAGGCATCGTAGTACGTGGGTAGGCTAAAGAGATCCAGGGCCTGGTAAAAAGCGGGCATTTCCGTCACCTTGCCGAGAAAGTGCACCCTGCCCGCTACGCCAAGCCGCCCGGCCAGTTTGCGATAAAAGCGGGCATCCCTGCCCCCGGCCACAAACAGTTTCACATGCTCCGGGAGTTGTGCCATGCTCTCGATCAAAGGCCCCACGCCCTTAAGCCTGAAATTGGTAGTAGCCACGCCAACAGCCCTGTCATCCGGGCCTATACCCAGCTGCTCTCGGGCCCGGCGGCGCTCTTCAGGAGAGGGTGGATAAAATCTGGAGAGGTCGGGCCGGTTGTAAATAATATCAATGGCTGAACGGGAGCGTTCAGGGTGGGTTTCCACGATCCAGTCCCGAACTAGATGGGATACCGCAACCAGACGGCACGGGCAGCCGTACTGACGTTTTTCAATGCCCAAAATCAACTGGGTGGACAGGGAACAAAAACGTTGCGCTCGTTTGAGAAAACGGGATGGCCCTGGCGGCCAGGCCATGAGGGAAAGGCGCTGGTACACAGGCAGCGGACCGCCCCCAACCCGCAGAATATCCTGATTCCAGGTTTTGCCCAGGCTGACGCTAAGATCATAACCGCCGCGCCTGCGCACATGTTCCGCACGCCAGGCAAACCAGAGCATTTTCAACGAGGGAAAAAGGCCGAGCCGCCCCTGCGGCAGCACAGTGACGCCGGGGGGCGCCTCGACCTCCTGCCGGGAACAAATAAAATCCACATGATGACCGCGTTTCGCCAGTCCTTCAGCCAGACGCCAGGCAAACTGCTCCACTCCGCCATACCGGCTGAACCGGGGCAACATGACGGCAATGCGTCCGGTCTCTTGAGGCGCACGGGTCCTAAGATCACTCATCAGGCGCTCCACGTTTTCTTCGGCATACCTGTTCTTGCCTGCTTACGCAAGACAGCCCGTCGCGCAGATATGAAGGAGGGAATCCCTCGGCGCTCTGCTGGCGGACCTGGAGCGCCTCCCAAACGTTTGAAGCATGAAGAAGAGTGATCCTTACTCCTAGGGGCATTTTCTCAATATATTTCATCCCTGAAAGCCAAACACTTTTCCCGGGCAAGGAAGACGGAAAAAACAGGGGAAGGCCTCTTCAGCGTACTCCCGGATCGTTTTTTCCGCCTGAGGCCATCAGGGGAAAAAGAAGGCTCGAGATGAAGAAATCTATTGCGAAACTACTCCTAATTCGTCCGGATTGCCTTTAATTCTTTCAATTCCATGATCATGCCTTTCATAACGGCGACGGGCATCCTGACATGATAGTCATCCATCAGCACGGTACGTTCGTCAAACGCCCAGGAACCGCACTGTTCAAAAAAGTTGATCAGGGCCTTTTCTTCTTCCAGACAATTCACGAATCCCGTGCGCAGCATCTTTTCCCGGACAAAAAGCGCCATATCCTCCATCAGCGCAAAGGCCGCGTCATGACATTCGTTCAGCGTAAAGCCATCCTTGCCGTTGGCGCAAAGATTCCCCAGCTCCTTCAGAAAGTGTCGGATATAATCTTGACCATAACGTACTTTGTCGTCATATTCCCCGCAGTGTGAGGAAAGCATGCGCAGTCCGGCTACGCAGGCAGTAATGAGTTTTGCCGACTCCTCCTCGCACTCAGGTTCGCAAGCTTGGCTTAAAAGTATGACGGCCGCCTTATCCAGCGAATCTCGAATGCTGCTGAAGTGCATTTGCATACCCTTTGTTATATTTGCTACTGAATAAAATATATAATTGTCTATAGAACAGCTGCTGCCAAATTAGCAAGCCCTTGAAAGCCTAAACTGGAGTTTTCATGGTTAAGCCAAGAAAATTACTTTTATTTTTTGTCCTGGCGCTCTGTTCTTGCGCCGGACAAGAGCCTCTGGCCCCATATAACCCCATGGGGCTCTCCGGTACGGTGGCTCCTGAAGCGGAGACATTGTTCTCTCGAGCCCATGTCCTCTGGAAGAATAGTGAGGTTTGTTCGGACCCCTATCAAGCCATTGCATTACTCGACCGGGCCATTGCCATTGAACCTCGCTATGCAGAAGCCTATCTTCGGCGCGGGCTGGCCAAAAGCGATATAAGAGACTGGGATGGCGCCTTTGATGATCTCAGCCTGGCCGTGCGCCTTGCCCCTTCAGCCACCGCCTATGCTTACCGGGGGCTGATTTCCATGCGGGGCGGCAATATATTGGGAGCGCGCAAGGATTTTGACAGATCTCTTGAACTTTCCTCCGGACAGCATCGCGCCTGGAATTTTCGAGCCGCCCTCAACCTGCTTGAAGGAAATACCGACGCGGCTTGCCGTGATTTTGCAAAAGGCTGCTCCAACGGCGACTGCGTAGGGCTTGAATCAGCAAGGCACGAGGGGATATGCCTGTAACGCCGATCCATATCCTGGCATAACAGATGCATATACTATCTATGGGGCCATATTTTTGACTTCTTCAGCCCCGGGGAGTTTTCATGAAAAAACTGATTACTGCGGTTGTTCTCCTGACCTGCGCGGCCGCTTCTTTTTGGATCTTGCGACAGATCATCTGGAATACCGACAGCCTGGAAGCCCAGGTGGAAGGTTCCTCTGTAGCGCTTTCCCCGACCGTGCCGGGTAAGGTTGTGAGTATTGCCGTAAAAGAAGGCGAACCAGTCTTCCCGGGGCAGGAACTCTACCGTTTGGAATCCGGCGATCTGGAAAAGGTTCTGCGGGATGCCCGGAGCCTCCTAGAATCCCTGGCGGCCTCCCTGCCGCCGGAACTGCTGCGGGATGAAGGGGACGGGCACGAGTTGGTTCCTCTGGCGCGCCAAGAGGAAGACCAAGCCTATAAGAACCTCCAGCGCCTCTCCGAGGCCAAGGCCAAGGCTGATTTTTCCTTGGCCCGAACGCGCGTGCAGTACAACCGGGGCCAAGCAAGCCAGGAAGCTGTAGCGCTTGCCGTGGATCAAGCGGAGAAAGCAGAGGAAGCCCTCGCCAGAGCCAAAGCTGTGCATGAAGCCGCGAGCCTGGCCAGAGTGAGAGCGGAACGGGCAACCAGCAGGGCGGGAGGCCTGGCCGAACGGTTGGCCCTGTACCGCGCTCAGGCCGGGCAAGTGCGCATGGCCGAGGATATGCTGGCAGCAACAGTCATCCGGGCTCCCGGTCCGGGCATGGTTACACGCATTACGGTCCGGACGGGCGAAGACGCCCTGGCTGGAGCCCAAGCAATCTTTGTTATGCCGTATACCCTCGAGCATATGTGGGTCAGCGCGCATTTCAAGCCGACGCTGAAGCCGGAGTTGACAATAGGCAGCCGTTGCGTAATCCGCCTCAGCGGCTTTGACGGCCCGGAACTCGAGGGAAGGATCATTGACATTTTCCCGGAGGAACAATCCTCAAGCGGCAAGGACTCGCTGCCCGTCCGGGTCAGCCTTGATACATACGACCCTGCTTCCATGCCCGCCATTCATCCCGGCATGAAAGCCTCGGTCCGTCTGGAACAGGAGCCGAAATAGCGAGTGCTCCTCGGCATACCGGTCCAGAGGTTGCTCATTGCCTCGGCGCTCTCTTGCGTGTATGCAGTCCCTTGAAAGAGTCGAAAAGCGGCTCCCGGAGGCTCCATATGAAAAAATCCAACTCATCCCGAGGCATTGTCCTCACTATTTTTGCGCTTATCATCGCCGCAGGAGCGGCGTTTCTGTTCATGCGAAACACTCTCGACGGTGACCATTCCCCCCAAGGCCAGGCTGTTCGCGCAGGCTCTTCGGCGGAGGTTTCGGGGCAATCCGGCGCCCAACCCGGGGCAGCCGGAAACGGCAATCAGGGAACAGGCGTCCAACTCCCGCCGCTTGCCCCGCTGCCGGGAACTTCCGACCCGGCAGATCTGTTGCCGAACACAACCCTCCCCACCCGGCCCGCCAATGAGGCGCAGCCCGCAGTTGTGCCGGGGATTTCCGACCAAATACCCGAACAGCTTTCCCCTCAGACTCAGCCTTCGGCCCCGCTTCCTCCCCAAACCCCGGACCAAACGCCCACGCGAATTCCCGACGACGTGCCGCAGAAAGGACTCACTTCAGGGCAGATACAAGGTCAAACCTCTCTTCAGCCCCCGGCTTCCCCGGCGCCCCCCGCCCCGGGCAGCCTGCCGGCCTCCGCTCTGGAGGCTTCGGCCTCCCTGGCCGTGGAACAGCCTGGAAGCATCGGTAATCCCCCTGCTTCCTCCGCCGGAGCCGAAGGCGCGGCCGGGGACAGCATGCTGCTGCCCTCCTTTGTAGATGATCTGGCGCGGCTCATGGTAGCTAGTTACTGGCCGCAAGGAACCCACCCCACAGCGACTTCCTCAGGCATCAGCACCTTGGGCGTCAGATCAGCCAATCTGCGCTACGGCTCCCGCCCCAACGGCATACGCTGGGTCAGTGCGGATCCCTTTGCTTCCCGGCAAGCGGCCCTGACATCCATTTTTACACCCTCCCGCCTGGAATTTCTCTCCAACTTGTATCTTGACCGGTTTATCGCCGCCTTGAATCGGGATGCGCGGGACTATAGCCGGATTAACCCCGCAGCCGGACGGGCCCTGCGTCCGGCCGAGATCCGCGAGATGTTCCGGATTTATGCCGCACGAGCTCGAGGGCTTGCCGCTACGCTGAATGCCTATGCGGATGATCCCGGCATCCGGGCCAAGGTGGAAAAACTGGCCCTGACGCAATCCGCCGTCCACGCGGCCAACCGCGATTATCTGGACAGCAGCGCTGAATTTGAAGCCGCCCGCGAGGAAAAACGCCCCGGTCTGGCTGAATTGAAGGCTCTAATGGATCATGACGCCGCCGCCTATCAACAGTGTATCCGGGAACGCGAAGCAGCGTTCCAGACACTAGCCGGCAGCCTTGGCCGAGGTCTGGGCGAAGACTCGCGCGTTTACTGCGCTTTTTGGGCCTTCCGGCGCGGGCCGCAGGCCCTCCCCGCGCTACGGGCCGCCGCTGCCGTTCTGGTTACTGCGGCCGGCCGCCTGGATGCAGCGGCCCGCTAACTATGCTTCTGGTCAGCGGAGGATGCCGTAGCGGCAAAAGCGCCTTTGCGCAGGCTTGGGTGCAAGAGCGCTCCTCACGCCGAGTTTATATGGCGACGGCGATGGCGAATCGAGCAGGAGGGGCCGACCCGGAACTTCAGGAACGCATTGCCCGGCACCAGGAGGCCCGCGGCGTCGGATGGTCTGTGGTTGAACCCGGCCCCGCTTTATGGAACACCCCCCGGGCCGCAGTGGACGAAGCTGCGTGCCACGGGCAGGGGCTGCTTTTCGATTGTTTGACGCTGTGGGTTTCCGGCTGCCTGGAATACACCTGGAGCGACGCCGTTGTTATGCGCCAAGCCGGGGAGTTGCTGCGGGCCCTTGCGGCCCTTTCCATGCCTGTAGCGGTAGTGACCAATGAACTCGGCCTGGGGTTGGTCCCTGCCGACGCCGTATCTCGACGATTCCGCGACCTGGCCGGCCTGGTCAACCAGGCAGCCGCAGAGCTGGCCTCCGAGGCAGTTTTCGTTGTCAGCGGCCTGCCCCTTGTCCTCAAGCGGGATGGCCGTCCCATGCATAGCCTGGTAGAGAAGTGTTAGATTCCGAATTCTTTTGCGTATACAAGCGTCCCCCTAAGGGGCTCGGCTTGCTCTTGGATTTTTATAGCCATAAAATTTTCCTGAGGAATGCCTTCCGGCGCCTTCACACCAAAATGGTTTGCGGGAGTGTAGCCAAACTGAGAATAATACGCTTTGCTTCCCAGGACAAATATGTAGGGATATGGTAATGTTTTTGCATTCTTATGCCCCTCATTAACTAACGCCTTGCCAACGCCCCGTCTTTGAAATTCCGGCTTTACAGAAAGAGGCGCTAAAACTACTACGCGCTCCCTCCCAACAGTAGCTAATGAGAACATAATATGCCCTACTATACTCCCGTCAATTTCTGCTACTAATGATAATTCTGGAATAAAACTTTCACTATTTCGTACAGAATCTACTATCGTATGTTCCTTTCCATCAGAATAGGTAGCACGCGAAAATGCTTCTTTAATAAGTGCATGTACTTCAGTATAATCTTTGGGAGTTTCTTTTCTAGTGAGTATCATAATAAGTATCTTTCCAAAAAAATTATATCAATCGAGAAGGTCGGCAGTAAAGCTCCCCCTTCTCTCTCCACGCAACATTTCGCTTTTGAAAGCCCGGTGGTTGTAAAGGACGTATTCAGCACAAATGCAGAGCAATCCCTGCGTTTTCCACCATCGTTCGCCAGGATTTTTCCAGCGGCGCGCCGGTATAGAGGGCGGTAATATCCCTAAGATTGCCCACGCTGACCAGGGCCGGACGGCCAAACTTAGAGGAATCCGCCACCAGATGCACGTTGCGGGCGCATTGCAGAATTGCCCGGGCCACTTGTACTTCCCGATGGTCAAAGTCAAGGAGTGTACCGCTCTCATCGATGCCGGCAATGCCGATAATGGCGTAATCCACCCGGAACTGGCGGATGAATTCCATGGCCGCCGTGCCCACAACCGCCTGGTCGTATCCACGCACGTTACCGCCGGCCACAATGACTTCGCACCCCTCGTGACCGGAACAGATGCGGGCTATATTCAAATTGTTGGTGATAATGATCAGATCTTTGTGTCGGGCCAACGCCTTGGCAACCTCTTCGGTCGTCGTGCCGATGTTTAAGATTAGTGACGAGCCGTTGGGAATGTGTTCGGCAGCGAGACGGGCAATGCGTTGTTTTTCTTCAAGCTTGATCGTCCGGCGTACCCGATAGGCCACGTTCTCTGTGCTGGAGGAGGCAGCCGCGCCGCCATGGAACCGCTCCAAAAGCCTTTGCCCGGCCAATTCGGAAAGATCTTTGCGGATGGTTTGGGGGGTGACGCCCAACTCGCGAATCAGGGCCTCCATACTGCAAAAGCCGTGTTTGCGAACCAGTTCCAGAATTTGCCGCCGTCTGGCGGCGCCTTTGGTCATACTGTTCCTCGCGAACGCCCAAAATTGCCGAGATCGCGATGCATCGGGAGCACATCAGACCGCGCGGCAGGCTTTTCATGATTAAAAAAAATATCCGATTTTTTGAAAAAAAACAATATCTTGACAAGCACTGTCAGATATGCTGCGGTTAATCTCACCTAACTATCCGGCGGCACCGGCCGAAAAAAACTTTTGTCATACGGCCGCGCCCCGTAACCACCTTACAGGTTGTGCAGCAGGTCCCGACAATGTTTGGAAACAGTTGCGGGCTTGCCAAAACCGCGACATTTGATAGGCTCTTTTTCAGGGCACACGGGGCGAAATGCTCCGGCACTCAAAGAGCGGCCCGGCATGACGGCCGCGGCGTCGGGAAAGCTATCCGGTACAACGGACAATCACGACCACCTTTTTCCGGGAAGACCGCGCCCAGGCGGGCGCTCGCAACAAGGAGCGTTTTCATGGCAGACCCCAGGCATGACGCAGTCACCTTTTCCACACCCCCTCGATGTGATGTGTTGATCATCGGCGGCGGCGTAACCGGCACGGCCATTGCTAGAGATCTGGCCTTGCGAGGCGTCAACGCCATTGTTGCTGAATGGCGCGATGTAGCCTCCGGGGCCTCAGGCGGCAACCACGGCCTGCTGCACAGCGGCGCCCGCTACGTTGCCTCCGACCGCGAGGCCGCGGTGGAATGCCGCGAAGAAGGGGATATCCTCAGGCTGACAGCCCCGCACTGCATCGAGGATTGCGGCGGTCTTTTTGTTTCTGTTGTAGGCGATGATCCGGATTATGGCGAATCCTTCCCGGCCCTTTGCTCCGCCGCTGGAATTACGGCCAAGGAAATTCCCGTGGAGGAAGCTCTGGCCATGGAACCCGCGCTCTCGCCCAAGCTCACCCGGGCCTTCAGCGTGCCCGACGGCTCCATTGATCCCTTCCGCCTCTGTCTGGATCTGATGGCCCATGCTACCCTTGAAGCGGATAGCCAGCTCTTCTCCCACACCAAAATTACCGGCCTTGAGATCAGCGGGCGGCGCGTTGTAGCGGCTAAGGCCGTTCACCCCAAACTGGGCGAATTCCGTATCGAAGCCAAACAGTATATCAACGCTGCCGGAGCGTGGGCCGGTGAAATCGCCGCCATGGCCGGGGGCACGGTGCCCCTGGTTCTTTCCAAAGGCACCCTTCTGGTCACCCACGACCGGCTGGCTACGCGGGTTATCAACCGGCTGCGTCCGGCCGGCAACGGAGATATTCTGGTACCCGGCGGAACGGTTTCGGTGCTCGGCACAACCGCCGTTCGCCTGGGCGGCTTGGATTCCATCAGCCCAACGATTGCCGAAGTGGAAGAAAATATCCGCGAAGGCGCGCCCATGGTTCCTGCCTTGGCTTCTACCCGGTATATCCGGGCCTTTGCCGGAGTGCGCCCTCTGGCCGGCAGCGGCAGCGAGGATAGAGCCGTTTCCCGAAACTTCTCCCTGATCGACCACGCCCGCCCGGATCAAGGCGGCATTGAAAATTTCACCACCATCACCGGAGGCAAACTGACCACCCACCGGCTCATGGCGGAACGGACCAGCGATGCCGTCTGCGCCAAAATGGGCGTTACGGCCCCCTGCCGAACGCGGACGGCCCTGCTCCCGGCGGTGGCCGCTTCAAGCTGGACCGAACCCGGCCGGGCCGCCCGCTTCTGGCTCGAACACCATGAACCCGAGAATCCGGTGCTTTGTGAATGTGAGTTGGTCCAGAAACGGGCCATAGAGGAAATCGTATCCTCGCTTCCGGAAACCGAGGTTTCGCTGTTGCAGGCCATCGGCCTGCGCAGTCGCGTCGGCAAGGGCCCGTGCCAGGGCGCGTTCTGCTCGGTCAGAATCACCTCGGCGCTCTATGATGCCGATGCCTTTACAGGCCCGGAAGGGCTTTACCAGCTTACCGATTTTCTCAGGTCCCGGTTCAAGGGGCAACGTCCCATCCTCTGGGGAACCCAATTGGCTCAGGCGGAACTCGCCGAAGCCCTGCACTGCGGTCTCTACAGCCTGGAACACCTATCCTGTAAAGGAGAAGAGCATGTCTAACGGCGCATCCCGTATTCCTGACTTCGGCGATCCCGCCGATGTGGTCATTGTCGGCGCAGGTCTCGCAGGCCTTGCGGCGGGTATATTCGCCGTCAATAGAGGGCTGCGCGTCATCTTGGCGGGCTCTACCGGCGGTTTGGCCTACACCACCGGTTATTTGGATCTGCTGGGCTCCTCCCTGACGGAGACCTCTTCCTATTATGCCGAACCCTTTGAAGGCATTGCCGCGCTCCGCGAAGAGTATCCCGGCCATCCCTACGCCAAGGCTACCGATAACGAGATCCGAGCCGCTTTCAGCGAATTTCTTGAAAGCTTGGCCGTAGCAGACCTGCCCTACGTGCGCACCGGCAGCAACATGCTAGGTTTTTCGCCACTCGGCACGGTTAAAAGCACCTATGCCGTGCCCTCCACCATGTTCAGCGGTGTTGAGGCCTATGCTACCCGTCCGCCCTGTTTATTGATAGATTTTCACGGCCTGAAGGCCTTTTCCGCCAAGGGCATGGCCGCTGTTCTCAAAGAGGTCTGGCCCGATCTCAGGCCGATACGCCTGGAGTTCCCGGATCTGGAGTGGACAGGAGAACTCTACCCCGAAGCCATGGCCCGTTGCCTGGAAGTGCCGGCCACGCTGGAAAAACTTGCAGCGATCATCACGCCGCACTTACGGGGCGAAGCTGCAGTCGGCTTGCCCGCTATTCTGGGCATCCATGGAAGCAGCGCAGTGCAGGCCCGCCTCTCCGCTCTTTTGGGCGTGCCGGTTTTTGAAATTCCGACCATGCCGCCGGGCGTGCCGGGCATCCGGTTGCGTGAATGCCTGGATGCGTTGCTGCGCGACAAAGGGGTAGCCCTTTTTGCCCAACGCTACGTCTACGGGCTCAACCGCAAAGATGATCTGTTCCACGTGGCGGTCGGCGAAAGCCAAGCTGAAACAAATCTCAGGGCAAAATGCCTGATCCTGGCTACAGGCCGCTTTCTAAGCGGCGGCCTGCGCGCCGACAGGATCAGGGGCATAAGCGAAAGTCTGTTGGGCCTGCCCCTCAACGCGCCCGCTACGCGCTCTCAATGGCATAGAGAAGACTATTTCGCTCCCCAAGGGCACCCGATCAACCGGGTCGGTGTGATGGTTGACGATTGGTTTCGCCCTGTTGACAGTGAGGGGCGCCTTGCCATGCCGGGCCTCTATGCTGCGGGCGGTATTTTGGCGCATCAGGATTGGCTCCGCGAAAAATCCGGCGCGGGCATAGCCCTGATCAGCGCCTGGAAAGCCGTACAGGCCATGGAGAAAGAGCTGGCCGGAGAATAACCGGTGGCGCCGACTTTTTCCATCCCCGCCCGGTGGGCCGGGTGTGACAGCCGGAAAACCTGTTGCGGGGAACAACCATAGAGCGCATACATAACCGTTTTGATATTCCATGATACCGTTGGACCACCCGCCGATCCGGCATTGTTTGGTGATGGTGCCGGATACCGGGCATGAACAAGGAGCCCCCATGGTCTCGTTTCGTGAAGCCGCTTTAGAATTGTTGCCCGAAGGGCATTCCTTCAATACCTGTCTGGCCTGCGGCCTCTGCTCTCAGGCCTGTCCTGCCGCGGGGCTGGAAGGCATGGACCCGCGTAAATTCGTGCGCATGGCCATGCTCGGTATGGATGAAGCCCTATCCACAACGCCCTGGGCCTGGATGTGCACCATGTGCAGACGGTGTACCCACGTCTGCCCCATGCACATCGATATTCCGCAATTGGTCTATCTTTCCCGCAATATGCGGCCCGAAGAGGAAAAACCCTCCGGCATTGTCAAATCCTGTTCAATAGCCCTGAACAATCCGGGCAACAGCGCTATGGGCGCCAGGACTGAAGATCTGATCGAGGTCGTCGGAGATATTCTGGAAGAAACCCGCGAAGAGTTTCCGGAATTCTCGGATATGGAGGTCAGCTTTGACCGACCCGGGGCCTTCTTCTTTCTCAATCAGAATTCCCGCGAGCCGGTTAACGAACCCGAAGAAATGGCCCCGCTTTGGAAAATACTACATCGGGTAGGGGCGGATTGGACCTATGGCACCAAGGGCTGGGCAGCGGAAAACTACTGCATGTTCGCCGCTGACGAGAAAGGCTGGAAAACGATAGTCGAAAACAAAGCCAAGGCATTGGAGGATCTGGGCTGTAAGGTCTGGCTAAACACCGAATGAGGGCACGAATTCTACGCAGTCCGGTCCGGGCTGCATAAATTCGGTATTCCTCACAACTTCAAGCTCGAAAGCATCATTACCTGGTATGCCCGCTGGATTAGGGAAGGCAAGCTGCCGGTCACCCCGGATTGGAACACAAAGGGGTTAAAATTTACCGTGCAGGATCCTTGCCAGTTGGTCCGCAAATCCCTGGGCGATCCCGTGGCCGACGATCTGCGCTTTGTGCTGGCCCGGGTCGTGGGGGAAGAAAACGTGGTGGAAATGTATCCCAACCACTCGAATAATTACTGTTGCGGCGGCGGGGGCGGCTTTCTCCAGGCCACCAAATACACTGCCGAGCGCCGCCGCTACGGCAAGCGAAAGTTTGACCAGATCATCGCCACCGGGGCCGATTACTGCGTGGCCCCCTGCCATAACTGCCACTCGCAGATTCATGATCTGGCCCACTTTTACAAAGGCGGCTTCAAAACCGTGCACCTCTGGACCCTGATCTGCCTTTCGCTGGGGATCTTGGGAGAGAATGAAAGAATGTATCTGTAAGCTTGAACCGAGGCGGCTGCAGTGGCAGCCGCCTCGCCGGGATTTTCCGCCTTTCCGGGGCGTAGCTCTCAAGGAACAGCCGTATACGATTACACGCCCGTGTAGAGCCTTGACTTCACATCCGTCTTGATCCATGTTTCTGCATTCGGCGCGGTTCGTGCCTCTCCATGAGGGAGCGTTCCCTCGCAAATTGTGCCGTGGTTTCGCGGCGCGAGCCAAAACGCTATTTTTCCGGCGGCGGTTTTATATCCGTACCGGTCTGCAGAAAATGATCAAAGACCGGGGATGCACAGAGTTCAGCCAGGCGAAAGACGCCCGATGCACGCCGGCGCATAACCACTCGGAGTATATCCATGAGCCAGAACAAGAACGATGCTCTTGACGCTGCAAAGGCGGCCTATAAAACGACCCTGAACCTTCCGAATACTAAGTTCCCCATGAAGGCCAACCTTACGCAGCGCGAGCCCGAGATGCTGCGTTGGTGGGAGAAGGAAAACGCTTACGAAGCCATGGTCTCCACTGGCGGTGAAAAAGGCCGTTACGTGCTCCATGACGGCCCGCCCTACGCCAACGGTCATATTCATCTGGGCACAGCCATGAACAAGGTGCTTAAAGATATTATAGTCAAATCCCGCAACATGGCCGGGTATAAGGCCGAATATGTGCCCGGGTGGGATTGTCACGGCCTGCCCATAGAGCACAAGGTTGAACTGGAGCTCGGCGAAAAGAAAAAAGAACTGCCGGCCCATGTTGTACGCAAACGCTGCCGGGCCTATGCTTCTAAATACCTGGATATCCAACGCAAGGAATTCATCCGCCTTGGCGTTTTCGGAACCTGGAACAAGCCGTACCAATCCATGGATCCGGCCTATGAGGCTGCCACGGCCCGTGAGTTGGGAAACTTCATGGAAGAGGGCTATGTTACCCGCAGTAAAAAGCCCATTTACTGGTGCGGCTCTTGTCAGACCGCCCTGGCCGAAGCAGAGGTGGAATACTACGACCACCAATCCCCTTCCATCTACGTGCGCTTCCCGCTCAACGATCCACAGTTGGCAACGCTCTTTCCCGGTGTAGATATCCAAAAAGCGTACGCGATCATCTGGACAACTACGCCCTGGACCATTCCCGACAACATGGCCATTGCCGCGCATCCGGAGTTTGCCTATTCCCTGGTAAAACAAGGGGCTGAATACTACCTTCTGGCCAGCGAGCGGCTTGAGGCTGTTGCGCCGCTGTTCGGCTGGGATCAGGCGCCGGAAACCATCGGCACAATCAAAGGGGAAGCCCTCAGCGGCCTGAAAGCCCGCCATCCTTTTTACGACCGTGAATCGCCGCTGGTTCTCGGCGGGCATGTTACCCTGGATGCCGGCACAGGGCTTGTGCACACCGCCCCGGGGCACGGCCGCGAAGACTACGAAACGGGCATCGCCTACAACCTTGAAGTGTATTCCCCCCTGGATGACGAAGCCCGTTTTCTGCCTTCGGAGCCTCTGTTTGGCGGGCTTCATGTCTTTGACGCGAATCCCAAGGTTATTGAAAAACTTGAGGAAGTCGGGCACCTGATGGCCCGCAAAACGCTGAAGCACTCCTACCCCCACTGTTGGCGTTGCAAACAGCCGGTCATTTTCAGAGCTACCACCCAATGGTTTATCAGCCTGGAAGCCAAGCAGCTCAGGCAACGGACTCTGGCCGCTATCCGCAACGACGTGCGCTGGATTCCCTCCTGGGGCGAAGCGCGCATCTACGGGATGATCGAAAACCGGCCCGATTGGTGTATCTCCCGCCAGCGTCTTTGGGGCGTGCCCATTATTGCCCTGCTCTGCAAGCACTGCGGTGAAGCCTGGTTTGACGGCGCCTGGGTCAGAGAAATCGCCGACCGATTTGCTAAGCACCCAACCGGTTGCGACTACTGGTTTGAAACCGATGTCAGCGAGATTGCGCCCAAGGATCTGCATTGCCCTTCCTGCGGACATCACGAATGGAAAAAGGAAACCGACATCTTGGATGTCTGGTTCGATTCGGGCACCAGCTTTGCCGCCGTTGTCGAGCAACGCCCCGAGTGTCTCTTCCCGGCAGATATGTATCTGGAGGGCTCGGATCAGCATCGTGGTTGGTTCCATTCCTCGCTCCTGGTCAGCATGGCCAATCGGGGCACGCCCCCTTACAAATCTGTGTTGACCCACGGCTATGTAGTGGACGGCGAAGGCAAAAAGATGTCTAAATCCGTGGGCAACGTGACCGCCCCGGAAGAAGTGATTGATACATACGGCGCGGAAATTCTGCGTCTCTGGGCGGCCTCGGTGGATTACCGCGAGGATGTCCGGGTTTCGGAAGAGATCCTCAGCCGCCTGGTGGATGCATACCGACGCCTGCGCAACACCTGCCGATATATCTTAGGGAACCTCGGGGATTTCATCCCGGCCGACGCCTTGGATGAACCGGCCGACGCCTTGGATGAAAAGGATATGGACCCTCTGGATCTTTTTGCCTTGGATATGGCCACCAGGGCCCATGAGAAGGTGGCCGAAGCATACGACAACTTTGAATTCCACAAGGTGTTCCATACCCTCCACAACCTCTGCGTCACTGATCTTTCGGCCTTTTATTTGGATGTGCTCAAAGACCGCCTCTATGCCTCGCATCCGCGCAGCCGCGAACGGCGTTCCGCCCAAACCGCGCTCTGGCGCATCCTGCTCCTGTTGCTCCAGGATATGGCCCCGGTGCTTTCCTTTACCGCTGAAGAAGCTTACCAGCATCTGCCGGAAGCCCTGCGCCCGCACAAGGGCACTGTTTTTTCTCTGCGCGGCAAGGATGCAAAACCTTTTCGCCTGCCCGAAGAAGAGCGCGCACGCTGGGAAACCATGCTGGTCGTCAGAAATGAAGTCAGCCGGGCCATTGAACCGTTACGCCAGGCCGGGACTATCGGGCACGGCCTGGATTGCCGCCTCGTCTTCTATGTGGATGAGGCGCTCAAGGCCGCCCTGGAAGCGTTGCATACGGATCTGCGCGCCCTCTTTATCGTCTCCCAGGTGGATATTCTCCCGCTGGAGCAGGCCGGAGAAGATGCACTCTCCGCCGAAGAACTCAAAGGGCTGAAGATCGCCGTATACAAAGCGGATGGTGAAAAGTGCGCTCGTTGCTGGATATACAGCACCGATCTGGGCAGCGATCCGGAATTTCCCGGCGCCTGCCCCCGCTGTAGTGCGGTGCTTCGTCAACTGAAAACTGAAATCGGAAACCTGAGCAAGGCTATCGATTCATTGCAATGAGGCCTTTGCTCTAGATGGAGACTCAAGCGCTGCTCCCCCCTCCTGTCGTGCTCGGCATGGCATACATACGCCAGCGATCAGATGCAGGGGGATTCTTCCTCTGCGAGAGGTTGGGGGCGAGCAGCCAACAAAATTTCCGCACCGACCCCCTGGCAGTTTGTTCCTGAGCACCATGGCGCTTGGGCTATAAAAGACAAGGTCGTTCGGGCCGGGTATCGTAGGCGTGGGAACATGACCGTGAGATCCCGGATACCGTAATTGGAGACTGCTTATGCGCAAACGTTATTGCATAATCGCCCTCATCAGCCTTGCTGTGGTTATTCTGGATCAGGCCACCAAAACGTGGGTCAAAGCCAACATTGCGCTCCATACAGAAGTTCCTGTGATCAAAGATTTTTTCAGTCTGGTCCACGTGCGTAACCGCGGCGCGGCCTTTGGCTTTCTCGACCGCCACGATATTGCCTGGCAATTCTGGCTGTTTCTGGCGGCTACGGTTCTGGCCGCCGCGATCATCATTATTCTGGCCCGGCAGGCCGGTTCTTCTGAATACGGCTTTTTTGTCAGTCTTGGTCTGATCCTCGGAGGCGCCGCAGGCAACCTCATTGATCGCCTACAATACCGGGCAGTGGTGGACTTTCTCGATTTTTCCCTCTCCGGCAGGCATTGGCCCGCCTTCAATGTAGCGGATATTGCTATCTGCTGCGGGGCGTTTCTGGCAATCATCCTTTCCTGGAAACGCCGTCCGGCAAGGAAGGCCTAGCCATGCTGCCCACCCTCTTGCTGGCCTTTGGGCTGATGCTTCCCATTCTGTTCAATCTATGGTCTATTCGGCACGCCTTCAAGCACGATTTCCCGAGCGAGAAGGAAAAAAAGATTTGGATACGTCTGGCCACCTTTTTGCCTGTTGTCGGCGGGCTGGTTTATCTCCTGTGGGGGCGCCCTCGGGCGCTGCCGCCGGGAACCGCCGGTTCTCGGCTTTCCAGGCGGGATGACGCCTGACCGACGCAACAACGCAACACCTTTGGAGCGTATTTCATGATGCAACGCCGTATAGTTCCCCTGACGGTTCTCTGTCTTCCCCTGCTCTTTTCATGCACCAATCAAAGCGATGTGGACGCCATGTACGCCAAGGTGCTCAAAAATGAACAGCAAATCAACGCCCTCTCCAGCCAAATGGGTAATGTCGAACAAGTTTTGCCCGGCCAGGCGGAGATGTGGGCCCAAATGCAGTCTATGCGCCAAGAGTTAAACAGCCTGCGCGGCCTGACAGATGAAGTGCAGGTCCGTTTAGGCGGCGGTGACGGGCAAGCGGATTTTGCCGCTGTGCGCGACAAAGTCAACCGCATCGAAACCCTGCTCCGCCGCATGGCTTCGGGGCTCGGCGTCGATACTTCCATTCTGGATGCCCCCGGCGCTACCGAGCCCGGCTCCCCTTCGAGCAACGCCGTGCCGAGCCGGCCCGATTACAACCCCGGTGTCCCCCCGGTTACCTCGGGCCAATCCCAAACAGGGGAAACGGGGCAGCCGGGTTCCCCCCTGCCCTCGGCGGGCAGCGCCGAATACCAGCAGGGAGCAGCCACAGATACGGCCAGTAATCTCTATGATTCCGGTCTGCGGGCCTTTGATAACCGCCGCTATCAGGATGCCGTTAAAATTTTCACGGAGTTTGCCTCCGCCTTTCCCCAAAACAAGCTGACCAGCAACGCCTGGTTCTGGAAAGGCGAATCCAACTATGCCCTCAAGGATTACGGAGCAGCGGTACTGGCCTACCAGGAAGTATTGGAAAAATTTCCGGGCAGCGCCAAGTATCAATCCTCTATGCTCAAGCAAGGCATGAGTTTTTACTATGCCGGAAAAAAGGATGCGGCCCGTTTCCGTCTTGATGAACTCATCAAGAAATACCCCAACAGCCCGGAGGCCGGCAGGGCCAAAAAATTCCTTGAGGATAATAAATAGCCATGACCGATATCGACCACACCAAAGCGCAGAGAAAGAATATCCATATTACCTTTCCCTCGGGCATTTCCGGTAAACCCGTCATCTGCCAGCTTGCCAGGGAGGTAGATATCACCTTTAACATACTCAAAGCGCAAATTACTCCGGGCAAAGAGGGCTTTTTGACCCTCCAACTCGAAGGAACCCGGGAAAACTGCGAGCTATCGCTGGACTTCCTGAGGGAAAGAGGGCTCGCCGTTTCCCCGGCGGCCCAGCGTATTTCCAGAAATGAAGAAACCTGTATGCACTGCGGGGCCTGTACCGCGGTCTGCCCTACGGGAGCTTTGCATAACGACCCTCAGACCCGCTGTGTGCCCTTTGATGTGGAGCGGTGTACGGCCTGCGGGCTGTGCACCCGAGTCTGCCCGGTTATGGCCATGCAGGTGGAGTTGGAAAACGGTTTTTTATGAGCCAAGACCAACGCTACGCCGCCATATCCGTGTACATGCGCGGCCGGTACCGCCCCCTGGAAGGCCCTGACGCGCCATCCTTGGCTCCGGGCGGGGGCTTTGCCTCTTCGGCTGCCCGTGATGCGTTTCAAAACAACGCGCACCTTCCGGAGGAGGTCACCCGCTTTCTGGTCGCTATGGATCTGAAATTGGATGCTCTCCTCACCGCGCTTATGGAAGATGCCCTGGCCCGGGATTTTCCCCACCCCATGGATATCCTCACCATCTCCGCAGGAGGAATCCGCTTCACGGCCGCTGAGCCGCTGGCTCCCGGAGACTTCATTGAACTATTTTTTCAGATAACCCACCCCTTTTTTAGTGTGGTTTCAGGTATCGGGCAGGTGGTAAAAAAAACGGATACCCCTCCAGGCTCTCTCTATGATTTGACCTTTACCCGCCTGGAAGATGAAGCCAAAGAAAAAATCATTCGTTTGGTTTTTCACGAAGAGCGAAAAATACTGCGCAAACGCCTGGGCTAGGGGCTGTGCTGAAAAAGAGTATATCCGCGTAAAAATGGTTCTCTCCGGTAGGGAAGTGAAAAAAAGCGGGGGAAGGCGTTGTGGGCTCTAGGTCGAGATCTATTTTTTCCGGCAGATGCGGCCAGGGGAAAAGGATAGTTTTCCTGCAGACAGATCCCGGCGCCGCGCAACGCTTTCCTTGGGTTCTTTACGGCATTACCGCGGCCTGAGGGCATCCTTTTGCATATCCAATAATTATTTCAGAGGTGTATCAGCAAATGGCGACACTTTCCCATGAAGACATTCTCAACCGGGTCATGGAAACCGTGGCCTCCCAGGTGGCCGATTCCATAAAAGGCGCGGTCATGGATGCGGTAAAAGATTCTCTTTCAGAAACGATGCATACGGCCCTGGTGGAAAACGAATTCTACCGGCACTTGAATACGGAAATGCGCCGTGGCTTGCAGAATATTTATAAGGAAATCACCGCCGCCAGCGAGCCCACGGAAGGAACTCCGCCCGATTCCGCAGAGAAAACCGGCAAACTCTTTTCCGAAGCCTCGGAACAGCTCGAAGCCGTGATGAATACCACCTTTGAAGCCACGGAATCCATTATGGCTGCTGTCGAAGGCATTCTGGAACGGCTTCAGGATGTCAGCCAACTACTGCTCTCTCTTCGGGCCAGCGCCCCGCACAACGCCACCGAACGCCTGGAAAACCACCGCCTGGCTATGGAAGAAGCCATGACCTCCATCATGACCACGCTCAGTTTTCAGGATCTGACCGGCCAGCGTCTGAAAAAAGTGGTCAAGGCCCTTAGCGATATCCAGGAATCTATCTTTGAAATGTATGTTTCCAGCGGACTGATGATTAAATCCAGGGAAGAGCAGCCTGACAAAGCCCTTGAAGATATTGCCCGGGAAAGCCAGGATAAACTCAAGGAAATCAAGGAAATCAGAGGGTCTGAACTCAAGGGACCCTGTGAAGGCACATCCCAAGCCGATGTAGATAGCCTGTTGGCCGACCTGGGCTTGTAATCCACATAACGAAGATCCTAGTATGTATTATCCGGCTTCCTCCGGCCTGTTTTGGCAACGCATAATTCCGGCGGCCATGGTTCTTCTTGTTTGCCTCTGTTCCCCGGCCTCGGCTTCGGATTTCAGAACCGGCATCCTGAAAATTATCAGACAATCCGGTCCGCCGGCCGTATTCTCTGTTGAAATTGCGGAATCTCTCAACCAGCGCCTGCGCGGTCTGGCCTACCGAGAGGACATTGCTGAGAACCATGGTATGCTCTTCGACTTTGAAGAAGACACCGTCATGTCCATGTGGATGAAAAATGTCCCCTTCCCTTTGGATATGGTGTTTATCAACAGGGAAGGCGTCATCTTCCATATTGTCCGGAACACCGAGCCTTACAGCGAAACCGTGCACTCCTCCCCTTGGCCCGGCCGGTTCGTGCTCTGCGTGCCCGCAGGCAGTGTGAGCCGTCTGGGCATTGCCCTCCTGAATAGCGTCAAATGGCCTAAGCGTACGCCGGTCACACGACGGTATTGTGGCGGCTAAGAGCTGTTTTCAACCCACCGCCTCCGCAAAACGCCAAAAAATTCCTCCCGGAAAGGAAGCCGGAAAAAAACTGGTAAGAAACATTCCTTTTATCTGCTTGCCCTATGGGGAGTTCTAAGGCCTTGTCGCCCCACAGGATGGGGTATATAGATACACCTTGATCATGTTGCTCAAGGTGTTTTTATGATTTCTCGTCGGATAGTCTCCATCCTCTCGTTGTTTGCCTTCCTGTTCGCTACGGCGGCTCCCGCTCTTGGCGGCTCTCCCCTGCCTGTTGCTGTCAGCATCATGCCGCAAAAATACTTTGTAGAGCGCATCGCGGGCGACGCAGTGCGCGTGACCGTCATGATCCCCCAAGGCGGCGATCCCCATAGCTATGAACCCACTGCCTCACTCATGGCCGGCGTCAGCAAGGCCGCCCTGTATTTCAGTATCGGCCTCCCCTTTGAAGAACAGTGGCTGCCCCGCTTCGCGGCCTTTGCCCCGCAGATGCGCCTTGTCAGCCCTCCTGCAGAACTCCTGGCGCAACCTCACGCGGAACCGGTAGACATACCGGGCCTTGGCAGAGAAGCGCGGCACAGCGGGCATGCCTCTGAAGGAGGCCCCGAGCATCACCATGCCGACCCGCACATTTGGTTATCCCCACCGGCCATGGCCACGGTGACCGCCATTATGCGCGATGCCCTGATTGAGGCCCTGCCTGACAAACGCCGGGAATTCACCGCCAACGCCGAAGCCCTCCTGGCGGATATCAACGCCTTGGAACAACGCATCAGTGCCCTTTTCGCCTCCTTGCCCCCAAAACAACGTTCGTTTCTAACCTTTCACCATGCCTGGGGCAACTATGCGGCCGCTTTTGGCCTCCGTGAAGCAAGCGTCGAATACCAGGGTAAGGAGCCAGGGCCGCGCGGCATGGCCGGGCTGATCAAATTCGCTCGAGAACGGAACATCAAAGCTCTTGTGATCAGTTCCGGAACCAACCGTTCCTCCGCCGAAGCTATAGCCCGAAATATTGGCGGTGTCGTTGTTGAAGCTGACCTGACGGCCGAAAACTGGCCGGACAATCTCTGGAAAATCTCCAGCTCCCTGGCCGCGGCCATGCGGTAATTGACCATGTCCCCGACCGTTGCTCAGCCAGGCCCTCAATGCCCCACTCCCGTAGCGGAGGATAGCGCTGCGCATCCGGCTTCCCGGATCGCCGCCGTGGCGCTCGCCGATCTCAATTTTTTCCGGCAGGCCGAAGCTGTTCTCGAGAACATTACCCTGGAGGTGGACCAGGGGGATTTTCTAGCTCTGATCGGTCCCAACGGCGGCGGCAAAACAACGCTGCTCCGGCTAATCTTAGGCCTGCTCAGCCCTGCCTCGGGAAGCATCAGGGTGTTCGGCCTTCCTCCGGCAGAAGCGCAAGGCTGTATGGGCTATGTGCCCCAGTTTTCCACTATCCGCCCGGATTTCCCTGTCAGCGCGCTGCAAATGACCCTCATGGGGGCAGCCCGCCCGCGGTCCGGCCCGGGAAAACCCAACACGCGGGGAGGCCTCTTTAGGGGGATAGGCAGACTCTGGTCCGAAAAAAACACGGCCCACAAGCAGGCTCTGGAGCTCTTGGAGCTTCTCGGCATCGGCGACAGAGCTTCAAGCCCTGTGGCAGCGCTCTCGGGCGGACAGCGCCAACGCCTTTTGGTAGCCCGGGCCCTGATGGGGCGAGATCCGGCCAAACCGTTTCTTCTCCTGCTGGATGAGCCAACGGCCAATATCGACCCGGAGGGACGGTTCTGTTTTTACGAATTTCTGGATAGCCTGCGCGGGCAATGCACCATGATCGTAGTCAGCCACGATTTGGGCATGGTTGATCCTTTTTTCAACAAGGTGGCCGTTGTCAACCGCACCCTCAGCCTGGTCTCTCCGGATAGATGCCGGGAAAGAGGCCTATCAGGAGGAGCCCCCGACACTACGCCGAAAAAGCTGATCATTCCGCTTCTAGGGGAACATTCGGCCGATTGCCCGGCAGCCCGCGCCTATAGCCGGGTTTTTCCGTCCTCTCCACTCCCTGGAACCTCCGCGCCTAAAGGAATGCCGCATGCTTGAGTATCTCGGATATCCGTTTATGCAACACGCGCTCCTGGCAGCGTTCCTGTGCAGCATCGCCTGCGGCGTTATCGGCAGCCTGGTGGTGCTCAACCGTCTTTCCTACCTGGCCGGGGCTATCGCCCACGCGGCATACGGGGGTATCGGCATTGCCTTCATGTTCCGGCTGCCGCCGCTCCCTTGTACCCTGGGTTTTTCCCTGGCTTCTTCCCTGCTCATGGCCCACATCGCCTCGCGCGGCGAACACCCGACTCTGAACAGTGATCCGGATACCCTCATCGGCATTCTCTGGGCGGGCGGCATGGCCTTTGGCATTCTGCTCATCGAACTCTCTCCGGGCTACGCCGGAGAGCTGACGGGCTTTCTCTTCGGCAGTATTTTGGCTGTGCCCCCGGCCAACCTCATGCTGATGGCCGGGCTTGACCTGCTGCTCATCCTTTTACTGTTTTTTTTTCGGCAAGGGCTCATCGCCCTCTCCCTGGATCCAGACTTTGCCATGGCCCGGGGGCTTCCCGTTCGAGCTTACTTTTTTCTGCTCATCGGCATGACCGCCCTGGCGGTGGTTATGCTGCTCCAGGTCGTCGGTCTCGTCCTGGTCATCGCTCTGCTGACCATCCCCCCGTGCATGGCCCGCTCGCTCACCCGAAGTCTGGGGGCCATGATGGCGCTTTCTTCAGCCTTCTGCCTTCTCTTCTGCCTGCTGGGGCTGACACTGGCAACGCTCTTCGATCTCTCCTCAGGGGCCCTCATCATTGCCAGCGCCAGCGCCGGGTTCGCCCTCCAAGTAGCTCTCTGCAAAATACGAAAAAGACAGCTACGGCCTAAGCCAAGCACCTCTCTGTAATCTTGTTTCCGGATGCCTCGGCGGTCAGGGCGCTGCCCGGCCCCTGCCAGAGGAATAAGCCCCCTACGCCCCTAAGATTCTTCGCGGGAAAACAAAACGGGGCACAGGAACCGCATTCCTGTGCCCCGCAGGGACGAAAGCCGAAACCGCCCTCGTTACTCTTCCCTTATTCCGCGAAAAACGCTTGCCTCTACTGAACGGTACGAGCGCCTTTTCCTTCAGATGGGGCCTGTTTGCCGGGGTAGCGGGGAAAGCATCCCCCTGCCGGGGTGCGAGGCAGCGCCCCGCCCTCATATCTTGGCTTCAACACATCCTGCTTTACTCCAGCGAGCCGATAGCCCGCGCTCCGGCCAAAAAGTTAACCGGTCCGGTACCGCCGCCGGGATTGAAAGAACCGGCCAGGGCGGCGGTAAGATAGGCCTGGGCATTGGTTACGGCCTGCTCCAGGGTATGCCCCTTGCCGAGGAAGGAGGCAATAGCGGCGGAGAGAGCGCAGCCGGTGCCGTGGTTGTTAGGCGTATCGATGCGGGCATGGCGCAAAGGTTTGGGGTCCTCCTCGGGCAAGCAGAGCCAATCGGTCATCACCGAGCCGGATTCCTCAAAGTGGCCGCCCTTAATGAGTACGGCGGATGCCCCCATAGCCAGCAATTTACGGCCGGCTACAGCGATATCCTCGGGGGAATTGATAGCCATGGCACAGAGTTTTTCGGCCTCCGGCCTGTTAGGGGTGAGCAGATCCGCCAGCGGGAGCATCAACCGAACCAGAGCATCAACGGCACTTTCTTCAAGCAAGGCGTGGCCGGTCTGGCTGACGGCCACCGGGTCCACAACCAGGGGAAATGCTTTATCCCGCAAGTGGCAGGCCACGGTCTCGATAATGGAAGCCGAGAACAACATGCCGGTTTTTGCGGCGGCCACGGGGAATCCCTCAAGAACGGCCTGCAGTTGCAAGGCGGTAAACGAGGACTCCGGGGCATGGATGCCGCGCACGCCGAAACCGTTCTGAGCAGTCAGGGCACAGATGACGGAAGAACCGTAACAGCCGAGAACGGTAAAGGTTTTCAGGTCGGCCTGAATCCCCGCGCCGCCGCCGGAATCGGAACCGGCAATGGTCAGAATAGTCGGCAAAATCATGGAACCTCCTCGGAAGTGTATTGAAAGGTGAATATGTATAGGCCCGCCTCGCCCGGAGATCACAGCAGCGGAAGGACGCTTGCCGGACCGAGGAAACGGCCGGAGAAACGATCCCCCGGGGCGGACCGACTTCGGCAGCCCGCCCCGGGCGCAACACAGTTTCTGCCGGCAATTAAGGCTACGGCCGGATTGCCCCTTGCTCAGGCTGTTGCCATCAGATGCCGCAGTTCATCGACCCGAGCGGGAATATCCGGAGCCGAGAGGATCTCCGAAACAAGGCAGCAGCAGCGCGCTCCGTGGCGGACTACATCCCGGATATTCCCGCGCTTAATGCCGCCGATGGCGGTAAAGGGAAGATCCGGATAGGTTGCTGCCACATGGTCGAGATACTCCAGGCCCACGGGTTCGCAGACATCCTTTTTGGTTTTGGTGGCATAAAGAGGCCCAACGCCGATATAATCCGCGCCGAGCGCTACGGCCCGAGCCGCTTGATCAGGGGAATGGGTTGAGAGCCCGATAACCATTTCCGGACCGACCAGGGAGCGGACTGCCTCAAGGGGCAAATCCTCCTGACCGATATGCACGCCATCGGCCCGGCAGAGCATGGCGATATCCACATGATCATTGACGATAAAAAGGCACCCCGCTTCGCTGGTTTTGGCCCTGATAGCCAAGCAATCCTCAAGCATACGGCCGGCCTTTTTATCTTTTTCACGGTATTGCAGAATACGGATGCCGCTTTTCAAAAGTTCATCCACTACCTGGAGCACGGGACGCCCAAGGGATAAGGAATCATCGGTGATGGCGTAAAGGCCGGTGAGTTCAGGGGTGCGCATGGTTTTCTCCGGTTCCGAGGATCAAGGAAAGAATAATATCCGCCTGCATGGCTGCCGCTTGGATAACACGGGGGGCCAGTGGCGGCAGATCGGCGATATCCGAAACAAAATCACCCACCAGGAAGACATTCTCTTTGAGACGACGGCTGGTCAGGGGCGGGCCTCCCCAGCCCGCAATGCCGGATGCTCCGACATAAGGGCGGCTTCCGTCAGCTAAGGCCGCGTAGAGCATGGCCTTAGCCGGGGCGCTATCCAGAGCTTCGATAACGGCGGTGCAACCGTCAAAGACAGTAGCGGCGTTGCCCTCGCGCAGGGTCAGACGCAATGCCTCCACTACGCAGCCGGAATCCAGCCGCCGGATGTGCCGGGCCAGAGCGTCCACCTTGGCGCAGCCTATATCCTCGGGAAAATAGGCTTGTCTGCCGAGGTTAGAGGCATCAACACAGTCAAAATCCGCAATGCGGAAGGAGCGAAGGCCACTGCGGGCAAGCATAAGAGCAGCCTGGGAGCCGAGCCCGCCCGCGCCGGCTACGCCGATACGAGCCGCCGCCAAACGCTCCAAACGCCGGGGGTCAAGGTAACGGGACAGCCCGCGCAACAGGGCGGAATCGGAGCCTCGGTTCTTCATGCGTTCGGCCTGATTTCCTGAGGCTCCGGGTGCTGCAACGGCGCTTCCAGCCCCTTGCCCGTCAGCAGCCAATCCGTAAATATGGGCTGGTAGCCCATGTCCCGGACGGCCAGAGCCATTTCTTCCACGGAGCGTGGGTCGGAAATGGCAAACTGCGGGGCTTCGTCCGCGCCCTCCTTGTGCACACTGTGCCCCCCTACGGCAGTGGAAACGCCTGCCGAAACGCGGGTTACGCCCAGGGGAATAAGCTTGTCGCGCAAGGAAGCGGGCTCCCTGGTGGAAAGTGTCACCCCGGATTGAGGCAGAAAAATACGCACAGCCGTCAGGGCTTGGACCAAATTTTTATCGCTGACCACAAGCGGACTGAAGGCCTTTTCCGCGGCGGCATCGGGTTTTTCCCCGCAGGGCCGCATACGCGGCAGAGAAACACTAACTTCAAGCTGCGGGTAGTGTCGTTGCAGGTAATCCATATGCATGGCCGTGAGAAAGACATCCCGCCGCCAGTCATCCAGCCCCAACAGCGGCCCCAGATTAACCGCGCGCACCCCGCCGAGCACAGCCCGCTCCGGGGCATCCAACCGCCAGGCAAAATCGCTCTTAGGCCCTGCCGGGTGCAGCCGGGCGTAGAGTTCGCGGTTATAGGTCTCCTGGAACATGGTCATACTGTCTACCCCGGATTCCACCACCTGCGCGTATTCCGCAATGCTCATGGAAGGCACTTCAATACCTACCGAAGAAAAATAACGGGCCAGAATCGCCGTGCAACGGGCTAAATAATCCGCCCCGGTTCTGGCAGGCGCATCCCCGGTCAAAGCCAAAATGCGGGAAAGACCGCTGGCCGCGATGCAGCGGGCCTCAGCTTCAACCTCTTCCGGGGCGAGCATATGCCGGGGGATATCCCGGCGGGTGTTGAAACCGCAGTAAAGGCAACGGTTGGTGCAAAAATTGGCGAGATACAGGGGGGTGAAAAACTGTATTCCACGCCCGAAGGCGCGGAGGGTCTCCTCATGGGCCCGCCGAGCCATAGGCTCAAGAAATTCTTCCGCCGCCGGGGAAAGCAAAGCAAGAAGCTGGTCCGGCCCCGGGCGGCGCATGGTCAGAGCGGCCCGGACCGCATCGGGGCCTATCTCTTCCAGCCGACGCCAGGGCGCCGCATCGTCAAGGCGCGCCAGGTGCGGGTAAAAGCCCTCCTTCCGCGGTGAAGAAATCGTTTTCATGATTTTCCCAGAAAGCCCGTCAACGTGCCTGCTTCGGGCGACGAGGCCGAAGCTCCGTGCGGCAAAACGCGCCCCGGACCGGCAAGAAAGGCCCTGCGCCCCGCGGCTACGGCCTCGCCAAAGGCGCGCCCCATATGCACGGGATCGCCGGCTGTGGCAATGGCCGTATTCACCAAACAGGCGGCAGCCCCCATTTCCATGGCCTCGCAAGCTTGGGAGGGGCGGCCGATGCCTGCATCAACGATGATGGGCAGCTCGATTTCCTCAATAAGAATGCCGATCATTTCTCGGGTTGCCAGCCCCAGATTCGTGCCGATGGGCGCTCCCAGGGGCATAACCGCCGCAGCCCCGGCATTGACCAAATCCCGGGCCACGTAAAGATCAGGGTTCATGTAGGGCAGAACCACAAAGCCTTCTTTGGCCAACACTTCGGTGGCCCGGGCCGTGGCATAGCCATCCGGCAGAAGGTGCCGGGTATCGCTGATGACTTCGATTTTAATCCAATCGCCGCAACCGGCAGCTCGGGCTAACCGAGCGATGCGCACGGCTTCCTCCGCGGTTCGTGCTCCGGAGGTGTTGGGCAAAAGTTGCATGTGCCCGGGGATGTACCCCATAATGCCGCTCTTGGGGGCGCTCATATCCACCCGGCGCAGAGCCACGGTGATGACCTCCGCTCCCGAGGCTTCGGCCACGGCGGGGATCAGACTATCTGAACCATATTTGCCGGTGCCGATAAAAAGACGGCTGGTTAGCTCCCGACCTCCAAGCCGGAATATATCTGTATTTGAACTCATGGTTCACCCTCCTCCGACAAAATGAATGATTTCCAGGCTATCGTCATCCTGAAGCGGGGTTGTCCCGCGTTCTGCGGCTTGAATTATCTTGCCGTTGTATTCCACAACAACACGCTCCGGGTCCAGCGCAAGGCGCTCCAACAAATCCGCGACGCTGAGGCCGGGCGGGGCCGGGGAAAACACCATGTCCTCGCCGTTGACACGAAGGGTCAGCTTGGTTTCCGTCATGATTCTCTCCCTTAGTTCTCTTCCGGCGCGGCAAACGCCGCAAACAAAAAAACCCGCCATATCCACTGGCAGGTTACACACGAAGAACACCTTATGGGCGGCGCCGTAAGCTTCCCTGCGTCAGCCTTACCTGCTTCAGGTTCAAGGGGTCTGGATCACTCCACTCTCAGCCGCCGTTCCGAACAGCTCCCCCAGCTTGTTTGAACCGCTCCGAAAACAACGGACAGTCCGTCTTGCACGAAACAGGATTCCTGTTCCGGGAATAGGTCTATGACGCATTTCCGGTTTGGTCAAGGGGCTTATGCCCATTCTATGCTCAGCTTCGAGCCAAGCGGAGGCCTGAAGAGAGCGGAAACGGGAACCCCGGTAAAGGAAGCGACGATAAAAAGAGGCAGACCGAGACGCAGTCGGTTTGCCTCTTTGCAGTTTTGTCGCTGAGAAGATCCGCCTTCATTGACAGGCGGACTGTCGATTTTTGTGGTAAAAAAGTATGCAAATAAGCAAGGTTATGAGATACATTCTGAAAAATATTTCAGTAAAAAAGTGTAAAAGAAAAAATACCTTGGAAAAACTCTTCTTG
>CATJOY010000034.1 GCA_949741925.1 uncultured Desulfovibrionaceae bacterium | reverse complement strand
CTACGCGCCCCGGCCGTATACCTGCCAATACAATGAAAGTTCCGCCACTTTTATTGCCCGTCATCTGGAACGTATCGGCGCTTACACCTATATCCGCCAAACCGAAGGCGGCGACGTGCTGCTTTTGGCCGATGCAGCCGCACAGCCGGAAAAGCTGCCTCTGCGGGACGCCTTGGATTGGAGCGAAGAACACGCCGATGAAACCATCTTTGCCTTGACCCGTACCCTCAACGCGGCCCCGGTAACTGTGACGCTCAGGGATTACAGCACGGAGCAGCCGGGGATGACCCGGAAATCCGCTAGCGGAACGAGCCGCCTGCACGGCGGCGGCGAGTTCTCCCTGTATGGCGGCTGCAATATGTATGGTGAAGTCGATATCGCGAACAAAAACTTTATTGTGGAAGAGGCTGAGAACGCTGCCGCGACGCTTGCCCAAGCGCGCCTGCGGGCCATCACGGCAAAAGCGAACCAAGTCAAGGGGAAAAGCTCTATTCCCTGGCTTCAAGCCGGGTATGCCATCAGCCTGGGCGGGGAATCGTTTCAACTCATCTCCGTATCCCATGCCTGCAACCTGGCCGGGGATGAGTTTGAGGAACGGCTCGTGCGCCGGGCCCGGCAGGATGATTTCACTCCCGGCGCCGTCCAAGGCTATCACAATGCCTTTACCTGCCATCCCCTGGAGATCGGCCCCTACGCGCCGGAATGCAAAACGCCCCGCCCCTCGATGCCGGGCCTGGTGCACGCCCAAGTGGATGCTTCCGGCGACGGTAAGTACGCGGAACTGGATCGGCACGGCCGCTATAGGGTTACATTTTTCTTTCCGGAAAAGGTCATTTATACCGATGCCGATGATCCGGCCGAAGGCAACCGCTCCATCCCCCTGCGCATGGCCCAGGCCCACGCCGGGGAATCCTCCGGAATTCACTTTCCTTTGCTCAAGGGCGCGGAAACCCTGGTGGCCTTCACCGACGGCGATCCGGATAGGCCGGTTATCTTGAGCGCCATGCCCAATCCGGAACACCCCAGCATCGTAGCCGATGAAAACCAGCAATCGAACATGATCCGCACCCCCGGCGGCAACGCGATTACCATGGTGGATACCGAGGGCAAACGGGAAATTCGCTTTGAATCGCCGGATGGAAGCAGCCGGTTCAGCATGTTCCAGGATAACCCCCCTACGGAATGGCCGTAATTGCGGAAACGGCGTGGCTAGAAGGCCTTCGGCCTTTGCGAAGCACAGTCTTAGAGAAGGAGAAGAACCATGGGTTGGTGGCAACAAGTCGTTGATTTCTTTGAGGCGCATTATAAAAATGCCTTGACCATCATAACCGGCAACAATACAACCCTTACCCTCGGTCATAGCGGCTCTATTGTTGGCGGGTCCACAGAAACCGTTGTGGGCGGGGCCCAAAGTACAGTCGTGTTGGGCTTGCAAAATACAGTACGGGCAGCCCAGGCCACAACAATTTCCGTGGCCGGGGATCTCCAAATAGGGCTCACCAAGTCAATTCTCCACGGCAAACTGGCCAAGATCTATGGTCAACGGGATAGGATCGGCTCGTTGGAAAACCAGTTAGCTGCAACCCAAAACAATCTCGTTACCGTCAGCAACATGGTTATGGGAACACATGGGGATGTAACGGCCCTGGCAAAGAAAGTGGCCGGAAACGAAGCGAAGGTCGCCGCCATCGATACGCGTTGTTCCGCGGAAAAAATGCAGGCCATTGCCAGTAATACGGAAGCCCTGGCCGAATCCATGCACGCAGTGGCAGCCGCGGTGCGCACGGTGGGCAACAGCACCAAAATGCTCGGCTCCCAAACCGTTATGAATGGCGTAAACACTTATCTCGGCAATATGGATACTGAGTTGACCAGTTTAAAAACCATCATCTGATTCATCAACAATTCCTTTATGGTTTGACACCTCCCCGTTCAGGGGGAAAGAGTTGTTGACAAGGCGGCGAAGCCGATGAAATCCTTCTTTGTATCCTCTCCCTTGAGGGAGAGGCAATCCGCACGACCCCTATCCGTCGGCTGCGGAGTCAGTCTGAGGATGGGGCGACTGTGGATTGAAGCATGAAAGTTTACAAGGAGCAGCAGCACAGCGTCACCCTCCATCCCTTTTCCTGGCGGGGTAGGCGCTATCTCATGGTCTGCGTGGGCCTTTACGTCGGCCTGAATCCTGAAGGCGGAACAGGAACCCTGCGCACAGAGCAGGAATTCTGGAAGGAGGTTCCGGATATTTTTGCCGCGCTGGGCCAAGCCCCGCTTTTGGATATGTGCCTGCCCAAGCCCGGCGGGGAAATCCTGGTGGCGGGCTTTTGCCGCGCCCCAGGCGAAAGCCTTGTTCCGGCTCAAGAGGTGACCTTCCGCGTGGGGAAAACGGCCCGGCGCATTGCCGTTTTCGGTGATAGAGAACGGCTCCCCGGGGGCGGGGTTTCAGAACCCATTCCCTTCCGGGCTATGCCGCTCATCTGGGAGCGAGCCTTCGGCGGCCCGGCCTTTGCCCTCAATCCGGCGGGCAAGGGCTTAGACGCGCGCAACAAGCCTGCTCCCATGCTGCCCAACCTGGAAGACCCGGAACACTTGCTGCTCTCCTCCCACGATCTCCCCACTCCGGCCTGTCCTTTTCCGGTGGATAGCGCCAATCCCGCCCGACGGGCTCTTTCCGGCACGTATGACCGCGCCTGGCAGGAAAACCGCTGGCCGGCCTATCCGGATGACTGCGATCCGAAATTTTTTCAAGCTGCCCAAGCGGCTCAAAGAGTAAAAGAAGCCGGGAACAACGCCTTTTTCCAGGGTGATGAAGATATCGAAATCAACGGCATGCGCCACGATTTTCCGCACATCCGTTCGCGTCTTCCCCAGGCGCGCCTCCGGGCTTTTGTCACCACCACGGAAACCTTCAGGCCCTTTGCTCCGGCCGCCTCTCCGGCATCGCCGAAAGCCTCTCCTACAGAACAGCAACGCAACACCGGGGGCCCTCAGGCCGCCGGGAAAGGGGCGGAAAAAAAGAACAGCGGCCCCCGTCTGCCCTATGCCAAAGATCTTGAGGAACCGGGGCTTTTCCGTGAAGCGACGCTCCATTGTGATACCGTATGGCTCTTCCCGGATCTTCTGGGAGCCTTTGTGCTCCACCGCGGTTTGCTTCCGGTGGAAGACGATGAAATGGATGATATCCTGCGCGTTCTGGTGGTGACCGAACCCCCCTCCGAAGAACCCCGGTCCTTGGAATACTACCGCGAGGAACTCAAAAAACGCGCCCACCCGGCCGTGGAGATTGATCTTGCCCCCTTGATCGCCGCCCAAGCCACAATCAGCAAAACTGTCAAAATGGCCCGGGATGTGCCCAAGTTTCTGGAAAAAATAAAAAAAGATTTTCTCGGGCAGAGCCCGATCATGCCCCTGAGCTTGGGGGATATGGCCCACGCCACCGGAAAGACCATCGCCACGGGTCGGGCTACTCTGGATCTGCTGGAACAGCAGATGCTCAGCCAGCGCGAGCAGTTCAGCCACCTCATGCATTTTGATCTCTCTCTCTTTCCCACAATGCGCGCTACCCTGGATGCTCAGGAAAAAAACCTGCACGACCTCTTAGCCTCCGGAGAGCGGGCTCTCCGCCGGGCGGAACGGGAAAGCCGCAAAAGCGTTCTGACTCTCCGCGAGCGCCTCCAAGAGACCTTCCGCAAAATCAAAAAGGCAGCATCCGGAGCGCTTCCTGAGGGGGCCTCGACACTTGAGGCCAAGCTCCTGAACGCCTTAGACACCTTTTCCCCCGAAGGCATGCTTTGCCTCCCGGAGCCCCTGAATCCCTGGCACGACCGGGGTTTTGCCCTGGTTATCGCCGCCCGCCGCGCCTTGCGGCGAAACGATTCCCTTTGCGCTCGCCTGGCAAAGTGGGGCTTTGCTCCGGAAACCCTGGAAAACGCCTGGCTCGGGCATACCTCTGAATTCCCGGAGGAAAGGCCGGAACGCTGGGGCCTGCCGCCAGGCCCGCCCTTTAGCCTGCCCGCCGGGCTCTCTCTGCCCCGTTTTGAGGGCAAGGCCCTTATCTCGCTGGTGATCTATCCCCTGGATGAGCACGAAAGGCTCCGTGGCCTGGGCCAGGATGCGGCGGCCATTGTCCGCGCGCCAGGCTCCGCGGCCCCCCCACTTTCTCTGCCCGCCGCCCATCCCGGCGGGGCGGTCATCGCCGCTCCGGAGGAGCTTTCCGCCCTGTTGGCGGAGCAGGAATGCGGCGATTTCTGCCATATTGCCGCAGCGCCCGATCCCGCCGCCCTCACTGCCGTTGCCGATTTGCCGCCCTTGCAGCCCAAGGTTTCGGCAGAACACGGCGGGCTTCCCCTGGTGGTCATCCTGCCGCCCTCTCCCGGCAACGCTGCCTTCGCCCCCTGGCGGGAAGCCTTTCCCACCGCCATTCCCCTGTTCCTGCCCGAGGGGTGCCCTCACCTGGCCGCATTGGCAGAAAAAGGACACCGGTTGCGCCGTCTGGTGCTGGATATCCTGCCGCCGGAACTCGCTGCCGTGCATGATTTTGATATTCCCTTACCGCCCAAAGACAGGCCCCCGGAACCCTTCGCCCTGAACCTGCCCTTGCCTTCGCAGAAAGAACTCCAGGGACGCATTGACGCCCTGATCACGGATATTCGCTCCCATTTTCCCGATCCGGAAACAGTACTGGCCGAAGAAACGAGCAAAGCCCTGGAACACGCCCGCGCGGCTCTACGGCGGAGCGGAGCCTCTCAAGAAGCCCTGGCCGAGCTTGAGGCCCTGGCGCAATCCCCTCTGGCGGCAAGCCTGCACGGGCCCCTGCCGGATACGCCGTGTGTGGCTCTGCTGGTGGAAACGGCCCTGGCCCGCATCGCAGCCATGCAAGCCGCGCCCTCCGCCGCATTGGCCCCGGAGGTATGCGCCGCGCTCAGGGCAGACCTGGATAAGGCGGCCGCCGTGGTGCGCGCTCTGGGGGATACGCTGGCGCCCCTCGACACCTTGCGCCAAGAGGGCTTGGCCAAACTCGCGACCCTGGCGCACAACGAGCTTCCCCCGGAGGTTGCCGCGGCCTTTGCGGCAAAAGACATGGACCCCGATGCCCTGCGGCGGCTTTCGAGGCAGGAAGTTGCCACCATTCTGGCCGGAGATAAAAACCTGGCCCGACGCAACCTTCAGGGCTTGGATCTCGCGGGCCTGGATTTCTCCGGCGCAAACCTGGCCCATGCCTTGTGCGGACAAACCTCCTTCAGGGGCTGCCGCATGCAGGGCGCGGATTTCACCTTCACCCTGGCCGGGCAAGCGGATTTTTCCGGGGCTGACCTGCGCGAAGCGCGATTCAAGCACACCGTGTTGCAAAAAGCCTGTCTCCGGCAGGCCAATTGTTCCGCAGCCCACATGGAATTGACCACCCTGGGCGAGTGCGACCTGACCAAAGCCGACTTTGCAGGCGCGGAACTCAAACTCTGCAATATTACCAAGGCCTCTTTACAGGGCGCGCGCTTCACCGGGGCCCTGATCTCCCTCTGCGCTTTCAGCGAGGTTATGGCCTCTGAAGCGGATTTCCGTACCATCCGGGCGTTCAAATGCCTGTTTGCCCAAGCGAAGCTGGAGGGGGCTGATTTTCGAGAAGCCACACTGCACGAATGTCTTTTTCAGGGGGCCGCGGCGACCGGTCTGCGTCTGGCCGGGGCCGACATGCGCAAATTCTACGCCGATGCCGATACGGATCTTTCCCACGCCGATTGTTCCGGGGCGGATATGCGCGAGGCTTCGCTCCGCCTGAGCCGTTTTTGCGGTGCAGAATTCCACCAGGCCTGCCTGGAAAACGCCCTCATTGCCCAATGCGATTTCTCTTGGGCCCGCCTGGATGGCCTGCGGGCCGCTGGTTGCCGGTTTATCAAGTGCGATTTGACCGGAGCCGATCTTTCGGGAACCACGCTTGCCTCCGGTTCTTTGCGCAAGTGCCGCCTGAACGGGGCGGATCTCGGCGGAACAAACCTCTATGCCGCCGATGTGCGTGGTCTGATTCTGAATGCGGCAACAAATACCGCTGGAATGAACTGCAAGCGGACCATGCTGGAAGGGTACGAGGAGGCCCTGCGGGATGCTGCGCAAAGAAATTCTTGATTGCATTGCCCGGCGGGAAACCATAGTGGGGCGCGATCTTTCAGGGATCGATCTCTCAGGAGCGGATCTTTCCGGCGGTCGGTTTGAGCGAGTCGATTTCACGGGGGCCGATTTTTCAGGGGCCAATGTCGGCCGTACCGGCTTTGCCGAGTGCTCCCTGGCGGGAGCGCGTTTTCACGGCTCCAATCTGGAAAAATGCAACTGGATGCAGATGCGCATGCCCGGAGCGGATTTTTCCGGAGCGCGCCTTTTTATGATGCTCTGCGGCAAAAGCGACCTCTCAAGCGCGAATTTTTCCGGCGCGCATATCCGGATGTGTACATTCCAGGAAGCCAATCTGGCCGGAGCGCTCTTTCACAAGGCCAAGGTCGAACAGAACGCTTTACAGCAGGCCGATTGCCGGAACCTGGATTGTTCCGGGGCGACCATGATCCGCCTGGCGTTTTCTGAAAGCGACATGCGCTCGCTCATTCTTGACGGAGCAACGCTGACAAAGGTATTGTTCAGAGGCTGTGATTTTAGTGGATACCGTTTCACCGGCCTGAGGATGAACATTGTCCAGTTTGATAAGGCTCAGCTGGATAGGGCGGATTTTTCCGGCTGCTGTCTTCCCATGTGCAACTTTTGCGGCGCTTCCCTGCGCGGCGCAGATCTGCGGGAAGCCAGGCTGGAAAATGTTTTGTTTTTCGGAGCCGATCTGACGGAAGCCTCCCTGTGCAAGGGAGTTTTCCGGCAATCAACCTTTACGGAAAGCAATCTGACCAAAGCACATTGTGGATACGGTGATTTTGAATTGTGCCTCTTTCAGAAGGCCCGCCTCTGCGGAGCTGATTTTCGCGGCGCAAATCTGAAAAATGCGGATTTTTCTTATGCGGATCTGACAGCCGGGGATTTCAGCGAGGCATCCCTGTATATGGCCCAGTTCCACAAAGCCGTGGAAGAGGATACCCGTTACGGCGCCAGCAAAAACACACTTTTGCAGTCTCCGGATCCCGATCGAGCAGCGGCGGAAGCGTTTCAGCCCCGCGCCAAACCCCGCCTTCCCGGCGCTGTGCGTTAGGAGGCGTTGTAAAAGATACTTTGCCCATGCGGAGCCGAATGGCTCTTTTCAACGAGAACAAAGGGAAAAATCAGGCGAAGGCTGCGTAGCACATAGGCCCGATTGATTTTTTCCGGCTGACGCCGCTAGGGGGAAAAGGCGGTTCGGCAGCAGAAATGGTCTTGATCCCCCAAGGAGAGCCCCATGGCCCAACAGGCCGTTCTCTATGATACCCTTGAAGCCCGGCTCGTCACCGGCCGGGTTCTTTCCGCCCGAAACGGCATATTCCAAGTTCTGACGGGCAATGTCGCCCATGAGGCTTCTCTTGCGGCGAGCTGTTTTCTGGAGCCGCGGAACAAGGATACCGTGCTGCTGGCCTGCCTGGAAAACGGGGCGAACGTGATCACGGCCGTGCTCTGCCGCGATGATGCGGCATCGGCCAGGGTGTTGCTGCCGCCCCAAAGCCTCCTTGAATGCCCCGGAGAGCTTTCGCTCCGCAGCGCTTCCTCCCTTGAGCTGCAAAGTGGCGGCAGCATGCGCCTCAAAGCCGAAGATATCGGCGTTTTTGCCTCCTGTGCGGCGGCCACGGTCACCAAGCTCAAAACAATCTGCGATACCGCGGAGCTTTGCTGCCGGGCCATGACCAGCCTGGGCCAGACGGCGGTTTCCATGTTCCGTTCCCTGACCCAATGCCTGGGGGAATCGCGGAGAATGGTCGAAGGCTCGGATGAAACCCATTGCGCCAACGCTACCCTGGTAGCCGAAGAAAAGACCACGGTGATGAGCAAAGATAGTCTCCAACTGGCCGAAGAAACGGCACGCACGGATGCTAAACTGATTCAGCTCGGCTAAGCAACGCGCACTCCGCCGCTCGGCTGTAAAAACTCTCGAGCGGCGCGCGGGAACCTGGAGGATACTGCTGATGTTTGCATTAAGCATGGGGGCGGGAATGGATATGTGTTTTCCTGATGTCTGCCTGACCCCGTCGCCGGCGGGGCCGGTTCCGATGCCCTACCCTAACACGGCCATGAGCGCGGCCACCATGCCTATGGTCTTTAACGTGCTGACCGAATGCACGCCCACGCTGAACATGGCCTCCAAGGGCTTGGTCAGCATGGGCGATCAGCCCGGCGTGGGCCTTGGCGTTGTCTCCCACCTGGAGGCAGGGCAGACAACCTATATGGTCGGCTGCTTCACTATCATGATGGGGGGAGCCCCGGCCCAACGGCTGACCAGCGTTACCGGACAAAACTGCATGGGCGTTATGCCCAACGGTCCGGGCGTTTGCTCGGCCCCCAGCCAAGCGACCTTGTTGACTCTCGGCTGAGGCGGCAACGCTCTGCCTCCCTTGCTGCCGGTAGAAAGGTATTTTCGCCTGCCGGGCATGGTCCGCTTTACAATCATGTGCCGTGGAGAGCGGGCTGGAGATGCTTCCCTATGCAGCGCGCCGCCTGCCGACACACCGGCATGATCTGCCCTGTTCAACTGCACGGTAGACTTCACGTCGATTTTTCAATAAGAGAATTGCACAATATTTCTTTATGGACACGAAGGGAGCGCCGCCCGTGGTCTTCGGGCAGGAGATGTTCATACGGTAACGGGCATCTCGGAAAAAGCCGGCACGGCGACTCCAGGCGGGAACTGTGATGGCGTTTGAAAACTTTCAAGAAAAACAAAGAATTGCTAAGCAAAAAGCTGTTTTGCGGGATTATTTTCTCAAACATTCCGGCCATGCTCTTTGCTTATCGGACGACATGACCTTTACGGCCCTGCTTTCGGCCACCCTTAAGGATTTGGCTATTCAAGGCCGGTTGCTCACAACCATACCTGATACCGTAAAAACGCTGAAAATAATTTCAGAAACGTTTGACGCCGGCAAAAAGCCCGTGCTGTTGATTGAACGTGTCCTGGATACCGTAGGCGATACGAGTTTTTTGATCAGGCAGTTTAAAGATTCCTATCCTGAAATGCGCGTCATGGTCATGACGACAACGGCGGATAAAGACCGCATCATGCTGTTGCATGAGGCAGGCGCCGATAACTTTATTGTAAAACCCCTCAGCAGTGTTAATCTGCTCGACAAAATGGCGGATACCCTTCGCCCGCCGAGCCCTATCCGGCAACTTTTGGATAAAGCGCGGTCGTTTGTTTCTAAAAATATCGGCAACGAAGCGCTGAAACTCACCCAAAAGGTTCTTGAAATCAAGCCCGATAGCGCGGCAGGCTATGTGGTTCTCGGTGATTCGCTGCGTATTTCCGGCAACAGCGCCAAGGCAAAGGTAGCCTACGAAAGAGCCTGCAAGTATTCAGGAGATTATTTGGAGCCGCTGCAGCGCCTGGCGGATTTGGCCAGGGAAGCCGGCGCAAAAGAAGCGCAGTTGGAATATCTCAAACGCATGGACGCCATATCGCCGCTCAACGCGCAGCGCAAGGTGGAAATAGGTGAACTGCTTGTTGCCCTGGGCAATACGGAATCTGCTACAAAAATCTTTGATACGGCTGTATCAAGGGCCTATAAGGACGCTATCGACCATGTGGCGGCAATGGCGCAAAAAATTGCAGTAAGCTTACAGGAAAGCGATCCCGTACAGGCGGAAAAATACCTGCGGCAATGCCTGGATTTGAAGGGCAAAAATTTAACCGTTGATGATCTTGCCACCTTTAACCAGTTGGGCATCAGCCTGCGCAAGCAAGGACGCTGGAAAGACGCTATTGTGGAGTACAAAAGGGCGCTTGGCATTGCTCCCAATGCGGAAGGGTTGTACTACAATATGGGAATGGCCTACGCCGAGGGCAACGATAGTGAGATGGCCATAAAGTGCATGCTCAAAGCACTCTCCATAAATCCGAACTTTCCGCGCGGCGGGGCGGTTCTTGCCTACAATATCGGCAGGATCTTCTCCAAGGGATACACTAAAGATAAAGCGATGAACTGCCTGGAAATCGCCTTGCAGCTTGATGCAGGGCATGAAGCTGCCAGAAAGTTACTCGAAAATCTAAAAAAAGAAGCCGAGGAAGCCGATTCCCCACACTGAATAATGCGGGGATCAATTTTCAGCCCTGGCCTGACCATGCGCTGCAAGGCGTGTGCATCCGTTTTGAAATGCTCGCTATTGCAGCGCGTGGTTCGGCTTCTCCCTACCCCCCCTTGCCTGTGCGGCATAGGGAAGCGAGGCCGGGTTGGTTTTGCGGCCGCCTCACGTTGTTCTTCCCTTGTACGCTCTTCTTCTTGATACTCCCTAAAAAACAAATTTAATCAATAAATTTACTCTATTATATAATAGACGCGGCACACTGAAAACTGACCGTATATCTCCTTGTCGGAGAACTAAAATCCTCATACTATCAGCAGATCTGGTCCAACGTGTAACACAAGGAAGAGGTGAAACCATGGCCAAAGAAGGTTCCGTTGCTCCCAAGGAGCGAGTCAATATCGTTTATAAACCGGCCACTGGCGACGCCCAGGCCGAAGTGGAACTACCGCTTAAGTTGACGGTTCTCGGCGATTTCACCCGCAGGCAGGATGACCGGCCCGTGGAAGATCGCGCCCCTATTTCGGTAGATAAAGATAACTTTAACGATGTTCTCAAAGCCCAGAACGTCCGCCTGAACATCGTCGTGGATAACAAGCTGGCCGAAGAAGAGAACGCAACCATGCCGGTAAGCCTCTCTTTTGCCTCCATCAAGGATTTCGAGCCGGATGCTGTGGCCGCCCAGGTTCCGGAGCTGGCCGAGCTTCTCAAGCTGCGCGAATCGCTGAAAGCGCTCAAGGGCCCTTTATCGAATATCCCGGACTTCCGCAAAAAAGTGCAGGAAGCGGTTAAGGATGATGCCGCCCGCGCACAGCTGCTTGAAGCCCTCGGGCTCAAGGAATAAAGGAGAAGGGTATGTCTCAAGAACAACGCGAACAAGGCCGGGCGGAAGTTCAAAGCGGCGGTCTTCTGGATGAAATTATTGAAGCTTCCAAAATAAAGCCCGCTGACGAAGGCTACTCCATAACTCGGGCGGGCCTCCAGGCTTTTTTAAAGGAAATCGTAGAAGTTACGCCTGAGGCCAAAATCTCGGCCGCCCTGGTGGATGACATGATTGCCGAGGTGGACCGCAAGATCTCGCTGCTGGTCAATGCCATCATGCACAACGAAGAGTTCCGGAAACTGGAATCTACCTGGCGTTCCCTCAAATATCTGGTGGATAAGACAGATTTCCGGGAGAACAACAAGATCGAGATCATCAATGTTTCCAAAGATGATCTCTTGGCGGATTTTGAAGACGCTCCGGAAGTGGTCAAATCCGGCCTGTACAAGCAATTGTACACGGCTGAATACGGCCAGTTCGGCGGCCAACCCGTAGGCGCTGTTATCGCGGATTACGATTTTGGCCCCGGCCCGCAAGATATGAAACTTCTCCAGTACGCCGCCTCGGTTTCCACAATGGCTCACGCGCCCTTTATTGCCGGGGCGGATAAACAGTTTTTCGGCCTGGATTCCTGGGAAGGGCTCCCCAACCTCAAGGATCTGCACGGCATTTTTGAAGGCCCGCAGTATGCCAAGTGGCGTTCTTTCCGCGAATCCGAAGATGCCCGATCCGTGGGCCTGACCCTGCCGCGTTTCCTTTTGCGGCTGCCCTACGGGGAGGATACCGTTCCGGTGAAATCCTTTAGTTTTACCGAAGATGCCGGGAAAACCGATGATTTCTGCTGGGGAAACGCGGCCTTTGCCTTTGCCGCCCGCCTCACTGATTCCTTTGCCAAATACCGGTGGTGCACCAACATTATCGGCCCGCAAGGTGGCGGCGCGGTGGAGGATCTGCCTCTCTATACCTTTGAAGAGATGGGCCAGCTCCAGACCAAAGTTCCCACCCAGGTACTCATTTCCGAACGGCGCGAATACGAGCTGGCCGAAGAGGGGTTCATCGCTCTCACCATGCGCAAAGGCTCGGATAATGCCGCCTTTTTCTCGGCCAACTCCTGCCAGGCTCCCAAAACCTTCCCCAATACTCCCGAGGGCAAGGAAGCGGAAACCAACTTCCGCCTTTCCACCCAGCTCCCCTACATGATGATCATGAACCGGCTGGCCCATTACATCAAAGTTATCCAGCGCGAAAACATCGGCACCTGGAAAGAACGAGAAGATCTGGAGCGAGAACTTAACAAGTGGCTGAGCCAGTATGTAACCGAGATGGATAACCCCGATCCCAGCACCCGTAGTAAACGCCCCTTGCGCATGGCCCGGGTGGAGGTAAACGATGTGGCCGGAAACCCCGGCTGGTATGCCGTCTCTATCAAAGCCAAACCCCATTTCAAATACATGGGAGCCAGCTTTACGTTGTCCCTTGTGGGCAAATTAGATAGAGAATAGGAGTGACGCATTGGCCGTCAACCACTATTAATAAGGAGAAAGCTATGGCGCTTACAGCGTATATGGCCGTTAAAGGCAAGAGCCAGGGCGATATTAAAGGGGACTGCCCCCAAGGCGGCGACAAGAAAGATAAAATCCTGGTGTACGGCATCGACCATAGTGTGGAGATTCCCAAGGATACCCATACGGGCCTGCCCACCGGGCAACGCATCCATAAGCCCTTTACCCTGATCAAGCACAAGGATAACGCCAGCCCCAAGCTGTTTAAATCCTGCTGCACCGGGGAACAGTGCGAGGTTGTTCTCGATCAGTACCGCATCAAACCCGACGGCACCGAGGAAAAGTATTTCACGATCAAGCTTGAAGAAGCCATTATCGTGAACATGCGGGAATACACGCCGCTGACCTTTATGCCGGAGAACAAGCCGTACCATGATATGGAAGAGGTTTCCTTCACCTATTCCAAAATTACCTGGACCTATAATGACGGCAACATCGAATATGTTGACGACTGGAAAGCCTAAGACCATATAACGTGTCCAACGCGTCCCCTCTCCTCTTCGGGAGATCAGGGGAATGATTGCCCCGGGCCATCTCGGCCCGTACCCCTGCGGGACACAGGAACGCCGTTCCTGTGTCCCCCTTTCGCTCTCCTGCCCTTCTTGAAGGCCAAGGGGATGCCTTGGATCATCCCGGCCCGCGTCCTTGCAGGGCACAGAAATGAACTTCCGAGGCGCTCCCCGGCCGCCGGATGCGGGAATCTTGTTCCTTGATGTTCCGGTATGTTCCAATCAGGACAGCAGCAGAGGCACGATACCCGCTTCACTCCCGGAAGCGCTTGGAGCAACGGAGGATTCCATGACCGGTGTGGATATCAAAAAGCTGCTTGAAAAATGCAATGCCTTCTGCACGCAGGCTCTTTACGACGCCGCGGCCCTGGCCGTCAGCAGAACCCACTATGAAGTCGCGGTAGAACACTTTTTGTTACAATGCCTGGAAGAGGCCACGGCTGATATACCCATCCTCATAGAGCGCTACGGCATAGACCGCGCCGAAGCCATCCGGGAGCTGACCCGGGCTCTCGATGCCTTCCGCAACGGCAACTCTGCCCGGCCGGGCTTCTCGCCGGTGCTCATCGATCTTTTAGAAAGCGCCTGGCTGGTCTCTTCGGTGGATCTGCAACAAAGCCTCATTCGTTCCGGAGCCGTGGCCTTGGCCTACGCCAAGCGCCCGGCCTTCTATTCTCAGAGCGGCCATACTGTCACCTTGGCCGGGATCAACCGCGAGGAAGCAACCTCCGGCTTCAGCGTGCTCACCGAAGCCTCCCGAGAAAATACGCCTTTGGCGGCTGATGAAGGCGTAGCCGAAAAAAACCGCGCCGCGGCCGGAGCTCAGGGCTTTATTGCTCAGTTCTGCGAAGATTTTACGGCCAAGGCTCGCGCTGGCAAAATAGATACCGTCTTTGGCCGTGATGCGGAGATCAGGAGGGTGCTGACCATCCTGGCCAGGCGACGCAAAAACAATCCCATCCTGGTGGGGGAACCGGGCGTCGGCAAGACGGCCGTCATCGAAGGCCTGGCCAAACGCATTGTCGAGGGCGATTGCCCCGAATCGCTGCACGGGGTCAGCCTGCTTTCCCTGGATATGGGCTTGCTCGAAGCCGGAGCCGGCATGAAAGGCGAATTTGAACGCCGTCTCAAGGGCGTTATTGATGAAATCAAAGGCAGCGCAACGCCTCTTATCCTCTTCATTGATGAAGCCCATATGCTGGTAGGGGCCGGGGGCCAAGCCGGGGGCTCGGATGCGGCCAACCTGCTCAAGCCCGCCCTGGCCCGGGGGGAACTGCGAACCTGCGCGGCAACGACCTGGAAGGAATACAAAAAATATTTTGAAAAAGACCCGGCCTTGGCTCGCCGTTTTCAATTGGTCAGCCTGGAGGAGCCGGATACGGCTTCGGCTACCCTCATTGTGCGCGGCTTGCGCGAGAGCTACGAACAAGCCCACAAGGTGCTGATTCGGGATGACGCCATCAGCAGCGCGGTGGAGCTTTCCCACCGCTTCATTTCCGGGCGTTTTCTGCCCGATAAGGCTATTGACCTTCTTGATACGGCCTGCGCCAAGGTAAAGATGAGCCTTTCCGTCAAGCCTGCCGTTCTGGAAGACGCAGAGCGCGGGGCCCAGGCCCTGGAGCGCGAACTGGAGGCCCTGGAACGGGACGCGGCCGCCGGAGGGCCGCTTCAAGAAGAGCGCATAACCGCCTTGCGCGGGGAAATCGCCTCCTTGCGCGGCCGCGCAGCAGAGCTTACGAGGCGTTGGGAACGCGAGCGCGAGGCGGCGGCAGCCTTTACGGCCGCCAGGGATGCCTATGCCGCCTCATTGAAAAAAGCAAAGGAAACAACGCCGGAGCCCATAGAAACGACAGACGAGGGCGCGAAGGCTTCTGAAGCCCCGGCACAAAACGACGTTGCGGACCAAGCTGCAACCGGGGCGCAGGCTGTGGGGCCTCAGGCCGCAACAGCACAATCAGCGACGCTGGAACCTTCCCTTGCGGAACGCAAGGCCGCCCTTGATCGCTGCCGGGCGGCTTTTGAAGCCGCACAGGGAGGAGAAGGGCTGCTGCACGTTGCGGTATCGCCCGATGTGGTGGCTCAGGTCATTGCGGATTGGACAGGTATCCCCGTGGGCAAGGTAGCTCGCGAGGAAGCCGCCCTGGTGGCGGATCTGGAAGAGCACCTGGCCGAGCGCATCAAAGGCCAGAACGCGGCCATTGAAACGCTCAGCCGGGTCATCAAGGCCGGCAAGGCAGGCCTTCGCGCTCCCGGCGCTCCCCTCGGCGTCTTTCTGCTGGTCGGTCCCTCCGGTGTGGGCAAAACCGAGACCGGCCTTGCCCTGGCCGATCTGTTGTTTGGCAACGAGGAAAGCGCCATCACTATTAACATGAGCGAATTTCAGGAACGGCATACCGTTTCCCGCCTCGTCGGCTCGCCTCCCGGCTATGTGGGCTACGGCGAAGGCGGCCTTTTAACCGAAGCGGTACGGCGCAAGCCCTACAGCGTTATTCTCCTGGATGAAGTGGAAAAAGCTCACCCCGATGTGATGAACCTTTTTTACCAGGTGTTCGATAAAGGGGAGTTAACCGACGGCGAAGGCAAAAAAGTCAGTTTCAGCAGCACAGTCATTCTGCTGACATCAAATCTAGGTTCGGAAAAGCTGCACGAAGCAGCCGAGCTTGGGGTTACAGCGAGTGAGGAGCTCAAGGAGCTTATTCATCAAGAACTGGCCGGCCACTTCAAACCGGCCCTGCTGGCCCGGATGACCGTAGTTCCCTATACCGCCCTAGGCAGAGAAGCCCTGGAGCGCATCGCCCGTATGAAGCTGGATGCCCTCGGTGCACGGCTTCTTTCCAATAACGGCGTTCCCCTCGATTATTCCGATGCGCTGGTACGCACCCTTGTTGACCGCTGCCGCGAGGTGGATACCGGGGCCCGCAATATCGACCACATCTTGGCGGCCAATGTGCTGCCGCAGTTGGCCCAGACACTCTTGGAAACTATGTCCGCGGAAACGACGCCCACCGCCGGGGTCAGCCTGGATGTGGATGCCGACGGCGCTTTTACCGTAACCTTTCACGCCTTTCCTGATTGATTGCCTGGCGGCAAGTATCCGACGGCAGGAAGGGAAAGGCATATCCCCGGTAGAGTGTTCTCTCTCTGAACGCTCTACCGGTTTTGTCGCGAGGGCAAAGCGCGGCTGCCGGGGCTCGCCTCTTTATCGGCGCCGCCCTTGCCGGGCCTATCCGTTCCTCGATGTGCCCTGGAAAGCCCGCCTATGACGCTATGCCGGGCAGATTCACGCGGCATTCACTGCCTATGCTGCCTACCGTCGAACATGTTCATTAATTCACATTGCAATTTGTTTCTTGACTTTCCTTGCTGTGTAAGACTAGTTTTATTTTACTGTAAAAATGTTTTTGTGCTCGCGTATGGCTCCTCCTCAGCGTATAGTGTGCTGTACACAGATCTGCTTCGTTACCCAGCGAAAAAAGTCTTCTCCGGGCGCCGATTACTTGCCCGATCATGATATACGGTTTCTATTACTACATTTTTATATATTTCAAGAGGTTTTTGCAGTTTCCCGTTGTATGGCGTCCTCTGGAGTCGTTTGCCCCAGTCCGCCGGTGTGTCGTTATCTCCCCGGACTGCCCGTCATCCTGCAGAAAACAATGCAAGAGGAGAGTAAGCATGAAACAAATGAAACTGTTTGCAGTGGTTCTTGCTGTGGCATCCCTCATGGTCTGTTCCTCACACAGCGCAGCGGCTCAGCCGAATATCAAGCGTGGGGAATACTTTATCACTGTGCTCACCGGGCCTTCCAGCGGGATCTATTTCCCCATCGGCGGAGCTTTTTCCAACTTTCTCGGTACGCTGGGCTATAAAACCTCTGCCACGGCTACCGGCGCCACGGTCGAAAACATCAACGCCCTGCTGACCGGCCAGGGTGAAATGGCCATTGCCATGTCCGATTCGGTGATCCAAGCTGTGGAAGCTTTTGGCGCTTACAAGGGCAAACCCCCGGCCAAAAATCTTCGAGCTATGATGGGCCTCTGGCCGAACTATTGCCAAATCGTGACCACGGCCGATTCCGGCATCAAGACCTTTGCGGATCTCAAGGGCAAACGCGTGGGCGTGGGAGCACCGAACTCCGGCGTAGAACTGAATGCGCGCATGATGTTTGAAGCCCATGGTATGTCTTACAAAGATTGCCGGGTAGATTACCTCAACTATGGCGAAGCTATCGATCAAATGAAAAACGGACTGTGTGACGTGGCCTTTGTCACCTCAGGCTTGGGGAATGCCACCATCCGGGAACTCGGCGTCACAAAGAAGATCGTCTTTGTGCCTGTGGAAGGGGAAGCCCTCCAAAATCTGATCAAAAAGTATCCTTTCTACATCGAAGCCACCATCCCGGCGGCAACCTACGGTACGGATACAGATACAACCACAGCCGCCGTCATGAACATCATGCTGGTGGATGTGAAGCTGCCCGATGATGTGGTCTACGACCTTCTGACAAACATCTATTCCCCGGCAGGGCTTGAGGCTATCCAAGCCTCCCACGCCACGGCCAAGGCCAACATCCTTCCCGATACGGCCCTGCGCGGCATAGTCGGCACTTCCGTGCCCTTTCACAATGGAGCCATCAAATATTACAAGGAAAAGGGCCTCTTGCAATAACGGGAGAAGCGCGAATGCCCTGCAGATGCGTTTCCGGCCATGCAGGCCCAAAAAAGAGCGGCCGCTATAGCGCCCGCGGAGATGCCGGGGGGAGCATTTGCTCCCTCCGGCCGGTTGCCGGGCTGGCTTTAAGGCTGCTCACAACAGTGCTTACGGCCTTGTTCCTACTCCTCTCCCCTCCTCTGGCGGAGGGCTCTACCAAGGCTTTTGAAGATCTCGTCCTACGCATCTATGATTGGAAAAGCGGCAAAGTCTATGTTGAGGTTCCGGCAAAGGCTGACAGCACGTTGTTTTTCGGCTGGGTTCATTCCCTCGAAAAAATCCCTTGGAACGAATATTTTCATGTAGGCGTGGATCACAGCCTGGTTCTCGACGCCATCACCTTTCCCGCCTTCGGGGCCGGCATCCCCGAAGACAAAGGGCGAATCTGCTACGTTCAGGATGGGCTTATCCATATGGAAGGCATTGACCAGGTGTTCTCAGAACTGGTCTGGCTCAATTCCCATACGGCCACCAGGGAAATACTGCTTGACGGCGCATACGTGACCCGGGGAAGTGCTCTTCCCCAGCACACCCGATTGCGCTTGGTTATTGAAGCGAGGTGACTATGAGCGAAGGACACAAGACGCCATTACAAAATGACGAGAAAAACGTAGCGAAACCTCCGCATGGGGATATTTCTCTGGAGATGGAGGGGGAACTGACCGAGGAACAGCAGAGACTGATCCGGGAATTCGATAAGGAATCCAGCGTACGCACCCTGGAAAACCCGATCATATCTCGACTTTTTTACTGGCTGTGCATCGGGGTAACCCTATACCACTTCATCACCTCGCTGATCGGAACGCCCGTAGTCCTGGAACACCGCTCGCTTCATGTGAGCATGATGCTGGTTCTGGGCTTCATCATGTACCCCTTTGGCAAAAAAAGCAGCTACAAAAAAGTGAGCTGGGCCGACTGGCTCCTGATCATCCTTTCTCTCATCGTGCCCGTATATATCTGGGCCGATTACATGGGGGTGGTCGAACGGGCAGGTATGCCCAACACCTCGGATCTTATCGTAGCCACCATCCTGGTCGTGCTGGTGCTGGAAGCCACCCGACGCATGTCCGGCTGGGCTCTACCTCTTCTGAGTCTTGCTTTCATTACCTATGGGCTGTATGGCAGGGGCTTACCCGGTATCTTCGGGCACCGGGGCTACACCTGGATGCAGCTCTCTAACCACTTTTTCGCCAACACCGAAGGTATCTTCGGCACCTCCGTCAGCGTGGCCGCCAGCTACATTTTCTTGTTTATCCTTTTCGGCGCAGTTATGGCCAAATCGGGCATGGGGTCGTTCTTCAACGATCTGGCCATGGCGCTGGCCGGGCATACCAAAGGCGGCCCGGCCAAAGTGGCGGTCATCTCCTCAGGGCTTCTTGGTTCCATTAACGGTTCGGCCGTAGCTAACGTGGTCACCACCGGGGCTTTCACCATCCCGCTGATGAAAAAAACCGGCTATTCCAGTGAATTTTCCGGAGCAGTGGAGGCCTCTTCTTCAGTGGGCGGTCAATTACTTCCGCCGGTTATGGGGGCAGCGGCCTTCATCATGGCGGAAATCCTGAGTGTACCCTATTCCGTAATTATCATCCACGCGGCCATTCCCGCCCTGCTCTACTATCTGGGCATCATCATTCAGGTGCAGCTCCGGGCCGGAAAAACGGGCTTGTACGGCCTGCCTAAGGATCGTTTGCCCTTGGTTCGGACCGTGCTCACAAAAAAAGGGCACCTACTTATTCCCATTTTCTTGCTCCTGTATCTGCTGCTGTTCTCCGGGACCACTGTGGTCTTTTCTGCGGTCATCACCATTGTGGCGACAATCATTGTGGCAGCCTTCCGCAAGGAAACCAGAATGGGGATCAAGGATATTTGCGATGCCTTTGCCGACGGGGCGCGGCAGACCGTCTCCGTGGCCATGGCCTGCGCCTGCGTGGGCATCATCATCGGTGTCACCTCCAAAACGGGCTTTGGTCTGACTATGGCTAATACCATTATCACCCTGGGCAGCCAGAGCCTCCTCTTTACCCTGTTCTTTACTATGATCACCTGCATGATCCTGGGCATGGGCGTGCCCTCCATCCCAGCCTATATCATCACGGCAACTATCGCGGCGCCGGCCCTGGCCAAGCTGGGCATACCGGCCATTGCCGCCCACCTCTTTGCCTTCTACTACGCCATGTTCGCTAACATTACCCCGCCGGTGGCCCTGGCCGCCTTTGCCGCCGCAGGCATTTCAGGAGGTGATCCTATGAAGACAGGAGTCCAGGCGGTAAAACTTTCCATCGCCGGCTTCATTGTGCCTTTCATGTTCATATATTCGCCGCAACTCCTGCTGATCGATACAACCTTCCTGGAAGGCCTGCGTGTCACTGTGGGAGCCTGCATCGGGGTGTTCATGATCAGCGCGGCCATTGAAGGCTATCTATTTACAAAGATATTTATGCCGTTGCGCCTGATGGCCTTTGCTTGTGCCTTTTTCCTGATCCACGGCGGCATCGTTACGGATATTGTCGGGCTGGCCGGTCTGGCTCTCCTCCTGGGAATCCAGCATGTTGCGGCTAGACGGATGGAGAGAAGAGCAGACGCCGTGTAGCGTCGCTCTCCTTGGCGTCCTACTTTATTACAAGTATCTGATACCGTTTTAGGACTCCGGGGGCCGGATCCTTGCCCAGCTCCCGGAGGTGTCTCCTTCAGCGGGCCGTTTCCGTATCACGTCAACGGCCAAGCGTTCCAGCGGCACAATCTCACGATACTGCGCATCATTCATCGGCCGTCTTGCGCCGCAGCACGGCCCGGTACAAAAACTCGTTCCAGGGGGAATCCGGCGGGGTTGTCCGCTCGCTTTCCAAGATAAAATCAGGATGCCCGGCCAAAAAGGCTGCCGCCCGATCTTCGTTTTCTTCAGGCAGTAGTGTGCAGGTCAGGTAGATAAGGGCCCCGCCTTCCGCCAGCAAACGCGCCGCCGCGGCAAGCATGCCATCCTGGGCGGCGGCGTAGGCGGCAATATCCGACTCGCGGCGGCGCAAGCGTATTTCTGGTCTCCGGCACAGCGTGCCCAGGCCGGAACAGGGAACATCCAGCACAATCGCGGCAAACGGTCCGGCAAACGGAGGCGTTGCCGCGTCGGCCAGGGCGAGCATAGGGGGCTTAGGGGATTCCCCGCCTTCCGGATGGTCCGTTGCCCCGCTGCACCAGCCGGAGGCAAAGCCCAAGCGCGAAAGTTCGCCGCGCATAGCGGCCAGCCTGGCAAAGGAGGTATCGCTTGCGGCCCGGATATCCAGCCCGCGCTCCAGCAGCGCCAAGCTCTTGCCGCCACGCCCGGCGCAGGCATCCCAAACAGGACCGCGCGGCGCTCCCGGCCTCTCCAGCGCTTCAAGGGTTTCCAGGGCTTCCATAACGGCCGGAGATTGCCGAGAAACTCGGCCCTCCCGTTCCAAATTTTTCACCTCGTAGGGCAGCCCCCCGGGGAACGCCGCTCCGCTTCGGCCAATGGCAATGCCATTATGTTCCCGCAGCAAACGTTCACGCAGGGCGGGCCCGTCTTCCCGGCTCAAGTTCACCCGAATTCCCGCCACGGGCCGCCGGAGCGAGGCCTCGGCATAGGCGGCAGCAGCTTCCGGCCCATAGGCCTTGCGCCACCGCTCCAGAATCCAGGCGGGCAGGCTGTAGGAGATAGCCCGGCAGGAGACTGCCTTGGCCTCGTCCAACCGGCATTCGGGCCGAGGTTCCGGCTGGTGAACCGTATCCTGTTCCCGTTGAAACGCCCGGAGCGAGGCATTCGCCACGCCGGCCAATCCTGAGCCAAAGCGGTTTCTCACCCGGGAAACCGCCCAATTTACTGTAGCATAGCCCGGTACCCGGTCCAGAAAAGCCAGCTCGTAGGCAGCCAAGGTCAAGACCAGCAAACATTCCGCCGGGAGCTTTTCCGGCCGCTTCAAAAACCGGCCAAGGACCCGTTCCAGCCACAGTTTTTGCCGGAGCACGCCGTAGACCAGCTCTGTGCACAAAGCGGCGTCGCTCGGGGGTAGCCGCGCATCGCGCAGAATCGTATCCAGGGCCGCTTGGGAGGGAAGATTGCCGCCCAGCACCATATCCAGCGCCCGCAGGGCCGCCGCTCTGGGGTCATGCCCCGCGCGGGCCCTGATGCCGCGTTGTATCGCTTGTTTCATACCTGCATCCTTAGGGCGGCATAATGACACCCTCCGCCGCCAAGGTAAAGAGCCCAAGCTTGGCTTGACAGAGCACCCCACCATGGTTAGCCATAAAGGAACGCCGTTGCAGACAAAAAACGGCCGGGGAACGATCATGAACGACCGCAACCGCGCCATTCTCGGCGCTATCGTGGAACAATATATCGCTACCGGGGAGCCTGTGCCGTCACAATCCGTGGCCCGCTCCCCGGCCTTTGGCCTTTCCTCCGCCAGCATCCGGAACGCCATGGCCGACCTGGCCTCCCAGGGCTACCTGGAGCAACCCCATATTTCCGCCGGGCGCGTGCCCACGGCCAAAGCCTTTCGCCTGTATGTCGATACCCTTCTTACCCCCCGTTCTCTCCAGGAGCGCCACAAATCCGCAATCGCCCGGGCGCTTGCCCGGGATGGGGCGGAAGTGAGCCAGGTTCTGCGCCGCGCCAGCAGTATGGTTTCCGCCGAATGTTCTCAGCTTGGCGTGGTGCTGGCCCCGCCCAAGGCCGAAAGCCGGTGGAGAAGCCTGGAATTTGCGCCTGTCGGCAACAGTTTGGTCCTTGCCGTGCTTATTTTAGAAGGCGGCGTTGTAAAAACCCGTATGGTTCCTGTGCGGCAGGAGTACAGCCACGATGAGTTGGCCAAGTTCAGCAATTATCTGAACAGTTTCTTCCGCGGCCGCACCCTTGAGGAAGCCCGCATTCAGATTGAAGCCGAACTGCACCGCCAGGGTGAAGATCTTGAAGCCATGTGCCACAGGGCGCTGACTCTCTCTCGAGCCGCCATCGCCGCCGCCGGCGAAGAGCGGGAAATTTTTGTGGACGGCGCGGGTAAAGTCGCCCTGCAAATCGAGTTTTCTGATACCCGCAGGCTGCGCGACCTCCTCTCCCTGATGGAAGAGAAATCACGCCTGCTGGATCTTTTGGATCGGACCATGAAAAGTCCGGATATCACGGTAAGTTTTCATCATGACGGCGATGAAAGCCAGCCCTGGGCCGTAGTCAGCGCGCCTTACGCGGCCACAGGCAACGAGGACGGCCCCAAGGGCGTAGTCAGCGCGGTAGGCCCCCTCCGTATGGATTACGCGGCCGTTTTGCCCGTTGTGGCCCATATCGCGGGTACGGTGGCAACCATATTGCGGCAGCGCTACGCGGCCTGACCGCCTGCGTCAGTCAGTCCCTCACAAGACCCTGCCGGCATGATAGCTCTTGCGCCCTGTCGGCATATCAGGCAAGCTGCTGGCTTGCCCCTCGTGGAAGGAGAATATTCATGCCTAGAAAAAATCCTTATACATCCGACTTCAATCCGGATGAACTCTTCAACGAAAATTACGCGGTAGAGCAACCCCCCTCATCAGGAAACGATACCGGAACGCCCTTCCCTCTGCCCGATATCAGCGACGCCGATCTTGCTGCCGCCGCCAAAGCCCGTTTGGGGATTTCCCTTGCCGATAAAGAGGAGGCCGAGGCAGAAAAACTCCGCACCCTGGCGGAAATGGAAAATACACGCAAGCGTCTGGCCCGCGAAAAAGAAGAGTTCCTCCGCTTTGCCGCGGAAAAGGTTCTTACCGATATCCTTCCGGCCTTAGATACCTTGGATCTTGCCCTCAGCCACGCGCCCAAGGATGAGGCCTGCAAGAACTTTATTGTGGGCGTGGATATGACCCGGAAAATGCTCATGGAAGCTCTATCCCGCCATGGGCTGAGCGAAGTCGGCGCGCTGGGCGAGGCGTTCAACCCGGCCCTGCATGAAGCCGTCAGCACCGAGCGCCATGCCGAATACCAGCCGGAGACCGTCTGCGGTTTGTTGAGCAAAGGGTATCGCCTCCACGACAGGCTCCTGCGTCCGGCCAAGGTTGTCGTCTGCAAATAAGTTTCCGGCGAACGCATGATCAGCATCGCCGTCTGGAATACCGCCTTTCTCGGAGACGCCATCCTTACCCTGCCGCTGCTGCAAAGCCTGCGCCGAGGATACCCCGAGGCAACGATCCATTTCTGGGTTCGCGCAGGCTTTAAGACGCTTTTTGCCGCCCATCCGGCGGTCAACGCCGTCTTTGAATACGATAAGCGCGGCTCCGAAAAAGGGATATTCCAGGCTGCGCGTCTTGGCCGCAAGCTGGCAAAAGAGCGGTACAGCCTCTGGATTGCAGCGCACGGCAGTTTGCGCAGCGCGCTTATCGCCCGCTGGAGCAACGCCGCGCGCCGCATCGGGTACAGCGAACCCCGAGTCAATTCCTGGTTCTACACCCACACCGTTCCCCGACGGTTTTCCGAGCGTGATGAGATTGAACGCCTCCTGGCCCTGCTGGACCCTCTGCATCTTGCGGAACGCGAGAGCTGGCCGCGTATCGTCCTGCCGGATACAGTACGGACGGAGGCCGCGGAGCTTCTCTCCAGCGTGCGCGGCCTGCCTTTGCTGGGTATGCATCCCGGTTCGGTGTGGGGCACCAAGCGCTGGCCCACAGCATATTTTGCCGCCATAGGTCGAGAAGCTCTGCGCCATGGCGCGAGGGTTGTTCTCTTCGGCGGTCCGGGGGAAGAACAGCAAGCCGCCGAAGTCCGCGCAGAGCTGCGCGGAGAAATCCGAAATAACAACCTTCTGGATCTCTCGGGCGCTCTTTCCCTGCCCTTACTGGCCGGGGTCATTGGTCTGCTGGATTGCTATCTGACCAACGATTCCGGGCCCATGCATCTGGCCTGGCCGCAAAACGTGCCGGTCACGGCTCTTTTTGGCCCCACCGTTCGTGAACTCGGCTTTTTCCCTCGGGGAGAAAAGGCCGATGTGATGGAAATCCCTCTGGAATGCCGCCCATGCAGCCTGCACGGCCCCACGGAATGCCCCCGGGGGCACCACCGCTGTATGCGCGACCTCACCCCGGATACGGTCTGGCCCGGGGTGCGGGCGAAGCTGTTCGGCGGCAGCATCTAAAACACCGTTCCAGCCTGGCCCTCAGACTAGCCCTCGGCGTGCGTAGCCTCCATAGAGGGCGGTAGACAGGTTGGGCATACCCGGTTCCTTATCAAAAATAGGGCCGCCAGGCCTGAGGGATTCCCGCAGAAACCTGCCCCATCCCCCAAGGCCAGGGCTACTAATCGGGCATAGAAGCGGAAGACTCGCCGGGAAAATCCTGCCCGTGGGCTCGAGGCGGCAGCCCCACGGGCTGTGGCAACGCCTCTACAGAAAGAGCTTGCGGCGCCTCGACCGGGACTTTGGCTCCCTCAGCCGGAGCCGGGGGGGCGCTTACCACGGGGTTCGGCGCCGGAGTATCTTTTTCCGGCGTCGTCTCCTTGGAAGGCGTAGCAGCTTTTGCCGGAGCCTTAGGCGTATTTTTGACCGGCTGCTTTTTGGCGGGAGCGCTTTTCCGGTATTTGGGCGTATCCAGAAGCGCCGGGGGTTGAGCGCTCGGAAGCGGCGGCACGATTGTACCCCTACCATCTGCCGGTGGGGTGGAAAGAGCCGGTTTTCCCAGGCAAACCGATTCAGGGGTCAGCGCCGCGTAAAAGACGGACACCGCATCACGGCAGCCGATAATATTATAAACCAACGACCATTGCTGCCAACACCAACCCTGCATTGATTCAACATAGAGATCCCGGTTCAGGTCAAACCCTTCCATAAAACTCAAGCAGTCAGCAGCAGAGCTATAGACCTGCCCCCGAAAAAGGGTTTGCCGCCTGGTCTCATAACAACCTTTGTAACAGCCCTCCCGCGTTAGGGACCCCAGCGGGGAATTCTCGTTGCAACGGGCCATGCAAGCGTCAAAAGCCAGGTCAAGGGCGGCTTCGGCAGACAGGAGAGTATTCTCCTCCGAAGCCCGCGTTGCGCACGCGGAAAGCAGGCATACGCCGAAGACCGCCAGGGCAAGGCTACGGACCAAACCGGAAATTTGCAATACACGGGCCATATCCCCTCTCCTCTACGCCCTTCCGTGTCGGGATCAGCTCCCAAGCCCGGAGAGCACAAACATCAACTGGTAATCCACTTCCCCGGCTTCCGAAAGAGCCCGTCCGATAAGCTGAAAACACTGGTGATTGTACACCAGTTCCAGGCTCCGCTCCACATCCTTTCCTTTTTCATAATCCCTGCGGTAGCCGAAGTTCAGGGAAAGGGGCCCCAAGGAGGTCAACGACCCTCTGAGCACAAAAGAACTGATGGCATCTTCACGCTCACGGGTATACTCACGAATGGCCCGCCGGTAGTCAAGGCCGGTATAGAGTGACCCCCAACCGGGCAGGTTGAAGCGGATGCCGTGATCTTGGCGGTTGATCTTATTGGTATACGCAGACCAAAAGGTACGGTTGATAAGGGTGAAACGCTCATCCCAGGCGGCGTGGATTTCCGCTTTAATATCCGAATACGGCCGGCGCGGATAGCGTTCCCGTTCGTCACGGCGGCTAGCTTCACGAAAGTCATACCCTTGCTCCACAGTCAGACGGAGCACGTCAAGATAATCCGTAGCTAAACTCGGCTGGGGCCGCACACCTTTGCCGGATGCATCCGGCGCGGCCTTCGCGGTGACGCTCTCGCGTTTGCGGGTCACCACCGTGCTGATGGAGTAGACCAGCTCATCTTTGGGCAAAATCCGGTCTTCCGAGGAGTAGCGGGGATTCCTCTCCTGATCTTCCAGGGGAATATACCGGTAGGTAAGCCGAGGCTGGATGCTATGGCGCAAGGCAGTCCACTCGCTTTTGCCGATATTCTTCTCCGTGGCGGTCAGAGGATCGGAGGCCAGGTTGAACACCCGGAAAAACTCCGTGGAGCCGCTGAGCGAATAGTGGGGCACGGTCTGGTTATCGCCGGTTTCCCTGGTTTTGCCGTCTGGCGAACGAAAGTATTGATCGGTGCGGTAGATGGCCTGGCGCACCCCCGCCGTGGCGATAAAAGAACCGTATTCGCTGGTCAAGGGCAGCGTCAGAACCGGGGTGATTTCATAGCGCGAGCCCCGGGTGCCTTTGCGCCGGTACATATATGATGCATCGGCTGAGGCGGAAAGCTCCAGGGGAAAGCCTTGGATAATCTGCCCCTGGTACAGGTATCCCGCCAACGAAGGGCCCTGCTGCACCGTGGTGTCTGAGGATCTGATCCTGTTGCCGTTGCCGAGCGTTTGATCCTGAATATAGGCCGCCGAAAGGGCCACCGAAAAACGATCCCAATCCCGGAGCAGAACCATGGCGCTCTTGCGCTCGTTATCCCGTTCGCGCAGATCACGCCGGAAAATATCGAACAGCTCTTCCCGGCTGCTTCTAAACCCGGACATGCCGTTTTTGAACTCATGCAGATAGTTTTGGTCGGAAACATAGTCGAGATCGCCGCGCAGTTTCCAATTGGGCGCTCCGGGCAATTCCAGATCAACCATGCCCCTGAGCCAGTAACGGTTGGTATTGGTGCGCACCAGCCCGTCTTCGTCGTTGACCGGGTCGTGTGAATCACTGGTTATCCGCTGGCCGTCCGAAAGATAATCGGCGCGCAACCAGATGAATTCGTTGGCCGAAGGCGCGGCCCGGTATTGTATTCCCTGCATCAGGCCGCGCTTTTCCATGAAATATTCGTTAACCGTCAGGTCGCTCTTTTGGTCAATGGCCCAGAAATAGGGAACATTGATATACGCGCCGACACGGTTGTTGCGGCCGAATTCCGGAGTGAGAAACCCCGACTGGCGCTCCCGCTTGGCAGGCACGATCAGCCAGGGCATATACATAACTGCTGTATCTTTGAGCTGGAACTTGGAACGCCACAGTTGGGCGTAGCCGTCTATCTCTACCACGGCCTCGTCGGCGGTGATGGACCAAGCGGGCACATCATCGTCGCAGGCGGTCACCTTGGCTTCTTTGAAGGTGTACACATCCCCGTAGTGTTTGTTAATGCGGTCTCCGGCAAAGTAAATATGCGGGCCGTCCATGAACACTTCGCCCTTTTTGAGCCAGCCCACCCGCGAACGCAAGTCGAACTCGGCCTCCCGGGCCTTAAGGGTATCCTTGCCCATCATGGCTTCCACGTTGCCCTGAAGGAAAACCCACTTGGTGGTTATATAGTACCGGGCAAAATCGGCCTTAAGATAATCGGCCCCCCGGCGGAGGGTGACATTGCCCCGGGCTTCGAGCACCTCCGCATCGTTGAGGGAGGTAACCTGGTCTGCCGTTAACTGCCAGGTGACATCCCGCTCATCATCAGATTGCATGATCAAAGAACTCTCGGCAAAGACCCGGCCGGGAAGCAAAAGCAACAAAAAAACAGCCAGGACGGAATACCTCCTGACAATGTGCCGGATATGCCGGTATGCCCTACGCCTCATGAAAGCCCCGTTGAAAGTTGAAAGTGGCGCCGGAAAAGTATACTGCTGGAGCAGATGGTTCAAGTATTTTGGTTGCTCTCCAGAGGCGCGCGCCGGAGGAAAGAACGAAGCGCATCTTTCCGGAGAGTACGGCGGCCCCCGAACGTAACCTCTACTCGTAAAACCTAACAGGCTATAACAATTCCGCTTATCACACTTTGCCCGGAAGGGTAAAGGCTTTCCGCCCGCCTCGGGAGACTTTCTTTAACAAGGCACCATTATTATGTATTTTGGAGAATATATAGCAGCAGGGCACGATCTTTCCCCTTCACAACCCGTGGTCCTGGTGTACCCGGAAATGATTGCCGAAAACTGGCGGCGTCTTAACGAAAGGGATGGGGCGGCAGGACGCGACGCCGTTTTGCCCGGCGGCTGGCCGGGAAGAATGGCGGTTATCAAGGCGGATGCCTACGGGCATGGTCTGATCCCGGCGGCCCGGGCCTTGCTGAAGGCGGGAGCCGCGGCCTTTGGCGTGGGCACTGTATCTGAAGGGGCGGCTCTCACGCGCGCGCTTCCCGAACTCCGGGAAAAGCATTGCCGCATCCTGCCCCTCCTGGGGGTACAGAGCCCTGAAGAGGCTCTGTCGGCCCTAAGCCATGGCTTGACGCCGATGATTCACCGGCTGGGTCAGGCGGCCATGCTGGATGCGGCGCTGAGGGAAGCTCCTTCCCTGCTCCGCGCCGGGTTCCCCCTGGATGTGGCCGTCAAGGTGGATACGGGGCTCTGCCGCCTGGGGCCGGATAGGGAAAGCCTCGCTGCCCTGTTGGAAGAACTGCGCCTTTTCCCGGCGCTCCGTCCCGGTTTGCTGCTCTCGCATTTCGCCTGTTCCGATGTGCCTGAAAAACTGCATACCGTGGCCGGGCAGATCGCGGCATTTATGGAAATTCTGGCGGCCTTCCGCGAGCGCTGGCCCGAAATCACGCCTTCTCTAGCCAATTCCGCGGCCTATCTGAAACCGGAAATGTTCCCCAAAGAACTTGGCCCCCAGATGGGAAGACCAGGAATATGCCTTTATGGCGGCAACCCCTTTGCCGGAACCAACCAGGAAGAACACGGGCGAGGATTTATCCCGGCCATGGAGCTCGCCGCGCCGATCCTGGATCTGCGGACTATCCCCGCCGGGGCCTCGGTCAGCTACGGGTATACGTTCACCGCTTCCCGATCCTTACGTCTGGCCACACTGGCCGCAGGATACGCAGATGCTTACAGTCGCCTGTTATCCAACCGGGGGTTCTGCTGCATCAACGGCCGTCGCGCCCCGTTGCGCGGCAGAATTTGCATGCAAATGCACGTGGCCGAGGTCAGCCATATACCGGATTGCAAGCCGGGAGACATGGCCTGGCTGCTCGGCGGCCCGGGACCGGAAGCCCTTGACGTGCACGAGCTGGCTGCCTTGTGGGGCACCATCCCCCACGAAATTTTCTGTCTGTTCGGAAAAAATCCGCGCAAGCTATGCCCCGGGGCTCCGCTCGCTGCCGGCTCGGCGCAGGGGGAAAAGCCGTAATTTCCCGGCCTGGCGGCCTCGATCGGGCGCCTCCGGGGGAAGCTTCGGGGCTGTTTGCTCCTCGAAAGAAGAATACTTCCCCGGCTTCCCCACGAGGCCGCCCCTGTTGAATAACGCCCCACCCCCTTGCCCCCCTTGGGGCGCCGCCCTCAGGCGGGGCGGGGGGAGCCTCCCTTGTCGGGGGCAGCCCGGCTGCCCTCCTCGTCCATTGAAAACGCAGCGGTATAGGCATCAAAAAGAACGCGCAGATCCCGGACCGGATCGGCGCTTTTATCCACACGCAAATCCAGTAAGGGATGAGGGCCTTTGCCGGAAACCAGCAGAGCCGCCGAAATCTTGCCGCGTTTATCACCTCCGGCTCGCTGCCCTGCTTCCAGGGCCCGTAGAGCCCGCTCACCGAGAAATCCCCGGCTCTCCTCAAAGGCCCGCACCATTTCCGGGATAACCTCCCCCGAAACCAACAGATTCCCCGCGGCGCAGCACTCCTTACCTCGGGCCGAGGCAGCCTTGTCGCAGTGTCGCGCCACCTCCCGGCCGGTAAATACGGCGCTCTTGCCGGAGGCATCCATAACGGAAAGCTGCCGGCTCTCCCGCCCGGAATCGGCTGCAAGGGCCTGCCGCAGCGCCTCTTCAGCATCCGCGCCTTGCGCGAGAAACTCAAGAGCCGCATAGCCAAGCAGCGGATTGGTCTGCGCCTGGCTGGCCACCGCCCCGACTCCCGCCCGGATAAAGGGCACACGCGCGCCAACGGCCAGTCGAGCCGTGGAGACGGCAACGGCAAACTGCCCGGAAGCGCTATCCCTGCAAACCAAAGAAAACGTATTGTCCCAGGATACGTTCGTAAGCGTCATTGTTGTTCTCCTTATTTTCCTCAAAAGAGTGTCTTGGGAACAGGCCATTTCCCTTCCGGAAATCTGCCCTTGGCCGGTCCTTGTCATGATCCGCTCCGTTCTCCGGCAGCCGGTTCAATCCGCCGGCTCCCGGCCGGGCGCGGCAAGCGCTCTCCGGCCTTTTTCCTTGAAAACCAAGATAAATCCGGCTATCATACAGCCGCCCTGAATCGTGTTCCTCCGGCGGCAGAGCACATTGCTTCTTCCGGCATTGCCCGCATTCCACCGGCAGGCCGATCAGGCGCTTTGGCGGACCTTCAGCAACGAGGAGTATATATGGCCAGCTTTGTCAAGGCAGCGGATATCATCACTGCGGCCGTGGAAATTGAACGCCGCGGGCGGAATCTGTACGAAAGCGCCCGGAAACACGCCGCCAGCCCGGATGACGCAGCGTTCTTTGCCTTCATGGCTGAGGAAGAAAAACGCCATGAGGCTGTTTTTGCGGCCATGCTCCCCCGTTTGGGCGGTTTGGAACTGCCCCCGGGCAGCGAGGAAGAAGAATACCTGCGCTATGTCTCCGACCTTCTGGATAGCCACAGCCTGTTCATGCCGGGTTTGGAAGGCCGCGTTGCGGCAGACCCGCTGCATGCAGCCATTTCCATGGAAAAAGACACCATTCTTTTTTTCCAGGCCATGAAAAAACTCGTCCCTCCGGCTGAGCAGGGGGCTGTAAGCGCCTGCGAAGACGAGGAAAAAAAGCATCTGCGTATGCTGAGCGCTCGTCTTCCGCAATAGCCGAATTCGCTCCCCCTGCGCGGCGCAACACCATGGTTGGTATTCTTGCCGGGGAAACAGGCCGTGCGCCTGCCGGTCTGTACCCCGGCCGGGCCGGAAACCGATCCGGCGGTTCTGAGGAAGCAACACCCTGATGTATAAAGCGGCCCGGCGGTCCGGCCCGATCGGCCCCGTGCCTTTGCGGAATGCCCATGTCTGTATGGAAACGCTTTCTTTTGCTGTGCCAGATGGTAAAAATCGAACACTCGATTTTTGCTCTTCCTTTTGCTTTTATCGGCTGTTTTTTAGTCATGCCGGGGCTGCCCGCCCTGCATATCCTGGTTTTTCTAGCCCTGGCCATGGTCTGCGTGCGCTCTTACGCCATGGCGGTCAACGCTATGGCGGATATCCGTTATGACCGGGCCAATCCGCGCACGCAAAAAAGACCTCTGGTCACCGGGGAAATCAGCCTTGCCCAGGCCGGGCTCTTCTGCGCCTTGATGGCGGCGGGTTTTGTAGCCGCCTGCGCCTTTCTGAACCCGCTATGCCTGGCTCTCTCGCCCGTGGCCCTTTTTCTGGCAGGGCTCTACAGCTTTTCCAAACGCTTTACCTGGTTGTGTCATTTCTGGCTGGGCGCGGTGCTCAGCATGGCCCCGATGGGCGGCTGGCTAGCGGCAACCGGCTCCTTTGCCCTGCCGCCTATCCTGTTCAGCCTGGCCGTCATTTTCTGGGTGGCAGGCTTTGATATCCTCTATAGTTGCCAAGATGTTGCTTTTGACCGTGAACAAGGCCTGCACTCGGTTCCGGCTCGGTTCGGCATTCCCACGGCCCTGGCCCTGGCCGGGTTTTGCCATGTCAATGTGCTTCTCTTTCTCCTTCTCGGCGGCTGGACAGCGGGCCTTAACCCCATCTGGCATGGGGTCTGCGCCGCCATTGCCCTGCTGCTTTTTTACGAACACCGCCTGGTCTCGCCCGAGGATCTTACCAAAATCAATCTGGCCTTTTTCGTGATTAACGGCATTATTTCCGTGGCTCTTTTCTGCGGTGTGCTCCTGGCCCGGAATTGGGCCTGAACCCCGGCATAAGGCAAGGATGCGGGCCGCTGACGCCTAAAAACCCCGGGAATAGACTCCATACGCCGCCGGGAAGCGCCCGATCACAGGCTGTTTCTCACCGGAATGCGCCCGGCGTGAAATACCCGATAAGGAAGCCCTCATGGGAGAAGAACATGTAAGCCGCTCCAGCAAAAAACGCGAGAGTTCCGCCCTCCAGGTTCTGGGGAAGCGGCTGGCCGCCCTTTCCCCGGCCCTGCTCCGGGATTGCCCCATGGCCCCGGAACTGCTGGAAGCCATCACACAGTGGCAGGGCATGACGGATCATGAAGCGAAACGCCGTCAAATGCAGTATATCGGGCGGCTGATGCGGGCAGAGGAGAGCGAACAGCTCGCCGCATTTCTGGATAGAGCCCTGCTGCCCTCGCGCGAAGAAACAACCGCTCTGCACCGAATAGAAGAGGCCCGCGAACGGCTGCTCGCGGCAGCCGCGCGCAACCATGCTGATACCGAACTGGAACGGGAGCTTTCCGCCCTGGGAGCCCCGCCAGAGGATCTCCCGCGCCTGAGGCATCTGGTCCGCGGCGCTGTTGCCGAACGGACCGCCAACAAACCTCCTAAAGCCTTCCGAGAACTGTTCCGGGCGCTCAAGGCTCTGGCTGCGGCAAGGCCGGGCGGTCGGCAGTAAGGCCTTTTCCGTTACCTCGCTTGTGGCTCTTCCCGCCGGGGGATCATCCCGCAAAAGAGCGAACCCCCGGCCTGGTTCAAAGCGCCACCTCGGCCGCCAAAGGCATCCGGAAGAGGCCTTGCCCGTTCTCATGTTTGCCATCCAGCCCGGCCTGCGCTATATATTTGGATGGTTTGAAAATTCCCGGCATGGCATCCTCCTTCCTCATCGCCGGCGCGGGCTATCCCCATGGATACGCATAGGGAAAAAGGCATTGCCGCGCAAAAAAGAATCTCCTGCACAGCGTGTGGGGCTCCGGGCAACACCGCGCAACCGGGGAGGGAATGGTTCGGCCCGAAGGATACGAAAATCAGCGATACAACCGCCCTGCCGCCCCTCTTTTCGGCGGCCGGATTGGATAGAATAACCGACCACATCCCTTTACAATAACCCAAGCGCCGGAGGCGCACAGCATTTATGATCGGCATATCAAAACTCTACTGCGGACAAGTTGAACCTTCCGACGCCCTGCGCTACGGCCGCCACTCAGGCAAGCTGCCCTCGCATCTGCTCCAGTTTTCTCAAGATAAAAAACCCGTGGTGGTCTGGAACATGACCCGGCGCTGTAATCTGCGCTGCGTACACTGCTATGCTCAGGCCGTGGACGAGGAGGCCCAACGGGATGCCATGGATACGGCGGCAGGCAAGCGCCTGATCGATGATCTGGCATCCTTCGGCAGCCCGGTCATGCTCTTTTCCGGAGGGGAGCCTCTGGTGCGCAAAGACCTGCCGGAACTGGCCGAATACGCCACCTCCAAAGGCATGCGGGCGGTCATCTCCACCAACGGCACGCTGATCGACCGAGCCAGGGCCCGGGATCTGAAATCCGTAGGGCTTTCCTATGTGGGCATATCCCTCGATGGCGGCGAAGCCGTGCATGACCGCTTCAGGGGCGTGCCCGGTTCCTTCCAAAAGGCCATGCGGGGTATCAGAAACTGCCAGGAGGAAGGCCTCAAGGTGGGGCTGCGCTTTACCATCAACCGCCGCAACGCCGATCAGGTTCCGCTCCTTTTCAACCTCTTGCGCGATATGGAGATACCGCGCATCTGCTTCTACCACCTAGTCTATTCAGGACGCGGGTCCTCCTTGATGCGGGAAGATCTTGATCACAAGGAGACCAGGGCCATGGTTGACCTGATCATGGATAAGACCCGCGAGCTTTTCGAAGCCGGCTCCCCCAAAGAGGTGCTGACGGTGGATAACCATGCCGACGGGCCGTATGTTTGGATGCGGCTTCTGCGGGAGGACCCGGCCCGGGCCAAGGCGGTCTACGAGCTATTGCAGTATAACGAGGGCAATAACTCCGGGCGGGGCATCGGCTGCGTCTCTTGGGACGGCGCGGTACACGCCGACCAGTTCTGGCGCAACCATGCCTTCGGCAATGTCAACGAGCGGCCGTTTTCCGCAATCTGGATGGATAAAAATATTCCTCTGCTGGCCAAGCTCAAAGATAAAAAACAGCATGTCAAGGGCCGTTGCGCCGCCTGTCGTTTCCTGGCAATCTGCGGCGGCAATTTCCGAGCGCGGGCGGAAGCCCGCTTTGGCGATGAATGGGCGGAAGATCCCGCCTGCTACCTTACCGATGAGGAAATCACGTCATGAGCACGCGCACGTTTTACAGAGGCAGAAGACTGCGCCGCACCGAAACGCTGCGGGAAATGATCCGGGAGCACTCCCTCTTGCCCCAAGATCTGATCATGCCCTACTTTGTGGTTGATACGCCCGACTCCGGGCTGGAACAGCCCATCGGCTCCATGCCGGGCCAAAGCCAGCTCTCCCTGGCAAAGCTTGAAGAAACCGTAGCCCGGGCTGTAGATTCCGGTTTGAAAAGCTGTCTGCTCTTCGGCATCCCGGCGGCCAAAGATACAACCGGCAGCGAAGCCTGGGCCGAAAACGGCATTGTGCAGCGGGCCGTTGCCCGGCTCAAATCCCGTTTTCCCGAGTTGGTCGTCATTACGGATGTCTGCCTGTGCGAGTACACCTCCCACGGCCATTGCGGTCTCTTAGACCCTCAGGGCCAGGTACGCAACGATGAGACCGTAGCAATACTGGCCAAGACCGCGCTCTCCCACGCCCGGGCAGGAGCGGATATCGTGGCCCCCTCGGATATGATGGACGGCCGGGTTCTGGCCATCCGCGAGGCCCTGGATAGCGCCGGCTTCGCGCAGATTCCGGTTATGAGCTATGCTTCCAAGTTCGCTTCCACCTTTTACGGCCCCTTCCGCGAGGCAGCAGAATCCGCGCCGAGCTTCGGCAACCGCAAAAGCTACCAAATGGACCCGGCCAACGGCCGCGAGGCCATGCGGGAGGCTATGGCCGACCTCCAGGAAGGAGCGGATATGCTTATTGTCAAGCCTGCCGGGCATTATCTGGATATTTTGGCGGAAATCAGACGCCGCTGCGATGTTCCCTTGACCGTCTACCAAGTCAGCGGAGAGTACGCCATGATCAAGGCCGCCGGCGAGCGGGGCTGGATCGACGAAACCGGGGTGGTTCTGGAAACGCTGACCGCCTTCAAACGAGCCGGCGCAGATCTGATCATCAGCTATTTCACTCAGGATCTGCTCTGTAGGGGCATCATCAAGTGAATCAGTTCCCAAGCTGCACTACATTCCGGGATATGGAAGACCAGGCCCCCGGGCCCCGGCCCGGGGCTCATTCCGCCCTGCTGCCGGATGGCTCCCCCCGGCTGCGCCTGGTGGCCTGGGAAGTGACCCGCTCCTGTAATTTGGCCTGCAAACATTGCCGCGCCGAAGCCCACAGCGAACCGTATCCCGGAGAATGCACCACAACCCAAGGCAAGGCGCTTATCGAAAGCTTACCGGAAACAGGCAGCCCGATCATTATTTTTACCGGTGGGGAGCCCTTGCTGCGGCCGGATATTTTTGAGCTTGCCGCGCATGCTCGGAGCAAAGGGCTCCGGGCGGTCATGGCTCCCAACGGCACCCTGATCAGCGCCGCCACAGCCCGTTTGATTAAGGAAAGCGGCATTGAACGTTGTTCCATATCCATTGATGGAGCCGACGCCGCAACGCATGACAGCCTCCGCGCCGTGCCCGGCGCTTTTGAGGCCGCGCTGGAAGGTATGGCCCGGCTGCGGGAGGCCGGGGTTCCTTTTCAGATCAACACCACGGTTACCCGTGACAACTTAGTAGATTTCAAAAAAATTTTTCATCTTGCCCGGCGTGTCGGGGCCGTGGCCTGGCATATCTTTCTCCTGGTGCCCATGGGCCGGGCCGAGGCGCTGCGTGATCAGGTCATCAGCGCGGCCGAATATGAAGAAACGCTCAACTGGTTCTATGATTTCCGGCAGCAGACCGATATGCACCTTAAGGCTACCTGCGCGCCGCACTACTACCGAATCATGCGCCAAAGGGCCAAGGCCGAAGGCCGCCAGGTAACTCCGGCCACCTTTGGCATGGATGCCGTAACTCGTGGCTGCCTTGGCGGCACCGGATTCTGTTTTGTCAGCCATACCGGGGCGCTCCAACCGTGCGGTTATCTGGAACTGGATTGCGGCAACGTCTTTCGCACGCCGTTGCCCGAACTCTGGCGTACAACGCCCTGGTTCCTGAAGTTCCGGGATCAAAAAGCGTATGAAGGCCGCTGCGGAATCTGCGCGTTCCACAAAGTATGCGGCGGCTGCCGAGCCAGAGCTTACAGCCTGACCGGAAACCCCATGGCTGAGGAACCGCTCTGCAACTACCGCCCAAAGGCCGAGTAATGCCCTGCCGCGTTATTATCTATACCGCTGACGGCCGGGACAACGCCCCGGCCCTTACCAGGAAAAAAATTTTCCTGCACTCCCGTAAGGGAATTCGCTCCTCTCTTGCGGGCGGAACGGGCGCAGGAACAATATTCCCGCGCCCCGCAGGGGCGGGCCCCCGGACGGAGCCTCCCCGAAATATCCGGCCTGGCCATCCATCCGGAACATTCCGCATATCGAGCCGGAATATTCTAAACATGGGGGAGGATACGCCATGAGCCATGCGCCAACAGCCCTGCCGCCCGATGGCGCGGCCATCAGCGAAACGCCGGATCATAGCCTTGACCTAGCGGATAAACGCATTCTCTCGCTGATTCAATCGGGATTTCCCCTTGCCCCCAGACCGTACAAAGTCATCGGCGAGGCCGTAGGCCTGAACGAGGCGGAGACCTTTGCCAGGGTTAACACCCTGCGGGAAAAAGGCCTGATCCGGCGCATCGGCGCGAATTTCCAGGCCGGTAAACTCGGCTGGCACAGTACGCTCTGTGCCGCCAACGTGCCGGAAGAAAAACTGGAGGAAGTCATTGCCGCGGTCAACGCCGAGCCGGGGGTGACCCACAACTACCTGCGCGAACACGACTACAATCTCTGGTTTACTATGATCGGCCCTTCCCGAGAAGCCGTAGACCGACGAATTGATGATCTGGCCCGCGCCGTCGGGGTGGCTATCATAAACTTGCCGGCAACCCGGCTGTACAAGATCAAGGTCGATTTTAAGCTGAATGAGGCCTAAGGGCTGTAAGGCCTTATTCTTCATGCCTCCGAGGGATGGGGCGTTGCCGCGGCTCCCGTTGGGAGGAGCCTTTCACGAAAGAGCAAAAGACTCTTTGCCACGATAGTTTCCGTAAAAAGCCGGATTGCCTCCCGGTACGGAAGACAAAAAAACAGATCTACTGCAATGCGCTGAGCGGCAGGACCACCTTTTCAAAACCGCCGCGGTTCCAGCGATAGAAGAGAGCCTTATCCGGGTACAGAGTGACCGGACCGTTCTGATCCCAAAACTCGGGAATAACCCGAAGGACGCTTCCCGAGAGTTTAAATCGCATGGAGACCGTTACCTCCTTGGAGAGAACCAAGGTCTCGGTAAAAAAATCGGCAACTGCGGGCTCCGGCGGCAGCGGTTCGGGGGTGATCCGGCCGATGGAATCACAACGCCAAAGCTCCAGACCGGAATTGCCCAGGCTTTCGGAACCGACCGCCGCCACGGTCGTATCAGGGCCATGAAACAGGCACACCCTGACCAGGCTTCCGGAGAGATTCGACTCCACCAGCAGATCGTCGTCATGCACCAAACGCAAACGCCACGATTTGCTCCGCCCCAGATCCAGAAGCAGTTGCTTATCCCCCTCGTTCAGGGCTTCAAGGGTGCTGTCAAAAATAGTGGAAGGCAGCAGCCGGAACACCTCTAAAGCCGTCTGGCGGCCGGCTGCTCCGGCACTCGGAGCCCCGCTGCCTAGCACCAGGCTCAAAACGATACACAACACCACCGCACAGCGCATGGAATCTCCTTATATGGTTCATTATACCTCCGGCCGCCGGCGGGTTTCGCCGCCGGCGGCCGGGAACAGGATGGCCTCCCTCTGAAGAAGCGGAGGCCCAAAGAGAGGCAACGGCGTTGCCGGTTGTCAATTCCCGTTTTCCCCGCAGAGATCTCCCTACAGGCCCAACAGAGCAACAACCGCTTCGGCCGTTCCCCCGCCCCCCCCCGCGGGGCTACTTCGCCCATTGGAACAAGAAGACCTGTTCGGTATCGGGATGCAAGCTGTTGTGTACGGGACAGCTCTTAGCAGCCCGCTCCAGAGAAAGCTTTTGCTTCTCCGTATACCCGCGATCCGGCATGGTGAAGGTAATCTCGATGCGGGCAATGCGGCGCGGAGCATCTTGGCTCATGATTTTGTTGATTTCCATACCCATGCCTTCCACATCAATCTCGTGATTCTTGCCGTATACGGCCATCATGCTCATGGCGCACATACCCAACGAGGCGGCGCAAAGATCCGTGGGCGAAAACGAACGCCCTTTGCCGCCGATATCCACGGGAGAATCGGTAATAAGCGTTGCGCCGCTGGCCTCGTGGGAGGCTTCAACCCGGATGTCTCCAAGATATTTTGCAGTAATGGCAGCCATATTCTCCTCCTTCCGGCCGGGCCGGAAACAATTTACGCCCCCTGACAAGAGCCAAAAGCCCCGCAATGGTCCCCCGGCCCACGCCGTGAGGAGAGAGGCTGTTGCCAAGGTCTTTTTTAGAACAGCTCGTCCCCGGGGCTAAAGAATCCGAAGCGCCGCCTTCTCCTCCCGGCGGCGTCAGTCAAAAAAATCCGCCTTCTCCCGGTGTTTCCCCTCATTCCGGAGAGAAAAAAACCATCAGGCATTTCCGGGTGCCATCAGGAGCAGCCCCCGTATAGCAAAAAACAACAGGTATACCAAGTACAGAAAGGAGAGCATGTTTATAAAAATTATCGCTTGCATCGAGACATTAAAGAATTATATCTTCCCTTCCTTCGCCGTATCCCGAGTACGCCGACAGGAAAAAAATCTATCAACAAACGAATACTTTTCCCCATGAGCAAAGCATCCATCCATATTGAAGGCGCCCGGCAACACAACCTGAAAAACCTGAACCTGGATATTCCCCGCGAGGAACTGGTAGTTGTCTGCGGCCCTTCCGGCTCGGGCAAATCCACTTTGGCCTTTGACCTGGTCTATGCCGAAGGCCAGCGCCGCTATGTGGAATCCCTCTCGGCGTATGCCCGGCAGTTCTTGCCCCAAATGGATAAGCCTGACGTGGATAAAATCGAGGGGCTCTCCCCGGCCATCTCACTGGAGCAGCAGACCACGACCCGTAACCCCCGCTCCACCGTGGGCACGGTGACCGAGATTTACGATTTCCTGCGGGTTTTTTACGCCCGGCTGGGCGCCATGTACTGTCCGGATTGCGGCCTGAAAATCGAATCACGGGCCACGGATGAAATCATTGAGGATATCCTGGCCCTTGGGGAGGGCGCGCGCCTGCTCGTCATGGCTCCGTTGGTCACTCTGCAAAAGGGCACCCACCAGGATAAATTCCGCAAGCTCCGGGCCGAAGGCTTTGCCCGGGTCCGAGTCAATGGAACCATCCACACCCTGGAAGAAACGCCGGAACTGGATAAAAACAAAAAACATTCCATAGACCTGGTCGTAGACCGCATTGTCTTGCGCGAGGGTATCCGCGGCAGGCTGGCCGATTCCGTAGAACTGGCCCTCAAATACGGCAACGGCCGCCTGACCATAGCCGTGCAGGACCCGGAAAACCCGGATAGCCTCAAAGAGACCACCCACAGCACGGAGTCGGTCTGTGTTTCTTGCCGCAAAAGCCTGCCGCCTCTTTCGCCGCAGCTTTTTTCCTTCAACAGCCCCCAAGGAGCCTGCCCGCGCTGCCTGGGCCTTGGCACCGTAGAATACTTTGAACCCGCGCTGCTTATGCCCAACAAGGGACTCTCCCTGGAGAACGGCGGCTTGATCCCTTGGAAAAACCCCAAAGTTTTCGCCAAGCACAAGGAAACCCTGGCCGATCTCGGCAAACGCTGGGGCTTTACCCTTTCCACGCCGTTGGCGGAATTTTCCGTAGATGCCCTGGATGCCCTGTTTTACGGCGAAACCGCCGACGGCAAACCCGCCGGGCGCTGGGGCCAAGATGATTGGAATTCCGCCTTGCGCCGCAACTGGATGGGGGGCAGCGTCATCGAACGCGAGGCGAAAAAGGCCCTTAAGGATGCTGAAGCCCGCGGGAAGTGGCAAGGAGTTATTGCCATCCTGGAACTCGGCATGCAGTACGGCGACGCCTGGCGGGATGAACTCTCCCGCTTTCGCCAGGTCATGCCCTGCCCGGCCTGCCGCGGCGCCCGTCTAAAGCCTGAGGCCCTGGCCGTGCGGGTCGGCGATAAGAACATGTACGAGTTTACCTCACTCCCGGTAGATAAGGCCCTGGCCTGGCTGGAGCAACTCAGCTTCGACGCCCGCCACCGACCCGTGGCCGAGCCGCTGCTCAAGGAACTGACCCACCGCATAACGTTCATGCGCAATGTCGGTCTGGAATACATCGCCCTTTCTCGGACTATGACCACACTCTCCGGCGGCGAAGCCCAGCGCATCCGCCTGGCTTCCCAACTCGGTTCGGGCCTGGTCGGGGTAACCTATGTGCTTGATGAACCCTCCATCGGCCTGCACCCGCGCGATAACGCCAGGCTCCTGGGTACCCTCCGCAGCCTCCAGCAGCGGGGCAACACGGTGCTTGTCGTGGAACACGATGAGGCCACCATCCGTGAAGCCGACACCGTCATTGAACTTGGACCCGGTTCCGGAGAGCACGGCGGGCAGCTCGTCTTTCTTGGCGACGTGCCCTCGCTGCTCAAGGATTCCACCTCCCTGACCGCTAAGTACCTGCGTGGCGATCTGACCATTCCCGTGCCTGAGGAGCGCCGTAAGCCCAAGGGAACGTTGCTGCTGCAAGGGGTGACCACCAACAACCTGTGCAACATTGATTGCCCCATTCCCCTGGGTGTTTTTACCTGCGTTACCGGCGTCTCCGGTTCCGGCAAAAGTTCGCTGGTGGTGGATACCCTCTACAAACACCTTGCTCTCGGCCAGGGCATTAAAGTGGAAAACCCCGGCATTATCGCGGGTATGAAAGGCGCGGAGGCCATCGAACGCATCGTTGCTATCGATCAATCCCCCATCGGCCGTACCCCCCGTTCCAACCCCGCAACCTATACAAAAATCTTCGATGAGGTCCGCAACCTCTTCGTCCAATCGCCTGACGCCAAAAAACGCGGCTACAAAGCCGGCCGCTTCAGTTTTAACGTGCGCGGAGGCCGCTGCGAGGCCTGCGCCGGAGATGGGCAAATCCGCGTAGAAATGCACTTTCTGCCGGATATTTTTGTCACCTGCGATATCTGCAAAGGCAGGCGCTACAACCATGAAACCTTGGAAGTGCGGTACAAAGGCCTGAATATTGCTGAAGTGTTGGATCTAACCGTGCAGCAGGCCCGACAATTCTTTGAGAACTTCCCGGCTCTGGAACGCCGCCTGGCCATGCTGGAAGATGTGGGCCTCGGGTATCTGCGGCTGGGCCAGCCCGCTACCACCCTTTCCGGCGGCGAAGCCCAGCGCATCAAAATCTCCCGCGAACTCGGCAAAAAAAGCCTGCCCGGCACCTTGTACATCCTGGATGAACCCACCACCGGCCTGCATATGCACGAGGTGGGCAAGCTCATCAGCGTGCTGCACAAGCTTGTTGACAAGGGAGCCAGCGTGGTGGTCATCGAGCACAACACCGATATGATCATGGCCGCCGATCACGTCATCGATCTCGGCCCCGGCGGCGGGGAAAACGGCGGCCGCATCGTGGCTTCCGGAACCCCGGAGGAAATCCTGGTCAATCCGGATTCCGTCACCGGCAGTTTTCTTGCCGCGGAGCGCAACGCCCCAGCGTAAGTTCCTTGGAACGCTGTATTCTTTATGCCCCCAGCGGCCGGGGCAAAGCCTCGGCCCTCCAGGGGGGCATTCGCGGGAGAGCAAAAGGAGCTACAGGAACGAAGTTCTGTAGCTCCGGCGGCAAGAGCCGGGACGGCCCGGGCAACCTTCCTCCCCCCAATGAATGAGGGAAACCATTTCTCTCTCCTAGAAAGAACACAGGAGCATCGTTCCCGCCCCCGTAGAGGCGGAGGCCAGGGGCAGTTCCCCATATATGTACGGCGCTAAGGGGCCTTTGCCTCCGCTTCCGAGGCGAGCTGCACCAACTCCTTGACCTGGAGCCGCCAAGGCGTGTAGCTCTGGGCCTGCCGCCGTCCCCCGGCCTCGGAACTCAATGGCTTGCGAAGAGACGGCAAAAAGAGAATTTGGCGCGCAGGTAGAACAGCATGAAATTCATTATTTCCCAAATGGCGTTTTTTTGGGCCCAGCAATCCAACAAGCGCAACCTGCGCTTTATGGCCCGGTTTTCGGCATTCGTCATCCTGCTGATCGGGTTTTACAGCTTTACCTTTCACGTGCTCATGGAACGGGAAGGCCAGGAATACTCCCTGCTGACGGGCCTCTACTGGACCTTGACCGTCATGTCCACGTTGGGCTTCGGGGATATTACCTTCACCTCGGACGCGGGCAAAATGTTCAGCGTAGTCGTGCTCCTTTCGGGCATTGTCCTGTTCATGCTGGTTATGCCCTTCACCTTTATCCGCTTTGTCTACGCCCCTTGGCTCGAGGCGCAAAGCCAGGCCAGGTTGCCACGGGAGCTTCCCGAGGATGCCTCCGGGCACGTCATCATCGTTGGCGCCGGGAGCCTGGCGCTGAGCGTTGCGGAAAAATTTCGCAAATACTCTATGCCCTGCTTCCTGCTGATGCCTGAAAGCCCCGAGGCTATCGAACATTTTGATAAAGGGTACCCGGTGGTGGCCGGAGAATTTGATGTGGCCGCCACGTACGAAAAACTGCGGGTAAACCGGGCTTCCTTAGTGGTGGCTCTGTACGACGATATGAAAAACACCAACATTGCAGCCACCGTACGCGAAGTGAGTCGTTCTGTGCCTATCGCCGCCGGGGCGGACTATGTGGAATCTCTCGATGTGCTCCGCCTGGCCGGCTGTAACCATGTTTTCCATTTCGCCCGCATGCTTGGCCGCAACCTGGCCCGCCGGGTCTTTGGCCCCGATTCCCTTTCCAACATCATTGGCCGTTTTGAAGAACTATGCATCGCAGAAACTCCGGCCGTTGTTTCGCCGTATGTCGGCAAAACCCTCCGAGAAACCGACATCCGCAATCGGTTCGGCTTAAACGTGGTCGGCATCTGGCAAGGCAAAAAATACCAGCCCGCCATGCCGGATACCGTCATCGACGAAGGCGCGGTGCTCCTGCTGGCCGGGCCCTCCGAATTGCTGGATTTATACAATCGAGAAATGAATCCCGCGGCCGAAGAGCACAACCCGCCGGTGCTGATCCTCGGCAGCGGACGGGTCGGCCAGGCCGTCGCCGGCAATCTGGAGGAACGACGCATCCCCTTCAGGGTTGTAGAACGCAACGCCAGGAACATCCCCCAGGATGACGCCCGCTACATTCTGGGGAATGCCGCGGATTTTGAAACCCTGTTCAAGGCCGGCATCAACACCACCAAAACGGTTATCGTCACTACCCATGACGACGATCTGAACATCTATCTGACCATTTACTGCCGCAAACTCAGGCCGGATATTCAGGTAATCAGCCGGGCCAGTCTCGACCGCAACGTGCCCTCGCTCTACAGCGCCGGGGCAAGCCTGGTCATGTCCCACGCCACCATGGCCGCCAATACCATGATCAACCTGCTCTCCCCGGGCAAGGTCTTTCTGCTGACCGAAGGGCTCAGCATCTTCCGGGTGCAGGCTCCCTCCTCCCTGGTGGGGCTCGCCCTGAAGGACAGCCACATTCGCGAACAGACCCAGTGCAATGTTGTGGGCATTCGGGGCACGGAAGGCATGTCCGCCAGCCCCGACCCCAAAGAGCCCATTAAGGCGACGGACGAACTTATTCTCATTGGCAGCGGCGAAGCCGAACAAGCCTTTATGGAACGCTACCACGGCTGATTCCTTCCAGACTGCGCAGCGCCAAGCAGAGAGTCGGGGCATAGCTCCTCGCACCAATGCGGAGGTCCTTCCTCAAAATATTCTCTACGGACACCACATTGTATGGCGTGTTTCCAGGGCCGGATACAATGCCACACGATGTGTCGCCTCCAGGAAAATTGGATAGCTCCGCGGGAAGACCTTGTATTCCCTCAACTTCCTCTTCTCCCAAAAAACTTTCCCTCTATTTTTCTTGCTGTGTTAAGAGAGCCTTAAGGCTTGCATGGTTTTATCCAAAGGCGGCGGGAAAAGAGATGCCGCCTGTTCCCCGATGGTGTAAAGCGGGTGAACATTGCGGCGGGCCTCGTCCCCGCGCCCCGGGAGAAAAAGTAAGGGTAAAATACTCTCCGGCATATTCGATAATTTTATCTATGCATTGGTAGTGTAGCCTCTATATTTATAGAGCATATTGAAATGCATAGAGCGCCCTGCGCCGGATGAGCAAAAGGCGGCTCGGCCGCCAGTACGCTTGTGGAAACCTAAACTTCTATATATGAGAGGATTATTATGAAAAAAGTACTTATTTTAGTTTGCAGCGGAATACTCTTGGCAACGGTTCCCGCCTTTGCCGCAACCCAACAGCATGGCGGCGGATTTTCGCCTGCGGCAGGCGCGTACGGGGGCGGCTTTTCCGGGCCCGGTCCGGCAACTGCCTCTGTTAAAGAAGCCTTAAGCATGCAAGATGACAGTTTCGTTATCCTGCGGGGTAATATTATTCAGCATCTGGGCGATGACAAATATCTTTTTAAAGATGCAACCGGCACAATTCGTGTAGAAATTGATCATGACAAATGGTTTGGCCAAAACGTTACGCCCACGGACACAGTGGAACTGGCCGGGGAAGTTGATAAGGATTGGAATCGCGTGGAAGTTGAAGTTAAACGGATAACCGTTGTCAACTAGAGAGATGGTTGTGACCGGGCAGATGTATTGCCTTACCCAATGCCTCTGCCCGGAATAGGGCGCATTCGTCCCGCTTTCCAAGGCTGGTCCAGTTCCTTTCCTACCCATACAATTCACCTGAAGGGGCCTCCAACCATACTTCATATACCCTGCCTAAAGGGAGATGAATTTGTGAAAATTTCCCAAAAACTTATCGCCATAAGCGGTATCCCCTTGCTGGTGTTTCTGGTGATAAGCTGTATGTTCTCGCGGTTCTGGCTAACTGAAAAGCAGAATATAGCCCGGGCTGAAAACAATCATGCGTTGTTTCTGGCCGTATCCGACCTCATTCATGAACTCTGGAAAGAACGCGGGCTCAGCCTCATGGCCGGGACAAACGATAGGAGCGCTCTCAATGCCCAGCGCAAAACAGTAGACGCCGGTCTTGCAGCCGGCTCATCAGCCCTGGCCCACGCGGATCGAGAAGCCCTCAACGCCCTGAACTTGGGGCAAGCCGCGGAATTCCTTGACGCCGTGCGCCGTCAAGCGGATGGCTCCGCCCCGGCCGCTGAGGTTTTCTCCCTGTACCGTAAGCTCATTAGCGAACTCCTGGAGGCTGAACAAGCTATCGCCAATCTCGAGAGCACCCGAAATTACGGCGCCATTGCCGCTTCCTTAAAAATATTCTTCGCCCTACTGGCCTTTGCCTTGTTTGCCACGGCTGCCTTGATCGTTGTAGGAGTGCGTTCTATCACCCGTCCCATCCGGCAACTTGTCGATTATGCGACGCAGATTTCTTCAGGCGCGTTGGATGCTCCCTCTCCCAAAGGTCTGCCCCACGAGCTGGAAGCGCTCAACATAGCCTTGCGTTCCGTAGCCGCTCATCTGCAAGGCAAGCTCAGCGCCCCCCCACAGGAGGAAGCGCAACAGGCCCGGCTGATCGCAGAACTGGAAGCCGTTCGCCGCAAGCTGATCTTTCTTGAAACGCTTATCGACGAATTACCGTCTCCGGTCTTTGCCAAAACTGAGGATACCCGGTTTTTCTTGCTCAACAAAGCCTACGAAAAATTTTTCGGTATTCGCCGGGAGGAGTATCTCGGCCGTACCGCCATGGAACTCGGCTATTTACCCCCGGAGGAACGGCAGAAATACCAGCAGGAAGATCTGGAAGTCATCAGCAGCAACATGATGGTCCATTATGAGACAGTGTACACCACCAACCAAGGGCAGCGAAACTCTCTTTATTGGAGCAAGGGAGTCACCGTTCCCACTTCCGGTGAAAAAGGCTTGGTGGGAACGATTGTCGATATATCTTCCCAAAAAAGTCTGGAACATGAGCTGGCCTGCAAGGTGCAGGAACTGGAACAGGCCCAACATGAATTGCGCCTGCTGAGCCGGACTGATTCCCTGACAGGATTAGCCAACCGACGCTTCTTCCACGAACGGCTCCTGGAGAGTATGGCCATAGGCGCTCGCCATGAGGTGCCGCTGAGTCTTTTGATGATGGACCTCGACCATTTTAAAATGGTGAACGACCGTTTCGGGCATGCCCAAGGCGATGCTGTACTGCGACAGTTTGCCCAAATTCTGCGCGATAACTGCCGCAACGAGGATCTCCCGGCTCGATCCGGCGGCGAAGAATTCATGCTTATTCTCCCGCTGACCCCGAAAGACAAGGCCCTTACCAGTGCGGAGCGCATTCGGCGCATCACCTGCGAGCAGATCACTCTGCCTGATGGGAGCCCCATGACGGTCAGCCTCGGTGTCGTGGAGTTCCGACCGGGTGAAAGCCCGGAACACCTCCTCCATCGCGCGGATGAAGCCCTCTACCGCGCCAAAAAGGATGGACGCAACCGGGTTGCCGCGGACTAGACGCCGTCTTCATGCCACCGGCGGCCGGGGCAACGCACACCCCCCACCAGGGAGCCCATTGCACGGCAGAGCAAAACGGGGCACAGGAACTTCGCTCCTGTGCCCCGTAGGGATGAGGGCCGGAACGGCCCGAATCGCTCATTCCCCTTGCCTCGCAATAAGAGGGCTGCTGTAGAAGAAAACGGAGGAAGATCGTTCCTCTGACTCAAAGGGGCCAAGATCACCATTCCCCAGCCCCGAAATGGCAGAATATGCCTTGGCAGGCGTCATATTGCCGCGCCTCAGGCGCGCCTTTTGAGCCCTCCCGCAGAAAGAACGAAAAACGACAGGCCCTGAGCGCTTCCGCCGGAAGCCGGGCGGCAGCGCTCCGCCCTACAGCGCTTAAACAAAAGTATCCGCCAGGATGCCTGTCACCATGGCCGGCGTCTGCATGTGCGATGCATAGGCGGCTAAGGCTCTGCCAGAGGGCCCGGCCTCCCCCGACGTAACGTTCCGCGCATCTTTCACAAGACGGATAATACTCTCGGTTAGTTGGTTGACGTCCGCGGCAAGGTTTTCGGTGTTCAAACTTGCCGCCGGCAGGCCGGAAATACTTCCCGAGGCTCCGTTGGAGGCAAAAAAGACCTCATTGACCCCGTTATCAAAAAAGGCGTTCAGGCTATCATTGAGGCCGCCGTTGAGATGCTCCAAGAAAGCATCGCCTTTGGCAATGCCGAAATTGGCGTCTATGAACCGGGTCACATCAAGAAAAGCGTTTCCGAGGCTTTGCTCGGTGACGTCGCCCTTGCCTAACCGCTTGTAGACGATGCCCATCAGAGCGGTACCGGCCTGCTCGCCATGCTGTTCCACCATGTAGGAAACAGTATCCGCCAAGGCTGATTCCAGCTTCTGAAGCTGAGCGCTCTTCTCTGAATCAGATGCCTCGCTCTCTGCAGCCGGGGGAATATCCTGCCCGGATTGGGCCAAGCCCTGGCTTGCCGCAGCGCGCCGGGCTATATCGGCCGCAAAAACCCCAGCCGTGCCTGAGGCGTTAAAACCGTTAGAATATCCGCTTTGCGCAATACTTACCGACAAGATGCCTGAAAATGCCATAGCAACTCCCTATAGTTGCCTTATCGCGGCATTGGAGAAAATCTTTAGGGAAAAATTCTCAATACCGTGCTGTAAAAAGCCGAATCATTTCCTCGGGCTGGTTTTTCCACCTGAAAAGTTCCTTTTCCAACGTTGCCATGGGCCGCTCCCCATGCTATCCACGACACACATATACATGCCTGCGCCTGATCTCATACACCGCACCGGCTCAACGACAGAAAAGGGGAGAGCAGCCGATGAACTACCGTAATCTCGGCCAATGCATCGCCGATCTGGAACGCTCCGGCATGCTTCGGCGCATTGACATTCCCCTGAGTCCTGATCTCGAAATTGCCTCGGTGCAGCGCAGAGCCGCACAACGCAACGGGCCGGCCCTGCTGTTTACCAGAGTTGCCGGCAGCCGTTTTCCCATGCTGGGCAACCTTTTCGCCACTCGGGAGCGCATCCGGCATCTCTTTCGCGGAAGCTTGCGACGGGTGGAAGCCCTGTTCAGGCTGGCGGCTGACCCGGCAGATCTGCTCCGCCATCTTCCCGACCACCTTTTTCATCCGGCGACATTGTTGCGCGGCCTACCGCGCACTGTGCGCAAGGCTCCGGTCTTCGCCTGTTTGACCAGCCTTTCGGCTTTGCCCGGCCTGCGCTCCTGGCCCAAAGACGGCGGCGGGTATATCACGCTCCCTCAGGTTTACTCCGAAGACCCGGATGCCCCCGGGCTTTTCGGTTCTAACCTGGGCATGTACCGGATTCAGATAAACGGACCGGGCTACCATAAAGATAAAGAAGCAGGGCTGCATTACCAATTGCTGCGGGGCATCGGCCCGCACCACGCCAAGGCCCTGGCCCGGGGCGAAGATCTGCCGGTGGCCGTCTCGGTGGGCGGACCTCCGGCTCTGGCTCTGGCCGCCCTGATGCCCTTGCCCGCCGGCGTTCCCGAACTCTGCTTTGCCGGCCTTCTGGGAGGCCGTCGCATGGCCATGGCCCGTGCGCCCTTAGTGTATGGCCTGGGCAAAACTCTGCCCGTCCCGGCCGAGGCGGATTTTGTCATCTTGGGCAGGCTCAGACCGGGGCATCTGGCTCTGGAAGGCCCTTTCGGCGATCATCTGGGGTACTACAGCCTGGCCCACGAATTTCCGGTACTTACGGTGGACGGCGTCTTTCACCGGCCCGACGCCGTCTGGCCTTTCACCTCAGTAGGCCGTCCACCCCAGGAAGACAGCATTTTCGGCGAATTTGTGCACGAGCTGACGGCGCCCTTTTTATCCAAAGTCTTTAGCGGCGTCAGCGAAGTGCACGCCGTAGACGCCTCCGGCGTGCATCCGCTGCTCCTGGCGCTGGGAAGCGAACGCTTTGTCCCCTTTACCCCGGATCGGCAGCCGCGGGAGGTGATCAGCCAGGGCCTGGCCCTCTTGGGCAGCACCCAAACCGCCCTGGCCAAGTATCTGTTTCTTGCCGCCGCCGAGGATGCCCCGCATCTCTCCACCCGCGATATCCCGGGGTTCTTCCGGCATGTTTTGGAGCGGGTCGATTTTTCTCGGGATCTGCACTTCATCACCCGGACGACTCAAGATACCTTGGATTACAGCGGCAGCGGCCTCAACCAAGGCTCCCGCCTGCTTCTGGCGGTGGCCGGTCCTCCCCGCAGAGCCCTTTGTCCGGAGCTTCCCCGCGCCTTCCGTCTGCCCGAGGGCTTTAGCGAGGCCAGGCTATTTGCGCCGGGCATCGCGGTCCTGCGCGGTCCGCGCCATCTCCTGCCGCAAGGCACGGCTGATGCATCACTGGAGGCGCTGGGCGCATTCCTGGGCGCGCTTCAGGCAGATGATCCCGCGGGGCTGCAAGGGCTGGCCCTGCTGGTTGTTACGGATACCCCGGATGAGGCCTCCCAAAACTGGGATGCTTTTCTCTGGACCACGTTCACCCGCTCGGACCCGGCCACAGATATTTACGGGACCAACGCCGTAACCCGCTGCAAGCACTGGGGGTGTGACGCCCCGCTGCTTATCGACGCCAGGGCCAAAAGCCACCATGCCCCGGTGTTGGAGCCCGATCCGGATGTGGAAAAACGTATTGATGCTCTGGGAGCAAAGGGCGGTCCGCTGGAAGGGCTTGTTTAGGGCCTTGTACGTCCCTCCTCCCATGAATGCCCCGGGAGGCCGGGGCTCTGCTCTCCTCGCCGAGGAATACCTCTGCCGGGCCCCCGGCAAAAGGTTCGCAAGAAGACTAAGAAAGGACACGGAGAGTTCGTTCCTGTGCCCGCAGGGAAAAAGGTCTGGCTGTTTCCAAAGCCCGCAATCATCGCAGCAATGAAAGCATTACCGAGAACGTCTTGTTTGGATGGCAAAGGGCAGCCTATACCGGCGGCCATCTTTCCCCGAGGCCTCCGGCAACCCCCCGGTTCGTTCAGATTTTCGCTGGATGCCCTGTTGCTGGCTGCCGCCGTGCCTCCGGGGCGCCATGCTGCATTGCTGGATTGCGGTACGGGATGCGGCGCGGCGGCCTTGGGAGCACTTCTGCGCAGTCCCGGGCTGCGTGGGGTCGGCCTAGATCTCCAGCCAGAATTGATCCAGGCTGCGCTTCTCAATGCCGAACGCCTGGGATTGGGCCAACGCTTCGCCGCGGAAACGGTTGATTTTCGCAATGAGCCGGACCCGGCCCTCAAAGCGCTTCTCCAGGCTTCTTTTGACTGTTGCATCATGAATCCGCCGTATCGGATTCTCGGCAGGGGACGCCTGCCCTCTTCCGAACTCCGCGCCCGAGCTCTGTTCGGAGAGCCCGGCCTTGTCGGCAGTTTTTTACGCTGGGCCGGAATGGGGCTGCATAACGAGGGCATCCTCTACCTGATCTTTCCGGCGGGGGATGAAGGGAGGCTGGCTCTGGAAGAAAACGGTTTTTTCCCCTTCCGTAAAACACTGGTCTCCAGCAGGCCCGGGATGCCCCCTCATCTGCTGCTGCTTGAAAGCGCCAAAAAAAAGCCCAGCGCCAGGCCGGAACAAAAAAAACTCTTTCTCTTTGCCGGGAAAGAAAAACACGCTCCTTACTCGGATGAGGCTGTGGCGTTCTGCCCCTGGTTGGAACAAGCGCAGGCCGCCAATACGGCATGACCCCCCTCGCAGGGCGAGGGGGAAGAGCCCTCCGGAGGGCCCGGGGCAACACCCGGCCGCCTAAGGCAGAGAACGAGCGCGAGAACTAGCGCGGCATGGGCAAGCGCTCAACATAGACGGGATTGCCCTCGGTTTCCACGGTTACCTGCACTTCGCGGACAGCGGAAAGCGGCACGTTGGTAGGCAGGGCAAAGGTGGTCCGCACGGTCTTATAGCGCTGAATTTGGAAAAAACGCAGATCATTTTTATCCGCGTTCAGAATATCCGTCACATTTCCATCGGCATCGACTACCGAAAGATACACCCGGCCGCTGAGGGGCTGGCTTGGATCATTCCTGTTGTTGAGATCAAAGGCAATCTGGATGCGGGAATTCCCGGAGCGGCGCAAAGAAACATTTGTCAACCTGACCGTGTGGTCTTTGAGCGGCTGTACTACCGCCCGGCCCTGCGGCGTCTGCTGCGGGCGAGACTGCCCCGCACCGCTCCCGCCGTTGCCTTCCGGAGCCGCCGCATCATCCCCGTCACCCTCTTCAGGAGGCCCAGAGGCCGTCCCCTGCGCCGAAGAGGCGCCCCGGGCAGCGCCGTTGGCCTCGCCATGCGTATCCGGTCCGGCCACAGAACTCATCGCCGTATGAATGCGCGCCGGATCATTGGATTCCAAAATCTTTTCCAGGTTGGCCAGTCGTTCAAGGTGACGCCGGTTCTCCGAGAGCACGGTTTCCAGCTCCCGCAGCTCCAGCTTGACGATTTCGTGTTTGTTCCAAAAATAGTAGGCTCCCCATCCTCCAAGGCTCGCGCCGATAAGCAGCAGGGCCAGCAAAAACACCAAAGCTTTAATCCAAAAGCCGGAGAGGCGGAAGCGTATCACCCCGCAGTCATCGCGCATGAACAGGACGCTGTAAACATGTTGCCGTTTTATTTTCGCTTTCATAATGATTCGGCGCTCCAGTCTTCTTCAATAATGCGCAGGGCCTCGCCAAACCGCTTGATGACCAAAATCTTGAGGCCTACGTCGCCGTAGCCCGAGACATCCGAATATTCCTGGTGCATATCGGCAGTTATGGTATCTCCCCGCACACTGATGCGCACATTACTGAGCGCTACCTTGTTGGGAGGCTTTTTCTTCCAATTGGTCCGCTTATGGCGCTCAATGGCAGCCGCGCTCCAGCGCCCGCCTTGGCGAGCATCCTTATCGTAACAGGCTATGTAGGCTGCCAGATCGCCGTTTTCCCAAGCCTTGCGCCACTCCTCGATAAACCGGGCCCCCTGGGAAGCCAACTCTTCCGAAGGATTCCGGAGCGGGGCAGCAGGTTGCACTACAGGCTCGGCATGGGGTTCGACCAGGGCCAGATCGGTTTCGGCCGGCTCGGGAAGCTCGGTTAGGGGAACTTCCGAAGCCGAGGGAGTTTCCGGAGCCGATGCCGGAGCGGTTTGCTCCGGAGCGGCCGCAGAGGATGCGGAGGCGCTCTCCAACAACGGCGTCTCGGCTGCTCGGGCTGCCTGCTCAAGAGAGGCGGCATCCGGCCGGAGGGCCAGTTCCGTAGCAGCCAGCGCTTCGGCGGAGCCTTCGGCAATGGGAACGCCCTCAAGACCGGCAACCAAAATACCTTCCAGATGGGGCAACCATTCCATGCCTACAATGCGCATCTCCCCCGTGCTGTCAGGCTGCCAGTAAAGACGGCGAACGCCCTTGGTACTCAAATTGGAGGCCTTGTAATCCTGAAAAAACCAGGTCACCCAGTATCCCGGCCCTTGCATGACCTGTACATCGCTGATTGTCGTGTCAATCCAGGCAAGCTGTTTGAACAGCCGTTCCTTTTGCGCTTGAAAAGCGCTGAACGATTCGCCCTGGGCCCGGCTATAGGCCTCCGGGTTGTAAAAATCAAACATAGTCTTCGATCGGGAAGACCAGGCCTTGGCCCAGCCATGCGCCTTCCGTTCCAGTGCCGCGACCATGGCGGCATCAGGCTCGGGAGCGCTCGGCGTATACTGCACCCTCGAAGCCAAGGCCACCGGGGTTCCGGGAGCAAGATTTTTGCCTAAAACCGCTATATCGCCATTATTCAATGAGACACAACCCTCAGTGATCCGAGGCTCAATAGGCGTGCCCCGGCCGTGAATCCAAATGCCGTAGCCGGTCTTGTTGCGAAGCCTATCCACCGGATTAGGGTAGTTCAATGTATAGGCCTCGTTGCCGTACTTGAGATAATCCAACCCGGAATCAAGCCGCCGGACGACAAAATATATCCCTTCCGGGGTTTTCAGATCGCCGGTAACGTATTTATCGCCCACAACCTGGCCGGTGGTGCAGACATACTGTCTGGCCAAACGCAGCGGGCTTCTGCGCTCAAAGAGGTAGAGCATTTGGCGGGCCTTATCCACGGCTACCAATCGCAGGGGAGTCAAAGGATGCCCGGCTATAAGGGCGTTCCAGCCATTTTCCTCGGAGCCGGCTTCCGAAGCAACCTCCCCCGCGGGGGGAGAAACCGCGCGAGGAGAAACAGCCAGCATATTTCCTTGGGCTTGCGGCCCGGCGTAGGTCAGCGGCTCACTAGCAACCGCGCACGACACAGCGGGCCGAAAAAGACAAAGAACAAGGGCAAAAACCGCTAAGGCCAAGCCCCGGAACCTTACAAATGCAACAAAATGAAGATTGCCCATGCAATGCCTTCCCTTGCCGAAGCAGCAAGGGCTTGAGTAGATAGGTGCCGTTACGCGGGAACGCGCAGCCATTCGCTTCCGAAACAAGCCCGGCCTCGAAGGAATCCGTGAGTTCCGCAGCCTGCAACTATAGCGGCCTTATCGTATACCCGCTTACCATAGTTGCACAAAAGTGACAAGGTAGAGAATCCATACGCCGACGCCGAGGCTTGCTTCCCAACACATTGCACCCGCGAAAAGCCGAATTTTTCCTGACGAGAAAACGAACGAGCAAAGGCGTATCAGGTGTACGCGAACTCGTTTTTCCGGCTGACCTCGTCAGGTCAGAAAGCGACGTAACAGGAAAATGTATGGGCCCCCTTACGCCTCTCTCCACCAAGAGGCGTTCCCTGCGGTGGCCGTTCCCCCGGAGCTCCACGCTCCTGCGCAAAAAGGCCGATTGCCTCATTACAACGCGGCGTTGCCCTCGAAAACCCGCCTGAAGACCATATCTTCGTGAGCCAGATAGCGGGAAACATCAAACAACCTAGCCAACTGTTCCGGGGAGAGGACTGCCGCAATTTCTTCCGATGCCCGCACCAAGTCTTCAAAAGGCTTTTTCTCATCCCAACTGCGCATGGCCAGGCGCTGCACCAAGCCATACGCTTCCTGGCGCGGCATTTTCACCTCTTCAATCAGTGCCGTCAACACGCCCTGGGAAAAAAACAGCCCAAAAGAGAGCGCCATGTTCCGGGCCATGTTCTCCGGAATAACCCGAAGTTTCCGCAACACCCCGTTCAGACGGTGCAGGGCATAATCCGCCAGAATAGTAGAATCAGGCATAATAACCCGCTCAACCGAGGAATGGCTGATATCCCGTTCATGCCACAGCGGGGTATCCTCCATGGCGGCCAGGGCGTTGGCGCGCAAAAGACGGGAAAGACCGCACAGATTTTCGGCAGAGATGGGATTCTTTTTGTGCGGCATAGCAGAGGAACCCTTCTGCCCCTTGGCAAAGCCTTCCTCTACTTCCAAAACTTCGGTGCGCTGCAGATGCCTGAGTTCCGTAGCCAAGCGCTCAATGCCGCCGCCCAACAGGGCCAAGGTAGTAAAATACTGGGCGTAGCGGTCGCGTTGGATGATCTGGGTTGAGACTGGATCCACGGTAAGGCCCAAAAGTTCGCAAGCAATACTTTCTACTCGGGGGTCCAGCATAGAATACGTGCCCACAGCGCCGGAAATTTTGCCGCAGCGAACAGTTTCCACAGCCGCCGCCAGCCGGACCTTGTGCCGCGAGAATTCAGCGAAATAGCCGGCGATCTTCAGGCCGAAACTGGTGGGCTCGGCGTGCACGCCATGGGATCGGCCCATACACATCCTGCCCTTGTAGCGAAAAGCCATATCTTTAAGGGTCTCGAGCAGTTCCTCCAAGGCCCGCATGATAATTCCACCGGCCCGGCTGAGCAGCAAAGCGTTGGCCGTATCCACAATATCCGAAGAGGTGCAGCCGAGGTGAATGTACCGCGAGGCGGGGCCTACCTTTTCCTCCAGCGCTGTTAAAAAGGCGATAATATCATGCCGGGTGGTCTCTTCAATGGCCGCAACCCGGGCCGGGTCTACGGCTGCTTTGGCCCGGATTTCCTCCATGACGCTCTCTTCGATCACACCCAGCCGTCGCCAGGCTTCGCAGACAGCTAACTCCACCTCCAGCCAGGCGTTCAGACGCGCTTGATCGGTCCATAGCGCCCCCATCTCGGGGCGGGTATATCTTTCTATCATCACCAGGCTCCTTCCTGCGGAAGTTCCGGAATAGCTTTCCTGATACAGCGCCCGAGCACAAGGCTGCGAGCCCCGCGCCAGGCACACCTCCGGCTGAACACGGGCGCGCGGCATGCCGGAGTATATTAAAAAGGATTTATTTAGCGAAAAATTTGGAAAAAGAAAAGCTCCGGAACAGCCGGAAAGGAGGCTGGAATAAAAAATTGAGGGCTGCTCGCCCCCTGCCGCAGCGGGGTCCTTCCCCTCCCCCAAAGGCCGACCGCCGCTGCACGCCGGGCCTTCAGGCTGGAGCCCCGGGCAGAAGCCCCCTCCAGCAGGCTTGCCATGGGCAACCAACACATAGCCGCGAGAAAAAGCCCCCCCCTCCGGCACATGCCGAAGCGGGGGGGATAGGAGATCGTACTGACTGCATCAACCAAGGCCGATGCAAAAACGCCGCGTTACTTTACTTCGGTATAATCAGCATCCACAACGTCGTCGGCCTGGGCACCGGCGCCTTGGGCGCCGCCGTTTTGCGCTCCGCCGTTCTGCGCGCCGGCTCCTTCGGCCTTCTGGGCGTAGAGCTTCTCGGCCAGAGTATGGGAGGCTTTAGAAAGCTCGTCCATGGCCCGCTTGATGGCCTCCACATCGTCGGATTCCATGGCCTGCTTGAGGGCGTTGCTTTTAGCCTCTACTTCAGCCCGTACGCCGGGTTCCACGGCATCCCCAAGATCAGCCAGGGATTTTTCCGAAGAATAAACCAAGGCGTCGGCCTGGTTGCGGGCTTCGATAAGAGCCTGCTTTTTCTTATCTTCCTCAGCATGGGCTTCGGCTTCCTTGACCATGCGCTGGATGGCGTCTTCGGAAAGGCCGGAGGAAGCGGTGATCTGAATGGTCTGTTCCTTGCCGGTGCCGAGATCCTTGGCGGAAACGTTGACGATGCCGTTGGCGTCGATATCAAAGGCAACTTCGATCTGCGGCAGACCGCGCGGCGCAGCCGGAATGCCGGTCAGCTCAAACCGGCCCAGGGTCATGTTATCCGCGGCCATGGGCCGTTCGCCCTGAAGCACGTGGATGGAAACCGAAGGCTGGTTATCCGCGGCGGTGGAGAACACCTGGCTCTTGCGGGTGGGAATGGTCGTGTTGCGCTCAATAAGCTTGGTCATCACGCCGCCCAAGGTTTCAATGCCCAACGAAAGCGGGGTCACATCGAGCAAGAGCACGTCCTTAACGTCTCCGGCCAGAATGCCGCCCTGAATGGCGGCGCCCATGGCCACCACTTCATCGGGGTTAACGCCGCGATGGGGTTCTCTGCCGAAATATTCGGCAACTTTTTTCTGGACCAAGGGCATCCGGGTCATACCGCCTACCAGAACCACCTCATCGATGTCGGAGGGCTTCATGCCCGCGTCGGCCAGGGCCTTTTTGCAGGGCTCAATGGTCCGATCCACCAGGTCTTGCACCAGGGCTTCGAGCTTGGCGCGAGAAAGCTTGATCATCAGGTGCTTGGGGCCGCTCTGATCCGCGGTAATGAAAGGCAGGTTGACATCCGCCTCCATGGAGGTGGAAAGATCCTTTTTAGCCTTTTCCGCGGCCTCTTTCAGACGTTGCAGGGCCATGCTGTCTTTGGAGAGATCAATGCCGTTCTCCTTGCGGAACTCCTCAACCAGCCAGTTGATGATACGTTGGTCAAAATCTTCGCCGCCAAGGAAGGTATCCCCGTTGGTAGCGCGCACTTCCACCACATTGTCGCCCACTTCGAGCACGGATATATCAAAGGTGCCGCCGCCAAGGTCGAAAACGGCGATCTTTTCGTTGGCTTTTTTATCAAAGCCGTAAGCCAGAGAGGCGGCCGTGGGCTCATTGATGATGCGCTTAACGTCAAGACCGGCGATGCGGCCCGCATCTTTGGTGGCCTGCCGCTGGGAGTCATTGAAATAGGCCGGAACGGTGATCACAGCTTCGGTGACCGGCTCGCCCAGATAGGCTTCGGCGTCGGATTTCAGCTTAGCCAGAATCATAGCCGAAATTTCCGGCGCGCTGTAGGCGTGGCCTTCAACATCCACGGCGGCCTCGCCGCTTTTGCCCGCAACAATAGCGTAGGGGCTATGCTCCTTCCAGCGGGTGACTTCAGGGGAATTGTATCGCCTCCCCATAAGGCGCTTGATGGCAAAGATGGTCCGGGCGGGGTTGGTGACCGCCTGACGCTTGGCAATATCGCCAACCAGACGTTCCTTGCCGGTAAAGGCAACGATGGAAGGGGTCGTACGGCCGCCTTCCGGGTTGGTGACGCACTTCGGTTCTTTGCCCTCCATGACAAAGACGCACGAGTTGGTTGTGCCAAGGTCTATTCCGATTATTTTACCCATATGAACTTCCTCCCGGGTGGCTCGATTTTTCCCGCGCAAGCCGGAATTGCAAAGCGCGCATTTTTACTGCACAGCCGCATTCCCGCCGGGATGCCGGCCTGCTTGCTGTACACGACACAGGCCTCATGAAAACGCCGCCCGCGAAATGCTGCATTTTCTCCCCGCGCGGGGCAAAGAGAACACCGGAAAAGCGCAAGAAATACGCGGCCGACGTTTCCCCTGCAAAAACGCGGAGGGCGGCTTCGCAGCAGGCGGTTTCATGAAGCCTGAGCCAAAAATAATAACGCTTTTTTTTTCGTCCAGAGGGAAACCTTTATTTTTTCACTCGCCCCTCGTCATGCTTCGGCTGCCGGCTCACCGGCCAAAGGCTCGGCGCATTCCTGCAAAGGCTTCCATGAGAGCAGCGGATTGCTCCGCCATGATCTTGGTTTTCTCCCGCAAGGGTTCCCGCAGATCCTCATGGGTCACGTCCACCCGGCTGCCGACAATGCTCAGGCCATCCTTATTCAGCTCCAGGAAGCCGGCCAGATCGGCCTCGGCGGCAAAAAGCGCTTCCATGGCCGTAAAGGCGTCTACTGCGGCCAGGCCCGGCCTCCTGACGGCCTTCTCAAAGGCCCGAGCATAGACAGCCGCCAGATCCTCCGGTTGGCGCAGCACCCGGAGCCCGGCTTCGGCCCTGGCCAGTTCATCCGCAAGATCGCGGCGCAGTTCGCCGACCGTTCGCGCGGCCGTATAAATCCTTCCCCTCTCGCCGATAATCTTTGCAAGCGAAGAGAGATTCGCCACGCGATCCAGCTCTTTCAGATCCGCGTTGACCAGTTCGGTCATGCGGGTTTGAAATGAAAGCATCAAATCATATTGTCGGGCATAGTCTCCCAAGGCCTCGCGCTCGGCATCGGCCAGCGGACGCAGGAGGCAGGCAGATCCGGCCAACGGCCCGGCTTCAAGAAAACCGATAAAGGCCTGCCGTTCAGCAGACTCATTCCGGCCGCAGGCGGCAAGCAGGATAAACAGCAGGCAAAAAAAAGGGGCAAGGCGTCTGGTTCCGAACATGAGGGCTCCATAAAAAAATATGCTGCTCCTGTAGCCGTATTTTTCTTTTCTGTATAGAGCATCAGCAGTCGTTTGCGCGGGTCCGCGCAGCAACCGACGCATTGCGACAATCCCCCCTGTCGCAGCAATGAATACCTGCCGGAGATGCAGGCGGCGGGAAAGGACGCCGGAGGGGGGATGGCCGGGCTGAACAGGGTGGTTGAGACAAACAGTCATAATAAGAGAAACGGGGGAGACGCCACACCGGCAAATTGTTGCCTCGGCCCTGCCAAGCAAGGCCTTGCCGTGACGATCCGATAAAGGTATACCTCAAAGCCATCCGGGTGTTGCCGGAAACTTTTTTCCTTTCGAGACTGCTATGCCTAGAATGCCCTGGCCGCACTATTTCATGCAGATCACCCGCCTGGTTGCGCAACGTTCCACCTGTTTGCGTCGCAAGGTCGGGGCTCTTGCCGTAAGCAAAAGACGCATTCTTGCCACCGGCTACAACGGCGCGCCCGCCGGCATACGCGATTGCTTTGAAACCGGCTGCCTGCGGGAACAACTCGGTATTCCTTCAGGCCAGCGCCATGAGATCTGCCGGGGGCTGCATGCGGAACAAAATGTTATTATCCAGGCGGCGGTCCACGGCGTTTCTCTGGCCGGGGCCGAGGTCTACTGCACGCACCAGCCCTGCCTGATCTGCACCAAAATGCTCATCAACTGCGGCATCAGCGCCGTGTACTACGCCGAGTCGTACCCGGATCAATTGGCCGCGGACATGCTCAAAGAATCAGGCATTCACGCCGCCCTTCTGGACATGCCCGGAAGCGAGCCCTCCTCGGCGGAGGCCTGCCCATGACGAGCGGCCACCCCATGGAACAGGCCATGCTCGAAGCCGTGGCCCTGGCCCGCCGGTACCGGTTCATGACCGCGCCCAACCCCAATGTCGGGGCCGTTTTAGTGCGCGAAGGCGTCATTGTGGCCCGGGGCGCCCATAAAGCCGCAGGTCTTCCCCACGCGGAACGCGAAGCCTTGGCCGATGCCGCCGCGCGCGGCATTGACCCGGCCGGCTGCACCTTAGTCGTTACCCTGGAACCCTGCCTGCACCACGGGCGCACCCCCCCCTGTACCGAGGCCATCTTGGCCGCGGGCATCCGCCATGTGGTCATCGGCGCTATGGATCCTACTTCCCTGGCCGGGGGCGGCGCGGAACTTTTGCGCCAACACGGCGTTCACGTGGAAACCGGCGTTGCCCTGGAGGAATGCCTGGAGCTGATCCGGGATTTTCTGACCTGGCAGAACAGCCCCTATCCCTTCACCACGCTGAAGCTCGCCGCCACGCTGGACGGCCGCATCGCCACCCGCACCGGGCATGCGCGCTGGATCAGCTGCCCGGAAGCCCGACGCCAGGTGCATGCGCTACGCCGGGTAAGCGATGCTGTTTTGGTGGGCGGCAATACCTTTTATCAGGATAACCCGGGTCTGGATTATCGGCCCGAACCGGGCGATCCGGCGGCCGAAAAACAGCCTCTGGCCGTAGTGGCCTCTTCCCGGCTGCCCGATGCCCACCAAGATATGATCCTTCTGAAAAAACGGCCCGAGCAACTGGTCTTCTGGACTACCGTGGCCTCGGCAGCCAGCCCCAAAGCCGAACGGCTGCGCAAGGCAGGAGCCCGGGTATACGGGTTGCAATCCAAACCCGGCCCGGTGGACGCCAAGGGGCACGCCATGCGGGCCGAGCTGGATCTGGCCGAGGGCCTGCGCTTATTGCGGCATGATTTGGAGTGCCGCTATGTGCTCTGTGAAGGCGGCGGCAGGCTGGGGCTCTCGCTCTTGACCGGAGGCCTTGCCCAGGAACTGCACCTGCATCTTTCCCCACGCATTCTGGGAGACAACCAAGCCATACCGCTTTTCGACGGCCTCAGCCCGCTTCAACTGGATGAGGGCCTGCGCCTGCGCCTGCTGGAAACCCGGCGGTGCGGCAGCGATCTGCTTATTACGCTCGGCCCCGAACATCCCGCGGATAGCGATGTTGCGGCCGAAGCCCCCCGCCCGTGCACAGAGGAATTGCGCACCAAGGAATCTAACAGATTCCTTGAGGCGGCGGACTCCAAGGACGGTCTGTAACGATGTTCACCGGCATCATCCAGGATCTCGGCGATGTGCTGGAGGTCACCACAACCGGAAAGGAGGCCCGCTTCCGGATCAAACCACAGCGGCCCTTTGCCGATGCAACCATCGGCGAAAGCATTGCTGTAAACGGAGTCTGCCTGACGGCGGAAACCTTTGACGGCGGCGCGTTCCGGGCGTATGCCTCGGGAGAAACGCTGTCCCGTACCACGCTGGGGAGCCTCCGCCAGGGGCAGACCGTCAACCTGGAACGGGCTCTGGCCCTGGGAGACCGCCTGGGCGGGCATCTGGTCAGCGGCCATGTTGATTGTGTGGCCAGGGTCGCCCGGGCCGCGCCTTTGGGGCAGGCCACCTGCTTTCGGCTATCTTTCCCCCGTGAAGCAGCCCGTCAGATGGTGCTCAAGGGCTCGGTGGCGCTGGATGGCATCAGCCTGACCATCAGCGCCTTGGGCGCCGACTTCCTGGAAGTGACCGTTATCCCCGAAACCATGGCCTCCACCACCATGCAGGCCTGGAAGCCCGGCCGGACCGTCAACTTGGAAACGGATATGATCGCCAAGTATGTGGAGCGGCTTCTTTCCTCCAGGGGCGCGCTGTATTCCGGCGAACCTTCAGCCCAAACCGGCGCGGTCTTTGATGAAGACTTTTTGCGCCGTAACGGATTTTAAGATGAAAAATGCGAGTTCACCGCTATGCACCACTGAAGAAGCCGTCTCCCTGATCAGAGACGGCAAAATGATCATCCTGGTGGATGACGAAGACAGGGAAAACGAAGGCGATCTGACCATTGCCGCCCAGTTCGTCACCCCCGAAGCCATCAACTTCATGGCTACCCACTGCCGGGGGCTGATCTGCCTGCCCATGGCTCCGGAGTGGATTGACAAGCTCGGCCTTCCGCTGATGACCCGGCGCAACGAATCCCGCTTCGGCACCAATTTCACCGTATCCATTGAGGCCAGGCGCGGGGTCACTACCGGCATCTCCACGGCGGATAGGGCCGCCACCATCCTGGCTGCGGTGGCCGATGACGTGCGGCCCGAAGATATTGTCACCCCCGGCCATATCTTCCCCCTGCGCGCCCAAAAGGGCGGCGTGCTGGTCCGGGCCGGGCAAACAGAAGGCAGCGTTGATCTGGCTATGCTGGCCGGAATCAAGCCCGCCGCCGTTATTTGCGAAATCCTGCGCGATGACGGAACCATGGCCCGGATGCCGGATTTGATCGAGTTTGCCGAAAAGCACAACCTTAAAATAGCTACTATTAGGGATCTGATCCGCTACCGTATGGCCCGGGGCAATCTGGCGGTAAAACTGGTGGCTGAAGCAACTATGCCCACTCGGTTCGGCGAATTTAAGGTTATGGCCTTTGAAAGTGAACTGCATGACGAAACCCATCTAGCCCTGGTCAAGGGGACAATAGACCCGCAAAAACCGGCGCTAGTGCGGGTTCACAGCGAATGTCTGACCGGGGATGTGCTGGGATCGCTCCGCTGCGACTGCGGCGAGCAGTTGGCCGCGGCCATGCGCCGGGTAGAGGAAGAAGGCAGCGGCGTTGTGCTGTATATGCGTCAAGAAGGCCGGGGCATCGGGCTGGCCAACAAAATCAAAGCCTATGCCCTGCAGGACAAAGGTCTGGATACTGTCGAAGCCAACCAAGAGTTGGGCTTCAAAGCGGATTTGCGCGATTACGGCATTGGAGCGCAAATTCTGGTGTATCTGGGCGTTCGCCGCATGCGCCTGATGACCAACAACCCCACCAAGGTTGTCGGTCTGGAAGGCTACGGCCTGGATATTGTGGAGCGGGTGCCTCTGGAGCTCTCCGCCGGCCCCTTCAACGCCCGGTATCTGCACACCAAGAAAGAAAAAATGGGGCACATCCTGCATTTTGACGATGAACAATAGAGGCCCGAAAAGGCATCGGCAAGGAGAGCATCATGACGCACATCAAAACCATAGAGGCGCAGCTTGAAGCCCGGGGGCTCAAGTTTGCCCTGGTAGCCACCCGGTTCAATGATTTCATTGTAGATCGCCTGATCAGCGGGGCGGTGGATTATCTGACCCGGCACGGCTGCGAGCCGGAAAACCTGACCATCATCCGTATCCCCGGCGCTTTTGAACTGCCTGTGGTCTGCAATAAAATTGCCCGATCCGGCCAGTACGCGGGCATTGTGGCCCTGGGCGCAGTCATCCGGGGAGCCACCCCGCATTTTGACTTTGTGGCCAGCGAAGCCACCAAGGGCATCGCCCAAATAGCTCTGGCAACCGGCGTTCCCATCGGCTTCGGCCTGCTGACCACAGACACCATCGAACAGGCCGTGGAGCGAGCCGGGTCCAAGGCCGGCAATAAAGGCGCCGAAGCTGCCGCGGCTGTCATGGAAACCGCGCGAATTCTGGAACTCATCTAGTATGGCCTCCCCCAAAAAACCGACCCGCCGCTCCGAGCGCGCTCTGGCCTTTCAGGTACTCTACGGTTTGGCCTTTTCCCCTACGGCCACACGTACTGAGGTGATCCGCCTTTTCAATGAAGCCCCTGCCCAGATGGCAGAACGGGAAACGCCGGACCAGCCCGCCGTTGAAGCGGACCGCCCCCCCGCCGCAAAAGGCCGCAAAAAACCTGCCGAGCCTGCCCCTCCTGCCGCCCCCGTTGCCCCCCCTGAAGGGTTTGCCTGGGAACTTGTGGAAGGCGTTTGGGAACGACAGCAGGAAATCGACGCCCTTCTGGCTAAGCATTCCCAAAATTGGCGCGTAGAACGCATGGGCAAGGTCGAGGTAACCCTTTTGCGGCTGGCTCTCTTTGAACTTAGCTTCAGGCCGGATATTCCCGCCCGAGTGACTATCAACGAGGCCATTGAACTTTCAAAACAGTTCGGCGATGAAGGCTCGCGTGCCTTTGTCAACGGCATCCTGGATGCGGTATCTAAGGAATTGGAAAAAAAGACGACCGGCGAGCCCTAAGGAATGTTTTTCAAAACGTTTTGTCTGCGGAAAGCCGCCTGGTTTCCTCTGGAAAAGAAGCTTGGAAAAAACGGGCGAGCGCCTGGCGGCTAGACGCCGAGATCGATTTTTTCCGGCTGCCCCCACCAAAGGCAACAAGGCGGCGCAGCCTAAATGAGGGAAAAAGAGCCCTTAGGGGCATACCCCTTTGAAAGCAAAGCTCCTTAACCTTTTTGCCCGGCGGCCATACCCGTTGATGTCCTGCCGGAAAAACAGCGTATCGCGTTTTTGCACCGTGCGGGAACGCCGTTTTGAAAGGCAATGTAAAGGCACACTGCCCCCATGCGGGGCAACGGGTAAAGACCCTCTCAAAGAACCGCGCCAAGGAATCTTCCGATGGAACTTGAACTCTGGGTTATCGTGTTGTTGGCCGTGGTGTATTTTACAGCCGGCTTTATCGACAGCATTGCCGGAGGCGGAGGCCTTCTGACCGTGCCCGCGTTTTTACTCACCGGGCTGCCGCCTGAAGTGGTGCTGGGCACCAACAAGCTGGCCAGTTGCTGCGGCATGCTGACGGCTCTCGGCAACTATGCCCGCAGTGGGCTGGTTTACTGGCGCGCGCTGCTTACCGGGGTTCCGGCGGTGATTCTGGGGGGCCTTATCGGCTCTTGGGCGCTGCTTTCCTTGGATAGCGCCGTTATCGGCAAGGTCATCGTGTTCCTGCTGCCCCTCGGCATCATCGCCACGCTGACCCCTAAAACCGACCGGGGCGAACGCCCCTTGCGTCCTCTTGACGATTGGCTGTTCATGCCGCTAATCTGTCTGGTTCTCGGAGCCTATGAAGGCTTTTTCGGCCCCGGAACCGGGAGCTTTTTTCTTTTGGCCCTGCACTTTCTCCTGGGCTTCAGCCTGCTCCGGGCCACGGCTACGACCAAGCTGCTGAACCTCTGCGGCGGGCTTTCGGCAGTGGTTATGTTCATCACCCAGGGCAAAGTGCTTTTTCTCCTGGGGTTGCCGCTGGCCGCGGCCAATATTGCCGGCAACTACCTGGGCAGCCGCGCGGCCATGCAGGTAGGGCCGGGCTTTATTAAAAAAGTTTTATCCTTTTCCCTGACCTTGCTGTTCATCTCCTTGATCTGGAAATTCTGGATCGACTCCTGATCAGACCTCTGCCATGGAACTGGAACTTTGGGTCATCATCCTGCTGTCCTCCGTCTATTTCGTAGCCGGTTTTATCGACAGCATCGCCGGAGGCGGCGGCCTTCTGACCGTGCCGGCCTTTCTGCTAACCGGCCTGCCGCCGGATCTTGTGCTCGGCACCAACAAACTGGCCGCCTCCTGCGGCATGCTGACAGCCCTCGGCAACTACGCCCGCAACGGTCTGATCCTTTGGAAAGTGCTGATCACAGGTCTGCCCGCCGTTATCGCCGGGGGGCTTCTGGGCTCCTGGATGCTGCTCAGCCTGAATAACGAACTGCTGGGCAAAATCCTCGTCTTTTTCCTGCCCTTCGGCCTCGCCGCCCTATTAATGCCGACCCGCGATCGACCGCCGCGGGATCTCAACGCCGCGGCATTGTACCTCTACCTCCCTGCCCTCTGCTTCATTCTGGGAATGTACCAGGGATTTTTGGGGCCGGGCAACGGAAGCTTTATGCTCCTGGGCATGCACCTCATTTTGGGCTCCAGTCTGCTCCGGGCTTCGGCTACCTCCAAACTGCTGAACCTCTGCGCAACCTTGACTGCCTTGGCTGTTTTTATCATCCGGGGCAAAGTGCTTTTCCTTCTGGGGTTGCCCCTCATCATGGCCGGTATACTGGGCAATTACGTCGGCAGCAAAACGGCCATCAAAGAAGGCTCCGGGCTGGTACGCACAATCCTGATGGTTTCCCTGAGCCTGCTGTTCGCATCGCTGGTCTGGAAATTCTGGCTGGCCTGATTGAGGCGGTTGCGAAAGAGAGTTTATCTGCAAAAAGCTGCATTCCCCCCAGGAAGGAAAAGGAACAAGCGGGGCGAGGGGTTCGGGGCATGCGCCGCGTTCAGGTTTTCCCAGCGCCCCTTGCTGGAGGCAAGAGACGCCTAGCAGAAAAAATGTCTCTGAAAGCGGCCTGAGGATCTCCCACGCATTCCGCACATCCCGCTCCGCAATAGCGCATCGCTCCACCGCGGCGGAGCGTATCTTGCTTTTCACGCCATTTCAGGGCAAAGCATTCCCAAAAAGGAGCAACCCCCATGAGCAACCCCATGGTACTTCTGGAAACGACCTCCGGCGACATCCTTCTGGAACTCTTTCCGGAAAAGGCCCCGGAAACCGTGGCAAATTTTCTGGCTTACGTGGACGAGGGCTTTTATGAAGGCACTATCTTCCACCGGGTCATCAAAAACTTCATGATCCAGGGCGGCGGCTACACCCTGCGCCTAGCTGAAAAGCCAACCACCAGGCCTCCCGTAAAAAATGAAGCCGCCACCGGCTTAAAAAACGAGCGCGGAACCATCGCCATGGCCAGAACCGCTGATCCGCACAGCGCCACAGTGCAGTTTTTCATCAACTCCGTGGATAACCCCGGCCTCGACCATACCGAAGAAAGCCTCGAAGGCTACGGATATTGTGCTTTCGGCAAGGTTGTGGAGGGCCTGGATGTGGTGGACGCCATCAGCAAAACGAAAACCAAACCCAGCGGCATCCATGACGATCTGCCCGTTGATTCGGTCATGATCAACAATGCGAGTCGTTTTGAACTGTAGTTCCCTCCCCTCCTCGGGTATTTCTCAACTGTTTTATCGCCCGACGCCGGAGTTATTCGGGCCGGGCCTGCTTCCCTCAGCGCCTCTCGGCCGATCTTTGCAGAAAAAACAACCTGTTGTGGCAGTATATCAGGAGCGAACGGGAACGAGGAGCACGGCTTTACATAGATCTTGCTTCAGTGTAAAAGAGTATACTTTGCCTTAAAAACCTGCGAGCCGGATGCCTGTCCGGCTCGCTCTACCCCTTTTGACGGCAGCTTATGAATACCTGTTTCATTCGTCTCGTATGTCTGGGCTCTTTTTTGTTCCTCAGCGCCTGCGCGGCCACGGACAGCCGCCATTATACCTGGGATACCGAATCCAAGCCCCCGTATGCCGTGTTGGCATTGCCGCAAGAAACGCCTGAGCCGCCCCAGGGCATGCGTTTTGGTCCTTACTATGTCAATGCCCTTGGGGAGCAGTGCTATGAAGCCTATCCCCTGAACGGTCCGCTTGCCCAGCCCCGGGCTTTTTGCCGGAGGGAAGAAGGCTGGCAACTCTTGCCTGAAATTTACAGTCCGGCGCCGACCGGCGCCGTGGGGATCCGCCCGGCTTTATGAGCAGCGATACCGCACGCGCTATTGCCCTCCAGGGAAGAGTTCTCTGGGCTTTGTGCCTGCGCGAGATCCAAAGCAGGCACGGTAAGTTCAAACTGGGCTATCTCTGGGAGATCATCAAAAGCTCTTTTACTGTCGTTGCTTTTATCTGGATTCGCAATAAGGCGGGCATGGCGGCGCCGGATGGTATGAGTAGCTCTGTTTTTATTATTTTGGGGGTTATTCCCTGGTTTCTCTTTGCAACGTCGCTCAATCTTTCCATGACTGCGGTGAATACCAACCGGCAGCTGCTCACTTTTCCCTACATCACCGAGCTGGATCTCAGTCTGGGCTGTTCCCTGGTCTGCCTTGCCAACGAGCTTGTCGTCCTTTGCCTAATGCTGGGGTCCGTCGCTTACCTGGGCACGGATTTCACCCTCCACAGCCCGCTCATGCTGATCGGAGCGTTTTTCGGCATGTGGATTCTGGGGATGAGCATCGGCTTGATCCTGCAAGCCTTTTCTCTGTATTTTCCAGTTATTGAAAAAATTGAGCCCATGGTGATGCGCATCTTCTTCTTTATCTCGGGCCTTTTTTTCTCTCCTATCCAAATGGCCTATCTGGTGGATGAAAGAATTATGTGGATTCCCATGGCCAACTATATAGAGCTTGCCCGCAACGCCTTTATTTCTCCCGTCATCAGGCCGGAAATCAAACTGTTTTACGTGGGCTCCCTGACCTTTGTTCTCTTTGCCGTGGCCCTGCTTCTTGAGCGGTATACCCGCGGGAGGGTCCGGCTGTGATCACCATGCAAAACGTTTTCAAAACCTACCCGGCAAAACACGGCAGACGGCGTATTCTCAGCGGCGTCAGCTATGAATTCCGGCCGGGCGTCAATGTGGGCATTTTGGGAAGAAACGGGGCAGGCAAATCCACCATGCTTCGGTTGATCGGCGGAAGCGAAGCCCCCGATTCGGGGAAGATCACGCGCACCTCTAAAATTTCCTGGCCACTTGGCTTCAGTGGCGGGTTCAACATGAAGATCAGCGGCCGCCAGAACCTGCGCTTTATTTGCCGTCTCTACAACGAAGACTATAAACGGGTCTGCGCTTTTGTTGAAGATTTTTCCGAACTGGGCGAGTATATGGATATGCCGGTAACAACGTATTCTTCCGGCATGAAGGCCAAGCTGACCTTTGGCATCAGCATGGCCTTTCAGTTCGACTACTATCTTATTGATGAACTCACCGGCGTAGGAGACGCCGTATTCCGAAAAAAAAGTCAGGCCTATTTTGATGAACGGCGTAAATCCGCCACTTTGCTCGTGGTTTCCCACAACATGGGCACCATAAAAACCTATTGTGATAAAATGCTCGTTCTCCATGACGGGAATCTGCTCGACTTCAGCTCCAACGAAGAAGCCGAAAAATTTTATAATGAGACGTGCTGCGGAATAAAAAAATGAACACTTCCCCGATAACAAAGCCGGGCCCCATACTGCACAGAGTAGAGAAAACCGGCAAACGTTTTCTAAAAAAAGACGGCCTTCCCAAAAGGCTGCTTTTGGTCTTTGTGCTGATCCCAACCCTGGTTACATTTTTTTATCTTGCCTTCCTGTATACGCCGATGTTCATTTCCAATTGCCGTTTTGCCGTCCGCAGCAGCGACGGAAGCGAGCTTGCGAGTATACCGGCTCTATTTTCTCAAGTGGGCATCAACAGCCCGACCCTGGATGCGCACATTGTGGCTGACTACATCCAATCCATGGACATGCTGGAACATGTAGATGCGGCAGTGGATCTGCGCCGGCATTTCTCCGGTTCCGGCAAAGATATTGTTTCGCGTTTGGGCGCGGATGTCAGCAAAGAAGAATTTCTGCAATACTGGCAATGGCTGGTGACCACCATCTATAATCCGGAAAAAGGGTACATTGCGGTAGAAGTTAAGGCCTACACACCGGAAATGGCCCGGCGCATCAACCAGGAGATCCTCAGCCGCAGCGAAAACCTGGTTAACCAGATGAACTTCCGCGCGCATCAGGATGCGGTGCGTTTGGCAGAAGAACAAGTGGAGAAGGCCGAAGGTCGGCTGCTCCAGGCCCAGGCGCAAATCCGCGCCTTCCGGGACAGCACCTCGATTCTTGATCCCAAAGCCACGGCAGAGGGCCTGGAAAAGCTTATCGCCAAGCTGGAAGGGGATGCCGCCGTAACCGAAGCCGAGCTCAACGCAACCCTGGAGAGTATGCGCCAGAACAGCCCCCGGGTACAGGCGCTGAAAACAAAGCTCAAGTCGCTCCACGAGCAGGTTGCCCGCGAAAAAGCCCGGCTCGCCGGCCTTAATAAGGATAGCGCCGCGTTGAGTTCCTTGGTCGGGGATTTCGCCCAGTTGCAAACTGAGGAGCAGTTTGCCCAGGAGTACCTGGTCAAATCCATGACCGCCCTTGAAGCGGCCCGCCTCAAAGCCATTGCCCAATCGCGCTATATCGTGCCCTTCCAGCCGCCGACATTGCCCGATGAAGCCCTCTACCCGCCCGTTTTTGAATATACCCTGATTACCTTTATCGGACTTTTCCTGTTGCTTGGAGTCCTCTCATTAATCATAGCAGCTATTTGCGACCGCATGGGGATGTAGATGCACACCAGACATTTTCTAAGCCTTATCGTGGTAATTCTGTTCTGCGCCATACCGGCAAATCCGCTTCAGGCCGCCATGGCTGATACGGCCCTCATAGGGGAGGCGGGCATGTCCGCGGTCACTGCCCGTTCAGCCCGATTGCAGGTGCCTTCGGATACGGCGGCTATGAGCAATACGCCCTCCGGCCAAGGAAGCGAACGGTACGAAGATCCCTCCTCGCCGCAGCCGCTCTATGCTCCGGGTCCGGTTATGAGCGGCAGCCGGGGCTTTGCGGGGCTTCCTGCCTGGGCCCAAAGCCTGACCCCGTTCCGTTCCGGTTCCTATCCTCCCTTTGGCGCCAATCTTTTCCAAGGCTATTTCGCGGGTACCTTTTACGAGGGCTTGAATGCCGATTACGTGGTTATGCCGGGCGATCGGATCATGGTCCGTATCTGGGGCGCGCAGCAATACGCCGATACCTTGCTGGTTGATCAGCAGGGCAATATCTTTCTGCCCGAAGCGGGCCCCATGCATGTCGCCGGCATCAAACACGGCAGTTTGCAAAGCAGCATCAAACAATTTCTTTCTTCAACGTTCACCACCAACGTTAATGTTTACGCCAACCTCCTGTCGGCCCAGCCTGTGGCCGTTTACGTGACGGGATTTGTCACCCGCCCCGGACGCTATGCAGGCGGCCCCAATGATACTGTACTCTACTACCTGGATAGAGCCGGCGGCATTATTCCGGATCGGGGCAGCTACCGTGATATAACCATCCAACGCAACGGCAAGGTTCTGGCCCGGGTGGATCTCTATTCCTTCATCCTGAATGGAGAGATCAAGGGCGGCAGGCTCCGCGACGGGGATGTGATCGTAGTGGGCCCCAAAGGAGACAGCGTCATTGCCGACGGCCTCATTCCGCAGCATGCCAGCTATGAAAGCCGCGGCAAAACCTTTACCGGGAGCGATTTAATACGCCTGGCCGCTCCCCTGCCCGCAGTCTCCCACGTGGGGGTCAGCGGCTCGCGTAACGCCACTCCCTTCCATATTTACATGAATCTTACGGAGTTCGCTCATTTCTCCCTGGCGGCCAATGATTGGGTCGAATTTTTGGCGGACCGGCCGGGCGACACCATCATGGTAGCCGTCAGCGGCTCCATTTTGGGGCCGACCCGTTTCCCGATCAAGCGGAATACCTCGCTCCGCTCTTTGCTGGCCCATGTGCAAACCGACCCGGGCCTCTCTAACCTGGAAGGCATTTACCTCAAGCGACGAAGCGTAGCGGAACAACAAAAAAAGGCTCTCTCCGACGCATTGTTCCGCCTGGAGAACTCGGTGCTCACGGCAACCTCGGCCACGCAGGAAACCTCGGCCATCCGGGTGCAGGAAGCCGAGTTGGTGCAAAACTTCGTTAAACGGGCCTCCCAGTTGGAGCCGGATGGCGTGGTAGTGGTAACTCGCAACGGAGTCAGCGCTGATATTCTTCTTGAAGACGGCGATGAAATTGTTATTCCCCAACGTTCGGATGTAATTCAGATTGCCGGTGAAGTTATGATCCCCAAAGCCATTGTCTACGAAAAAGGAGCGGGCACGGCGCGCTATGTGTATGCCGCCGGGGGCTTCACTGAGCGGGCCAACCAGAAGGATATTTTGGTGGTCCATCCCAACGGGGAAATCGCCCTGGCAAACAATACGGATATCCTGCCCGGAGATCTGTTGCTTGTCATGCCCGAATACGATTCCAAAAGTTTTTCCGTGTTTAAGGATATCATAAACGTGTTGTACCAGATCGCCATTGCAACAAAGGTTGTGATCGCTCCGTAAGGCACTCCCGGCAAACCGCCTCTCCTGCATGAGGGCGGCGGGTTTTCTGCCGGGGAAAGCTGATGGTTTTCTCCGTCGGAATACTGTCGTTGTAAACTGTAAAAATGCTCTCATTGCCTTATTTGCATAGATAGTTCACCTTCTCCGCGGGTCTACGGCCAAGCCCACGGGCGCAACGGCCGGGGAGAGGAACAGTATATTTGCGGAACGGGCACGGAAACGCCGGAGGGCGTTTTCTGCTGCCCGGCCATAACCAGACGCCCACTATGGATGACCAATGTCATGAATACATGTGCTACATATCAGGATGAACCCATTGCCATCGTCGGGGTTGCCTGCCGTTTTCCCGGCGGGGTCACGGATCTTGCCAGTTTTTGGGATCTCCTGCGGGAAGGCCGGGATGCCGTTACCGAGCTGCCCGAAGGACGTTTTTCCAGAGACCGCTTTGCCAGCGCCGCCAAAAACCGGGAAGGCCACAGCTACACCTTGGCAGCAGGGATCATTCCGGAAATCAAGGAGTTTGATGCGGATTTTTTCGGCATTTCCCGCAAAGAAGCCCTAACCATGGATCCGCAGCAGCGGCTGGTTCTGGAAACCAGTTGGGAAGCCCTGGAAAATGCGCATATCCTGCCATCCAGTCTAAAAGGTTCTGATACCGGCGTTTTCGTGGGGGCTTCCAGTATGGATATGGCCCTGCATAGTTCCGATGATCCCTGCCTTGCCGGTCCCTATTCCATGACCGGCTGCAACCTCAGCATTATCGCCAACCGCGTCTCCTATTTTTATGATCTCCGCGGGCCGAGCCTGGTTATCGATACAGCCTGCTCATCATCCCTGGTTGCTGTGCACCAGGCTTGCAGCGCCCTGCGCCGGGGTGAAATCTCTTTGGCCTTTGCGGGCGGCGTGAACATGCTGATGTCACCTTCACCCTATATCGGCTTCTCCAGGGCGCGCATGCTCTCGCCGGACGGGCGCTGCAAGGTCTTTGACGCTTCCGGCAACGGGTTTGTACGTTCCGAAGGCGTGGGCGTCATTCTGCTCAAACCGTTGCATCTGGCTCTACGCGATCAGAACCGCGTGCTGGCCCTCGTTGCCGGAACAGGCGTCAATTCCGACGGCCGGACCACGGGCATTGCCCTGCCCAATCAAAAAGCCCAGATCCAACTGATGGAAGAGGTTTACCAACGCTTCGGTCTGAATAAAACCAAGCTGGTGTATATGGAGGCCCACGGCACCGGCACAGCCGCCGGCGATCCCCTGGAGGCGGGAGCCATCGGCACGGTTTTCGGCAAAGCGCTCAAAGGGACGCGGCCGCTCTACGTCGGCTCCGTCAAAAGCAACATCGGGCATCTGGAACCAGCCTCGGGCATGGCCGGCCTGCTCAAATCCTTACTGGTTCTGAACAACAATAAAATTCCGCCCAATTTACACCTGAAAACCCCGAACCCGGCCATCGACTTCAAAGAACTCAACATTCGGGTACCGCAAGGGGTGACTGCTCTGCCCAAAACCGGGGGGGACGAACTTATCAGCATCAACTCCTTCGGCTTCGGCGGCACCAACGCCCATGTGGTCCTGCAACGGGCCGCGCGCCATGCCACGCCACGGCTTCCGGCCGCGCGCAGCACGCTTTCCGCGCCGTTTCTGCTCAGCGCACGCAGCGCCGCAAGCCTTAGAGCGTTGGCCGATTCCTACGCTTCCTTTCTGGAGCAGGCCGGCGATAACGGGGATGCCCTGCGCTATGACGCCGCCGCAACCCTGGCTGGCCACCGCGAAGCCATGGCTTTTCGCGCCGTGGCAGATGGGGGAACACTCCCGGATGTTTGCGCCCAGCTCAAAAAAATTGCCAAAAGCGAAGGTAAAGATAAAGGGCTTGTTCAAGAAAGCCTGCTTCGCAATACCGGCGGCGTTTTTGCCTTTTCCGGCAACGGCAGCCAATGGAGCGGCATGGGCGCTTCCTTGATGCGGGAAAGCAAAGTCTTTCGTCGCGCCATGGATGAAGTGGATGCGCATCTCTCGCCCCTCCAAGGCTGGTCCATCAAAGATGCGTTGGAGAACCCGGAACGCTACGAAGATGTTTTTGACCACACGGAAAAAAGCCAACCGCTCCTTTTTGCCGTGCAAGTAGGTATAGTCAAGGTTCTGGAATCCAAGGGCATTCTTCCCTCGGCCGTTATCGGGCACAGCGTCGGTGAGGTGGCCGCCGCGTGGTGCTGCCGCTCCCTTAGTTTGGCCGATGCCTGCCGGGTTATCCATTATCGGAGCCATTTGCAGGCCCCCATGCGCGGCACAGGCTCCATGGCTGTTGCCGTCATGCCCGCGGATAAGGCTGAGAAACTGATTCGGGAAATGGGCTTGGATATTGAAATTGCCGCAGTCAATACGGCCACATCCCTCTCCTTATCCGGCGATACCGCTGACTTGCGCTCTTTTATGGATCGCTGCAAAAGCCTGCGCATCGCCGCAAAAATGCTCTCAATCCCTTATCCTTTCCATACCCGCCGCATGGAGGCGATGAAAGAGGCCTTTTACACGGGGCTCGGCAGCCTCAAGGCCCGCAAGCCGGCTGTGCCGTATTTCTCCGCCGTGTACGGCCGGGAGTATGCGGCCCCTCTGGGTATAGAGTATTGGTGGGGAAACATCCGTCAACCGGCCCTATTTGCCCCGGCGGTTGCCGCTGCCTTTGCCGCCGGCCGGCGCCTGTTCATGGAAATCAGCCCCAGTCCCATCTTGCGTTCCTACATGCGCGACGTGCTCCGCGATGAGCAGGAAACGCACCATATTTTCATTACCCTGCAACGCAACAAAAACGAATTGGCCGAACTGGACGAGCTTTGGAAAACAGCCTGGAAACACGGCTGGACGCTGAACATGAAGGCGCATTTTCCCTTGCCGCATAAACGGGTAGATTTGCCGCACTATCCCTGGAACCGAGAACATATCTGGGCGGAAAGCACGCCGGAATGCCGGGAATTCATGCTTCAGGAACGCATCCACCCCCTGCTTGGCTGGCAGTTGCCGGGGAAATGCCTGATATTCGAGAACTTCATTCATACAGCGGACTATCCTTGGCTCAAGGATCACCAAGCCGGCGCCAGCACGCCCTACCCCGCTGCCGCATTTCTCGAGGGCATCCTGGCGGCAGCCCGGGAAGCCTTCCCGGCAACCCAGCTCGAACTTGAGCGGGTAAGTATCTTGCGCCCGCTCGCGCTTTCCGACGAAAGCGCCAAGGCGCTGCGTACCACTATAGATAGGGAAGACGGCGGTTTCACCCTCGAAGGCCGCGCCGTTATGAGCACCGAAGCCTGGAGCAAATATGCCAAAGGGCGCATTGTCCCCGTGGCCGACACCCCGGCCCCCTCGGACGCCCAGTTTAGAACGCCGGATTCTTTCGGCGTTGCCGTGGAAAAATCCACGCTGTACGCCGCCGCAGACCGCTTCATGCTCCATTACGGTCCCTGTTTCCAGACGGTCCGCCGGGCCTGGGTACGCTCGGAAACCAACCGACCGGAAGTGTTAGCCAGCCTTGAGGAAGCCGATCCATCAAGCGCCCGCGGCATGCTCATACCGCCACCGCTGCTGGATGGAGCCTTTCAGACCTTGTTTATCCTTCTCGGTTCCCAGAGCGGCAATTACGGGCACTCCTATCTTCCTTCGGATTTTGAACGTGTTGTGCTCTATGCCGCGGACAAACCTGCCTTTGCCCATGCCCGCCTGGAGCGTATCAGCCCCCGTTCGGTGGTGGCCTCCTTCACGCTGCTGGATACCTCCGGCAAGATACTGCTGCAACTGAAAGGCTGCCGTTTCCGGCGAGCCGCCTGGCTGGAGTTGGATAGAATCCGCTCGGCGCCTTATATAATGGAGCTGGTGCCCTCGGCCCATCCGGCGGATATCAGACCGCTGGCTAATCTCTCTAGCCAAGGGCTTAACCAGGAGCTGCGAAGCGCCTTGCAGAGCTTCAGTCAATCCGCCAAAGAGGATTCCGCGCAATCCGTGCATCCGTATCTTCTGCTGCAGCTAGCCTCATTGACGGCCATGCATGAAGCAGTGCTTTCGATCCGCCCTGCCTCGCCGCTGCCGCAAAGCTTTTCCATCCGCGAACTGATTGAGGCCGGGGATGTGGCGGCTTCTCAGGAACCCTGGCTTACCTCTATGCTGGAGCGCCTGGAAAATGCAAACCTGGCAAGCCGGAACGACGGTGTATGGCAGGTTCGCCCGAGAGGTGAACGCCCGAGTGCAACCACCCTGTGGCGCACCATTCTCAGTACTGCCCCCGGATATGCCACGGAGGCGGCGCTCCTGGCCTATGTCTCCGGCAAGGCGAAACGTTTTCTGGAGAACCTTCCTGAAAATCATGAGGTCGCCCTTTTGCCTGCCAGGCTGACCCGCGCCTATTTCACCCAATCGTGCCAGTTCCACCCCTATACCGCCATCCTGACCCGATGCGCCAAAGCCGTTCTGAACGCTGCCCAAACCGGGCAAGGAATCAACGTACTTCAGGTGGCCAAAAATCCGGAACATTTCCTACCGGAGATGCTCCCTCTGTTCTCCAAAAGCAACGCCCGCTGTGTTGTGGCCGAGCCCTCGCCTGAACAGGCGGAAATTCACGCCCAGATGTTCAGCGCGCATCCGGCGGTTTCCTTTACGGAACTTGCTCCGGACAATCCGCCTGTGGAGCACCTCGGCCGGTACCACTGCATTCTGCTGGCCCTCTCGCTCCACGAGCATGCCCACGGCAAAGCCGCGCTGGCCGGATGCCTGGAGATGCTGGCTCCCGGCGGCGTGCTCTGTGTTATGGAACACGCCCCGAGTCTGTTTGCCGATTTTGTCTTTGGCGCCCGCCCCTCGTGGTGGGCCGCCTCGCTCGACAACAGCATGCCGGTTTCGCTGTTGCAGGAACCGGAGAGTTGGAAACAACAATTGCTCGAAGCCGGTTTCGCAGATGTTGATGTTGTAGATAAAGGTAAAGACCCGGCCGGCCCGGCCTTTATCCTACTGGCTCGCAAACCGCTGCCAGCCGGCGAGCGCTCCGCAGAACAGCCGGAGAAGCCCGCCGCGGACCACGCCAACGCGGAAAAGCGCCCCTCCGCCGATGGACTCGCCCCCTCCGGTGTTGCGGTTGCGGCTTCCGATACAGCTCACGGCACATCGTTAGCGGAAACACGTACGTGGCTGCTGGTGGCCGGGGAAGCCGGCAGCCCCGGCGCTCTTCTCGGCAAACGCTTGCTGGCCGCACTCTCCGAGCACGGAGAAGAAGCACGGCTTTCCTATCACGACAAAGATTTTGATCCCTCCCGGCCCGAACATTGGCAAGGGCTACTGGGAATGCGCAAGGGCAAGAAAAAGGTACATCTGGTCTATCTCGTCGGCTTTGACAACCGCAGCTCCTTTACCGGAGACGAGCTTGCCCGGGTGCAACAGACCGGCCTGGAGGGTCTGCACGCCCTGGCTACAGTCTGGGATGCCCTGCGTCTGCCGCTCAGTGTGCAGGTTATTGGCGGCGGCGCGTTCGCCGATGGTCTTGCCGGAACAAGCCCCCTGCCTTCACAAGGCGCGCTCCTCGGGTTCACCAGAGTTATGGCCAATGAAATGCGTGGCTTGGAAATCCGCTACATTGATTTCCAGGGAGAACACGCGGCCGGGGGCCTCGGATTCACCGGTCTTGTTCGAGAGCTGCTCGACCCGACCCGAGAAACGGAAGTTGTTTTCAGCCGCGAGCTGCGCTCTGTGCCGCGGCTGACCCGTCTGCACAGCGGCCTTTCCCGCCCCCGGGCTGATCAGGCCGCCGCAGGGGCCTGCCTCGCCTTTGATACGCCCGGGAGGCTGCAAAATCTTTACTGGAAGACCATGCCGCTGCCCAAACCGGGCCCCGACGAAGTCTGCGTGGAAGTCAAGTATACCGGCCTTAACTTCCGCGATGTCATGTGGTGCATGGGCATGCTCCCTGATGAAGCGCTTGAAAACGGTTTCTCCGGGCCGACCATGGGTATTGAATGCTCCGGCGTTATCACCGCTGTGGGCAACAACGTGCGCGCCTGGTCTTCGGGCGACGAAGTGGTGTGTTTCGCCCCGGCCTGCTTCAGCACCCACGTGGTAACCAAGGCTTCGGCTGTTGTCGCCAAGCCCGCCTCTCTCGGCTTTGCCGAAGCCGCGACCATTCCGGTTCCCTTCATCACTGCCTGGTACAGCCTGAAACACTTGGCAAATATGCAGCCCGGAGAAAAGGTGCTTATTCATGGCGCAGCCGGTGGGGTGGGGCTTGCCGCTGTGCAGATCGCCAACCATTTGGGCCTGGAAATCTACGCCACTGCTGGGGCCGAAGAAAAACACGCCTTTTTGAAGCAATTCGGCGTCAAGCATATCTTTTCTTCCCGCTCGCTCCGCTTTGTCCAGGAGGTGCTGGAGGCCACCAACGGCCAGGGCGTGGATGCGGTGCTCAACTCCTTAGCTGGAGAGGCCATCCCCGCCGGGCTTGCGGTGTTGAAACCCTTTGGCCGGTTCCTGGAACTCGGCAAACGCGACTTTTACGCTGATACCCCGATGCGGCTCCGGCCCTTCAGCAACAATCTTTCCTACTTCGGCGTTGATGTAGACCAGTTGTTGGTTCACCAGCCCGAACTCGCCCAAAAGCTCTTCAGCGAATTAATGGCATTATTCGAGGCCCGTAAGTTCATTGCGCTGCCGCACACGGTGTTTCCGGCCGCCAAAGTGCTGGAGGCCTTCCAGACCATGCAGCAATCCGCCCATATCGGAAAAATTGTGCTCTCGCTCAAGGGGGCCTCACTGCTGGCCTCTCCGCCGGAAAGCCCCTGGAAGAAAATCAGCCTCAATGCCGAAGCCACGTATCTGATCAGCGGCGGCACCGGAGGGTTCGGCCTGGCCACCGCGCAGCGCTTAGCCAAACGCGGCGCGCGGCACTTAGTTCTGCTCAGCCGTAACGGCCTTAACGGAACCGAAGCGGAAGAGACCGTGAACGCCATGAGAGAGAAGGGGATACACGTCCATATTGTGAAAGCGGACGTTGCTGATAAGGGCAAACTCAAACGGGCTCTGAAACGGCATCTTGCCGCGCTGCCGCCCCTGCGTGGCGTGATCCATGCGGCCGCCCTGCTGGATGACGGCATCATCACCAGCCTTACGCCCGAAAGAATCCGCGGCGTTTTGGCAGCCAAAAGCTTGGGGGCCTGGAATCTGCATGAGCTGACCATCACCGAACCGCTGGATTTTTTCGTACTGTATTCTTCCGCGGTCTCACTTTTCGGCAATCCTGGTCAGGCCTCCTATGTGGCCGCCAACTGCATGGAGGAAAGCCTGGCAGCCTGGCGCAGATCCCTGGGCCTGCCTGCTCAGGTCATTGGCTGGGGCGCTATAGACGATACCGGCATGATCACCCGCAACCCCAAAGCCCGCCAGATGCTGCTTTCAGTTCTGGGCGTAAGCCCGACCCACTCGCGGGATGCCCTGTACTGGCTTGAGCACTGCATAGCTGCAGATATCGGCGAAAGCCACTACTTCGGTTTGGATTGGCAGAACAGGGCGGATCTGCCCGCCCTGGCGGCCCCCCGTTTTTCCAGGCTGCGCCCCAAAAAATCCGCCTCCGGCGAGGCCGAAGGTCCTTCTCTGGAGCATATCCGCGCCCTGCCCAAAAAGGAGGCGGTGAGCGCCATAACCGCCATTCTCATTGCCGAGGTCGCCCATGTGCTGCACTTGCCCAAAGATAAGCTCGCCGCAGATACGCCGCTCGTCTCTTTGGGGATGGATTCGCTGATGGCCGTGGAACTGGGCCTGGCAGTGGAGCAAAAATTCCAGCTTACCGGCTACACCATGCCGCTTTCCGAGCACACAACGCCTCTCTCCCTGGCCGAAAGTCTGTTCTCGCTCCTCAGCGGCCAGGAAGACGAGGAAGCAGCTCCTGACGCGGAAGCTGAAATGATCCGCAGTTTGGAAAAGAAGCACGGTATGCATCTTCCCGAAGGCGCGAGAGCGCGCGCCCTGGAAATCATAACAAAGGACAGCCGTAATGAGTGAGAAAGATTCGCTGTTCGGCCTGGACGCAGGCGAACAAAAGGCGCTGCTGGACCAGCTCCAGACCGCCAATCTCCTCGGCGCTCCCAAAGAGGAACGCAAACGCCGTGATTCGGCCGCCGTGCCTGAGCGCTTCGGGAAAATCGCGGAACTTCCTGATTACAAACAAATCCAAGTCCAGCGGGTTGTCGGCGAAAAGATGGGGATTCTGAATCCCTTCTTTACCTGCCACGATACCAAGGCCAAGGGCAGAACGCGTATCGGCGGAAAGGAATTTCTCAATTTTTCAACCTACGATTACCTCGGCTTGAACGGGCACCCAGAGGTAAACGCCGCGGCTGCCGCAGCCATGAAAAAATTCGGCACCTCCGCCGGAGCCAGCCGCCTGGTGGCCGGGGAAAGGCCGCCGCACGCCGCCTTTGAACGGCTGTTGGCTGAAACCTACGGTGTTGAAGATGCCGTGATCTTTGTCAGCGGCCATGCCACCAATGTTTCTACCATCGCTACGCTCCTGGGACCGCGAGACGCCGTCTACCACGATGCCCTGGCCCATAACTCCATTATCATGGGGGCCAAGCTCTCCGGCGCCAGCCGGTATTCCTACCCCCACAACGACTGCGAAGCCCTGGAACGCATGCTGGAGCAGACCCGCTCCCGGCATGAGCGGGTCATAATCGCCACGGAAGGCCTCTTCAGTATGGACGGCAGCATTCTGAAGCTGCCGGAAATGATTGCGCTGAAACAGCGCTATACCTGCTTTTTGATGGTTGACGAAGCCCACTCCCTAGGCGTGCTTGGGGCCACGGGACGGGGTTGCGCCGAACATTACGGCGTTCCCGCAACGGATGTTGATATCTGGATGGGCACCCTCTCCAAAACCCTGTGCGGCTGCGGCGGCTTTATCGCAGGCAGCGCCGAACTCGTAGAACTGCTCAAATTCAAGGCTGCGGGCTTTGTGTACAGCGTAGGCATGCCCCCGCCCATAGCCGCAGCCTCGGCCAAGGCCCTGGAAATCATGCTCCGCGAACCCGAACGCACCCAACGCCTCCAGGAAGTCAGCGCCTTTTTCCTGAGAGAAGCTAAAAAACGTGGGCTCAACACCGGTTATGCCCAAGGCTTTGCCATTGTGCCCGTCATCGTGGGCAATTCCCTTGTAGCCGGTCTCCTCGCGGCTGCAATGTTCAAACGTAGAGTCAACGCCCTGCCCATCATTTACCCCGTCGTAGAAGAAGGCATGGCCCGTCTCAGGTTCTTCCTTTCCTCGGAACACCAGGAAGAGGATATCCTCACCGCCCTGGATATCCTGGTGGAGGAGTTGCCCAAAGCCCAAGCGGAAGTTGCATAATGCCCCGCTGCTCTGCTTGCGGTTTTCGTTTACCAGAGGGGCCTCCCGTCTGAAAAAATCTCCCGCCTCTCTTAGCCGGGCGGGGGAATCAAAAACGGGGCAGTGCCCCGGCCATCGAGCCGGGAATGCAGCGTTACAGATTCATTGTACCGTGAGGATACTTTTTACCCCGAAATGGTGTCGCTATGTTTACTTTTCATCAGGCTACGCCCGACCATGCCGAACAAATCGCCAAAATAGTCGCCGATGTGGCCTCAGGCGTTGTGGAGCATCTTCTGGATAAGCTGATCCCGGGATTGACCGGCCAGCACTTTCTTTCCGTCGCCTTTATGAAGGGCGAAGGCGCCTACGACGCAAAAAACGTCATCTGCTCCCTGAGCGATGAAGAGATCACCGCCTTGCTCTTTTGCTACCCTTCCGAAGAGCACCGTATCCCGACGCTCATGGAAAGCTTTGTACCCTCAAAGCGGCTGAAGCCGGTCCGGCCTATCCTTGAAAACGCCGTCCCCGAGAGCCTGTACATCAATACTATCTGGCTGGCCGAGGATTTGCGCGGCAACGGCCACGCCGCCGCCTTGATGCTGGAAGCCCAAAGCCGCTGCCGCGCCCTGGATCGCCGGCGGATCAGCCTGTTTTGCTGGAATGACAACGAACGGGGCATGCGGTTTTACGCCCGCCAGGGCTTTGAACTGGTGGAGTATTTTCCGCCGGAAAAGCTCTCTCTGCCCGGCCATGAACAAGGCGGCTCCATACTCTGCAAAACGCTTTCCTGAACCGCGCCGTGGATCCCGCCACTCCTTCCCTCGCCCTCCCGGCTGCCGGGGTGTGCCTGACATTTGCCGCCTTCAGCATCCTTATTCTGCTGCATCGCTGCGAATCCGGCATCAGGCTGCTCTCTCGCCCGGGATGGGGCGACCTGTTTCTCTTGGCCGCTCTCTCGGTTGCAGCCCTCCTAGCGCTTGCCCTGACAGGGCGGCCGCTTCTCTCCATCGGTCTGCCCGCGCTGCTCCTGAGTATCCTGATGGTCTTGAATCGGGCCAAAACTGCCGTGCTTGGAGAGCCACTGCTGTTTTCTGACGTGTACATGCTCCGCCAAATGCTCTTTTTCCCGGCCTTCTATTTTCCTTACATTCCGATCCGGTCCTTTCTCCTGCTGTTCGCGGCGCTCGCCGCCGCTACGGCCGCCGCGCTTTTTTCAAACTATACGCCACCGACTCTTTCCCCTTCCCAACGCATCACCACGGGTGTTTTAGCCGGAGCGTGCATCCTTTGGGCTCTGCTGGACGCCGCCGGGCCCGGGGCCGCAACCCGCTGGGGACGGCGTTTTAGCCGGGCTCCTCTTGCTTTTGCCCCTAAGGAGGATGGAACTCGCTTTGGCCTGGCCTACGCCGCGTACCGCCATGCTGTTTGGCATTATCTCTTTAAGCAAGAGATCGCCCACGACGCCGCCCCCTGCCGCGATGGTCTTTCCCGAGTCTGCACCTGGAGCCCCTGCCTGCGCGAACCGCTCGGCAACGGCAGGCCGCCCCATGTGCTGCTGCTCCAGGCCGAGTCGTTTTTCCACCTACAACGGTTATTTCCCGGTCTTGGAGCGGACTGGACCGCCAATTTCGACCGCCTGGCCGCCCAAGGCCGCCATGGGCTGTTACAGGTCAACTGTTACGGCGCGTATACAATCCGCACCGAATTCTCCGTGCTCACAGGTATCCGCCCGGAGAGCCTGAAAACCTATGCTTTTAACCCCTATGCGCTGGCGGCGGCCTCAACCACCGGAGCGCTTCCTCGCTGGTTCGCGGCGCAAGGATACGAGACGCTTTGCCTTCACCCGGGTTCAGGAGCCTTTCTCGATAGATGTAAAGCCATGCCTAACCTGGGCTTTTCCCGATTCCTGGAGCGTAAAGCCTTTGCCGGTTCCCCGACCTGCGGCCCTTATGTCAGCGATGCCGCCCTTGCTCAATGCATTGGCCGGGAACTCGCCACGGCGGAAAAACCGCACTTTATCTTTGCCATCACCATTGAAGCCCACGGCCCCTGGATGCCTGGCAGGCTCACCGAAACCCCCTTCCCTGAAGACGCCTCCCCCCTTCCGGATCAGGCCGGCCAACGTGACGGCGGCTTGGCGGCCTACGCCCGCCATCTGCGCAATACCGATAGGATGTTGGGGGATCTTTCCTCTCTGGCCGCCCGCCTTGACCGGCCGCTGCTCATCTGCCTCTATGGCGACCATCTCGGGAGCCTGCCCCGGGGAACGCAACTCAAAAAATCGCAGGTTGCCACTGATTTTTTGATCTGGCATAGCGGCGATAGTGGCCTTGCCAAGGCCTTCAACGATCCGGATGGGGAATCGCCTGTTCCTGAAGAATCCTTGGGGGCCCTCCTGCTTGCAGCCGCGCATGCCGGAACCGGGTCCTCCGGCAGACCTTAGGAACTGCCTCCGGGAGGGAACAATGAGCACAACGGAAAAAGCAACGTATAGGCCGCGCCATATCCTGATTACCGGAGCCAGCGGCGGCCTTGGTCAGGCCCTAGCCCTGCGCTACGCCGCCCAAGGGGTATTCCTGAGCCTCTGGGGACGCGATGCCGCTCGTCTGGAAGCGCTTGCCGCCGCCTGCACGGCCAAAGGCGCGGAATGCGTCGTAATCCGGCAGGATATCCGCGAACTTGAAGCCAGCCGAGAAAAAATCCTGGAGCTGGATGCCGCACGGCCGCTGACCATGGCCATTCTGAATTCCGGGGTCTCCTCCGGGCTCCTGCCACAGAAAAAACCGGATCTCGGCGGGCTTGAGCCGGTAGCGGACGCCTGCCGGGTGATGGAGGTCAATGCTCTTGGGGCCATCAATCTGATGGCGACGCTGTTAGAACCAATGACAGCCCGGCAAGCCGGGCATATTGTGCTTATCGCTTCCCTGGCCGCCCTATACCCGCTGCCGGGCTCTCCCGGCTATTCGGCCTCAAAGGCGGCTCTCTCTTTCTTTGCCAGAGCCACGCGCATGGCGCTGTTCGATGCAGGGGTACGCATCAGCATCGTCTACCCGGGCTACATTGAAACCCCTATGAGCCGCCGCCTCAAGGGCCCTCAACCCTTGCGAATGACGGCGGATGCGGCTGCCGAGCATATCGCCTCCCGCCTGCTGGCCGGCAAGGATACCATTATTTTTCCCCGGATGCTGGCCCTGGGCACGCGCCTGCTGCATCTCTTGCCCGAACCGCTGGCGGCCTTCTTTCTACGGTACTTTGCCTTCACCGTGGAACCGGACAGGGAATCCCCGGCCTACAAGGGCCACAGCGATGCGGCCCCCTCGAAGCGTTAACGCTTTATATAATCTGATTCGTTATACTGAATATCGTTTCAAGAGCTCAACAAAGCCCGGGCTCATTTGCCGTCCCATTGCCGCTTATCTCCCGCGCCGTAATGGCTGAACGGTTCAGCATACATCATCTTCGTGCCTCTCGGGCAGTCAATACGGAAAATAACGCCACCGAATTCCCTTCCTTGAGCACTACCGCAGGATGTAAAACCGTATTTGGTCCTTTTCTGGCCCACCAAAGCTTTTTTTCATTCCCCCACCGACCATTTCTGCAGCGCCTCCACGGGGATCTTAAGAAGCGCCGCCGTGGCTTCCGGGTTTTTGATACCGCGTTGCAACTAGATGTCCAAGCCATAAGTCGGACAAGCGATGAGTTTGACCTGCTTATCGAGCTTCTTTTTCTGCTTGGTCAACGTTTTCTTGGAGGCCTGCGCTTTCTTCAAGTTCCCCTGTTTGGGCGTCCTGGCGGCCTCCGGAATTCTTGACGCGCTTCTCAGCGCAGAGCCGGGCCATAGCCATGTTGAGTCGGGCCAGCTCGTTTTGGTGCAGGGCTGTCCCCCAATCTCCCTCACCCATAGCTCGACGGCTCGCCTCCAAAGCCCGTTTAGCGTAGGCCCGGAAATGGGCAGCCGAAACGGCCTTAGGCAGGGAGAAAGAACGCACATGATTTTGTGCCAGACGACGGAGCGTTTTTTCATCCACGGCATGCATTTCTTCGCGCCGGGATTGCGCTTTGCCTTCATCACCTCCT